>NZ_JBWKRS010000018.1:11364-135719 GCF_059419385.1 Pseudomonas sp. GW821-FHT05H12 | reverse complement strand
TGCCGGCGATGGCGATTTCAAGGGCGCCCTCGCCGGCAAGCCGGCTCCTACAGGTGGTTGTTTTTAGAAGGTGGTGCGCACACCAAACTGCACACTGCGCCCCGGCGCCGGCGCGATGTCGCGCAGGATCGAGCTGGCATACCGCACGGTCTGGTTCGTCAGGTTTTCACCGTTCACAAACGCCAGCCACTGGCTGCCCCCCACATTGAAGCGATACCCCGCGCTCGCCCCCAGCGTGGTGTAGCCGTCGGTGCCGCTCTCGTTGTCCGGTGCACGGCCTTGGCCTGCGGCATGTTCCACGTCGATACGTGCCTGCCACCGGTCCAGTTCCCACAACAACCCGCTGTTCAAGCGCAGCGGGGCGATGCGGGGCAAGGCTTCGCCGGTGTCCAGGTTGGTGGCGCGGGTGTAATCGCCCGACAGTTCCAGCGCGAATTTACCGTAGGCGCTTTCGCCAAGTTTCCAGTGATCCTGGGCTTCGAAGCCGGCGAAACGGGCACGCACACCAGAGTATTTGTATTCAGGAATGCCTGCGGCGTCTTCTTCGCCTTCATCGTTCAGCGTACGACCGGTGCCCAACAAGCCGATGTAGTTGGAGAAGCGGCTGTAGAACACGCCGAAGCTGCCCTTGTGGGTGCCATTGTCAAAACGCAGCGCCAGGTCGCTGGACACGGCTTTCTCTTTCGACAGGTTGGCGTCGCCCAATTCGTAGGTGCCGGTGGCAACGTGGGCGCCGTTGGCGTACAGCTCGTAGAACGTTGGCGCGCGCTCGGTGTAACCCAGGGTTGCGGCCAGGGACCAGACCGGCGTGAGGGTGTAGACCGCGCCCGACGACAGGCTGCCGGCGGTGAAGTCATTGGACTTGTCGGCACCGGCAAAGCGCGCGTTGCCCTTGGCATCCGGGTCGACTGTGGTGTGTTCCAGGCGCCCGCCGAGGCTGAGTTTCAGGCGCTCGGTGGCTTGCATTTCTTCAAGGATGAACAGCGCACCAGCATTGGTGTCGGTCTGCGGCACGAAGGCCTCTTCGCCCAGCGCCGAAAACTCGTTGCGGGTCACCTGGGCGCCGACCACGCCATCAAACGGGCCGATGGGTTGGTGGCGGGCTTCCACGCGGGCTTCATAGCCTTTGTTCTTGAAGATCGTGCCGGTTTCACCGCCTTCGATTTCACGGTGCTCGTAGTCGGTGTAGCCCGCGTCGAGTTTCACCGAGGTGAACGGGCCTTGCAGGTTGCGGATCTCGGACGCGAACGCGTAGTGATCCTGCTTCATGCGAATGCGCACATCCTGCTCGGCGGGGGAGCCGTAGTTGCTGTCGTAGTTGCTGTAGGACAGCCCGGCGTAACCGTCGTCCCAGGTGTAGGAACCGCCCACCGCGCCGCCGTCCTGGCGCCCGTCGCTGTTGCCCAGGCGGCCGTTTTTGCCGGGGCCGTCTTCACTCTCCGGTGCGTGGCGGCTGCGGGCGTAGCCAGGGATTTTCAGGTCGTTGAATTCCCGCGCGTTGGCGTCCAGGTGCAAGGCGAAGGTGCCGTTGCCGGCTTCCAGTTTGCCGGCGCTGCTGCGGGTGGTGTCGGCGCCGCCGTAACGCAACTCACCGGCACCGTGGATGCCTTCGATGGCTTCGGTGGGGATGCGGTTGTCGAAGGTATTGACCACGCCGCCGATGGCGCTGCCGCCGTACAGCAAAGCCGCCGGGCCGCGCACGATTTCGATGCGGTCGACGTTGACCGGGTCCAGCGGCACGGCGTGGTCGTAGGACAGCGACGAAGCGTCCAGTGCGCCCACGCCGTTACGCAGCAGGCGGATGCGGTCGCCGTCCTGGCCACGGATGATCGGCCGGCTGCCCCCCGGGCCGAAGTACGAGGACGACACGCCCGGCTGCTTGTTGAGGGTTTCACCGAGGCTGCCTTTTTGTTGCAGGGTCAGGTCATCACCTTCCAGCACGGTGGTCGGCGAGGCAAGTTGCTCGCTGCCCAGCGGGTTACCGGTGATGACTTGGGGTTGCAGTTCCAGGGCCTGGGTGTGGGAGCTGATCAACAGGGCGGCGGCAAGCGGGGACAAGCGCCACAGTGAGGAGAGGGACATCGGGACATTCCTTGGCAAAACGGCAAAAAGAGAAGGCTTAAAACGGTTTCGAGCGCGTTACTTTTCATAACAATCTGATAAGTATCGTTACAATATAACATCTCTTTTTTCGCTGAAAAGGGGAACTTTTCCCAAGGGGCTATATTCAATGCGGTGCTTCCACCTGCACGCCCCGTCGGCTAAGGTGCGCGGCTGTATTTCCTCTTATTGCAAAAGGCCCGGCATGACCGCGACAAGCAACGACCCTCTTCACGGCGTGACCCTGCAGCACGTGCTCACCACCCTGGTGGAACACTACGAATGGTCGGGGCTGGCCGAGCGCATTGATATTCGCTGCTTCAAGAGCGATCCGAGCATCAAGTCGAGCCTGACCTTCCTGCGTAAAACCCCCTGGGCGCGGGAGAAGGTCGAAGGGTTGTACGTCAAGCTGATGCGCACCAAACGCCCGCTGGACTGACCCCATGAAGCGGTTCGTGGCGGCTGCGGCGTTGGCCGGTTGGGTGGGGTTGGCGATCCAGCAATACCTGATCTTCTATTCGCGCTGGACCAGCGGCGCCAGCCTGCTGGGCGGGCTGATCAACTTTTTCAGTTTCTTCACGGTACTGACCAACACCTTGGTGGTGGTGGTGCTGAGCTATGCGCTGGTGGATCGTGATTCTGCGGCGAAGCGCTTTTTTCTCGCGCCCAAAACCAGCAGTGGCATCGCCGTGAGCATCGCGGTGGTGAGCCTGGCCTACAACCTGTTGCTGCGGCATTTGTGGCAGCCCGAAGGCTTTCAATTCATCGCCGACGAATTGCTCCACGACGTGATGCCGGTGCTGTTTTTACTCTACTGGTGGCGCTGCGTGCCCAAGGGAACCCTGCGCCTCAGGCACATCGGCGCCTGGGTGCTGTACCCGTTGGTGTACTTTGCCTATGTGCTGCTGCGGGGGCATTTGCTCGGGCAGTATCAGTACCCGTTCATTGACGTGGACACCTTGGGTTATCCACAGGTGTTCGTGAACGCCGGGCAGATTTTGGCGGGGTTTGTGCTGATTGCGCTTGTGGTGGTGGGGCTGGATCGAGCGCTAAAACCTGCACGCTAATCTGTAGGAGCCGGCTTGCCGGCGATCGCGGTGTGTCAGGTATACCGCCATCGCCGGCAAGCCGGCTCCTACAGGTCAGGGGTCAGGCCTGCCAATAGCCCACGGCCTTGAGGTAGTCCTCATTGATCTTGTGGGTGTCCAACAGCACGCGCCGAACCTGGCGCGACAACTTGGTTTCGGTGGCCACGAAGCTGTACAGCGAACCAGCCGGCAGCGTCAGCTTCTGCACTGTATCGAGCAGGTCGTCCTGACCGCGAATCACCCAGATCACTTCCACATCGGCAGCGCTTTGCAGCGCCTGTTTTTCCGCCGCATTGGCGATTTCGATTACCGCCAATACAGTGCGCCCAGCGGGCAGTTCTTCGAGGCGCCGAGCGATGGCGGGCAGGGCGGTTTCATCGCCGATCAGCAGGTAGCTGTCGAAGATATCCGGCACGATCATCGAGCCCCGTGGCCCGCCGATGTACAGGTGCTGGCCGACCTGCACCTGGTCGGCCCAGGTGGACGCAGGGCCATCGCCGTGCAGCACGAAGTCGATGTCCAACTCGCCGGTGCTCAGGTCGAAACGCCGTGGCGTGTAGTCGCGCATCGGCGGTTGCGGGCCGTCGCCTTTGATGGTGAAGGTCGGGCTTTCCAGCGCTGCCTGTTCCTCGGGGTTCTGCGGGAACAGCAGCTTGATGTGATCGTCGCTGCCCAGGCTGACAAAGCCCGCCAGTTCAGGCCCGCCCAGGGTGATGCGACGCATGCGCGGGGTGATGTCGACCACCCGCAGGACTTCGAGGCGGCGACGTTTGATTTCGTGGGTCACGCGGTGGATAACTTGCGTATTCATTGAGCTTTCCCGTCGGCGATGGATTGGGCGGTGCTGTTGAGCAGCGCCGCGACACGAACGATTTCTTCCGGGCTCCAGCGCCCGTGGTGCGAGTGCAGGGCATGACGCAGGTTGTGCACCGCCTCGTGGATTTCCGGCGGGCGGTCATGGCCCCGCAACGAGCGCTTGCTCACATCAATGCGCATGCGTACGCCGTCCAGGGCCACCTGTTGCTCGCTTAAGAAGAGACGGCCGGCGTCGGTGATTGTGTAGCGTTTTTTTCCGCCTTCGGCGTCGCCCTGGATCAAATCGCTTTCTTCCAGGAAGGTCAGCGTCGGGTAGATCACGCCGGGGCTGGGGGTGTAAGCGCCGTCGAAAAGGCTTTCGATGCGGCGGATCAAGTCGTAGCCATGACACGGCTGTTCGGCGATCAACGCGGGCAGCAACAGCTTCAAGTCGCCGGGTGCGAATACACGCGGGCCTCGGCCGCCGCCGCGCTCGCGGCGAGGGTCGAAGCCGTCGCGCTGGTGGGGATGGTCTCTCATGGTCAGTGACTCCTGAGCGGGTTTAGATATAACGTAAGATATATCTTTTGGTGTGACAAACGTTTCTGACCAACGGTCGATGCCACGTCACGGTGCCCCGCTTATTCATCCTCCGTCGGCGTGCCGTGCCCGCTTTCATAGTCACTCAGGCGCGCCAGAAATTGACAGGTCAAGCGACGGGCCAGGGTCTGCTCGCTGGGGCTGTCTTCACTGAAGCCTGCTGCGAGCAGGTGTTCGTAGGTGCGTGCCGACATCGGCGCGCCGCTCAACACGTCGGCGTGGTTGACCTTGAGGGTGTCGGCCAGGGCGAGCAGGCCTGGCGCGAGTATTTCGCGCTCTGCAGGTTCGGCACTGGCCCATGCGTTCTGGGCGAACATCAGGTCGTCCAACGGGCCCATCAACGCCTCGGCCCGTTCGCGGCTGGCCTGGAACAGGTCGGCGTGGCGTTCGCGCAGGAAGGTGTCCCAGAACGGCTGTTCAAGCATGCCGTCGGCCAGCCCATCACCTGCTTCCAGGCCAGTGACCTCGTCGTAGGCTTCATTGAGACGGGCCTCGCCAACGCCCGAGGTCAACCGGTAGGTCATGTGCTCGGACACCCACGGCAAGTCGAGCCGGCGCTGAAGCCCGCTCTGATATGCCAGGTACACCTCCACTTCGTCGACACTGCCGGGCAGGCCAGCGACCACTTCGTGATTGAAGCGCAGGCCCAGGCCGCCTCGGTCTGTCGGAGTGACGCGATGGCGGATGTCGGCACGGGCTACCTGGTTCAGACGGTCCAGGCGCGCCTTGCCCCGGGCCAGCTGCGTCAGCTGTACGTCGTGCAACGGGCCGTGCGGGTGTTCGCCGATCTCGGCCAGTTGCACTTCCAGGCCCATCGCGTTGAACAGATGGGCGCCGGCATCGGCACAGGTGACCGGGTTGTCCGCCAGGGTGAATAAACGTGAGCGCAAGGTTTCGTCCCGTTGCATGGCCAGCAGCATGCGCCAGACCTTGCTGGTCAATGCTTTGCGATTGAGTCGATAAAGCCGGGCATCGTCCAGCACTTCAAAGAACTCTGGAGGCTCCAGGCTCTTGATGACTTCGAAGAATCCCTGGGAACCGTGTTCGTGTTCGACCTCCTCCCAAAGCTGGGCGAGCCAGGGCTGATGGGCCTGTGGCTCGGTCTTGAGCCAGAACTCGGCATCGCCTTTGGGCGGGTAGCTGCGATAGGGGTCGAACCCGGCTTCCAGGCGATAGCTGATCAACTGCTTCTCGGCCTCCGGGGTCAGGCGGTTACGGTCCAGCCTGACTTGCGCAATCAGTTCGGCCTCGGGCGCCCAGGGCAGAAACTGCGGGATGCGTTCAATGGCGGTATTACGCAGGTCGAGCAGGAATTGCGCGGTGCGCGGCAGTTCAAACAAACCGTCGGGCCAGTCATTGATGCCGGTATTGCGCAAAATCAGCGAATGCAACGCAGGCAAGCGACCTATGGGCGGTGCGCGGGTGAGTTCCCGGTTGTCAGCCAGGGACAGGAACTGCAACGGGCGCAGGCTGGCCAGTTGATCCAGGTCGCGGTTGACCCAGCGGATAGGATTGCCGCTCAGGTCCAAGTGACTCAGTGACGCCATCGGTGCGATCTGCGGGGGCAGTTGGGTGAGCAGGTTGCGTTGCAGGTTCAATCCACGCAGTTGGGTGAAGTGCGAGAGGAAGGGCGTATCGCTGTCCAGCAAGTCGGCGTTGATCAACTCCAGGTGCGTGATATGGCTGAAGTCTGCCTGCAACCGCAGGTTACCCAACAGGCCGGACAGGCGTATGCCATTGAACAAAAGGCCGCAGCCTTCGGCGGGTGGGTTGATGTTCTGCTCCCAGGCGTACAGCAAGTCCTTGGTCAGGTTCAGGCGTCGTTGGCGGTCAACCGGTTGATCGTGAGGTTCGGTTGCCTTCATCCAGGTGCTCAGGTCCTGTTGCAGCGTGGCTTTTTCAACCACCCGGGCCTCAAAACGCGCCAGCCATTGCGAGTCTTCGAGGCTGCCCAGGCAGGCGTCGATGTCGGCGCGTGAGGCGCGGGGGTACAGGTTTTTCACACGTTCTTCTAGGGACTCGGGGAACAACCTGCAAAACCACTGGCGCACCGGCAGCATGGGTTTTTGCAGCAGTACCTGCGTATCTCGTGCAGGGGTGGGGGCCGTCTCGGCGCCGGCCAGCGCGGTGCGCCGTTGCTCCGGAGTGCGCAGGTGTTCCGTCACCCAGGCCTTGAAGTGCTCAGCGTCGACGCCCAGTGCCACACGTTCGTCGGCGGGTAACGCGTGCAGTACCGCCTCGAAGAAGTCGCTGTAGGGCGCTGATAGCGGGCGTTGTTGCGCGTAGAGCTGGTAGTGCCCATCGGTTCTGACCAGCGTCTGCATGTGACGGGCGTCTGCCGGCCCGGCGCTGGCGCGTACGGTGGCTCGGGGATGGTGCGGGCGCACTTCGATGCGGGTGTGCGCCAGTGCATTGCTGTGCAGCTGCAGGATGCGTAGCACCATCTGTTCGGTGTTGGCGTCCAGCATCGACGGTGTATGGAACCCTTGCAGGCCGCGGGCGGTGCGGGTTTGTAAATGCAGTTCACGGGCGATGTTTTTCAAGCGCAGCGGCAAGCGTCGTTCGGTCTCCAGAATCGCCCGTTCGTCCGGACGCGCCAGGCTCAGGACATGCTGCACCACGCTGTCCGGGAGGTCTGGGAAAACCTCTCGCACCCGTGCGGCGAGTTCGCTGCCGGCGTTTTCACTGTGGCGATAGAGGTAGTCAAACACCGAGGCCTGACGCTGCGTGAGCAGTCGCGCAAGTCTTTCGCGCAGAGCCTCAATGCAAGCCTGACGCTCGACGGGCAGTTCGCCCAGCAGCGCGTGCAGCTCTGGTGAGGAAAGCGTACTCACCAGTCGCTCAGGCAACTTGCCTTGGTTCAAGTCGTGGCGACTGATATCAAGGGTACGGCTCGCATCTTGAGCGCCGAAGCGCATGGGCACGCCGCTGAGATCGGCGTTTTCAAACACGGCTATCTGCACTTGGGCCGGCCAGCCGGGCAGTTCGAGCGCCAGATGCGGGCTCCAGTAAGTGTCGTCGTCTACCGGTTCGCCCTGGCGCAAGCGCATGGGCAGTTCGCCGGCCTGTTGGTTCAATCGCGTGCGTTTGAGGGTGTCGGCCAGTATCGGGCTTGGCGGGTTATCGGTCTGGATCGCGCGCAAGGTGTCGTGATCCAACCCACTGGCAGCCAGGATCTCCTGCTGTTGTTCACGGCTGAAAGGACCCAGCTCACGCAGACGGCGCTGATCGGTCCAGGCCCGGGGCGTGCTGTTCAGTTGGATCGGTGGCGCGTACGCATCGGCGCGTGTGGGGTGCGTTATGCATTGCTCGCCTCGGGCTTCGTCACGTTCGACCGTGTAATACCGACCGTCCACCGGCAGAAGGTGACGCCCTTCGTGCAGGTGCAGCCCCTCTTCATCCGGTAAAGATTGCGGCGCCAACTGCACATTGTGTTGCTCATAAACGGCAGGGTCGGCGTGCCACAGGCGTTTGCGCCCCTGCACTTCGATCACCTTGAGCTGATTGACGAACGCCGATTGCACCAGCGTCGTGGCCGCGCCGAACGCGGCCAGTTGGGCCACTTCGTTGAGTACATCCAACAGGTGGGTGGTTGCTTCCAGCGCCTGGCCCTCGGCCAGGTCCAAGGCACCTTCGACGACTTCGTCGAGCAGTTGCCAGGCGGTGTACGCCAGCATGACCTCACCCAACAACGGCACAAAGGGCGTGGCGACCAGCAAGGCGGCGTTGAGGATATCGCTGAGCAATTGGCTGGCATTGTCCCACCAGGCCCAGCGTGCCTTGCTGTCGGCATCGGCGGTGGAGACAGCGAGTTCGCGGCCGTCATTGAGGATCTTGTCGAGGCTGCGTTGGTAGAGAAAGGTCCAGAGTTCGCCGTCGATACGCACGGCGGCAAATGCCAGCTGCGGTTTTTCGATGGGGGTGTCGCGCCACGGCGGACGCCTATCGATGACGTCCTGGTGCGGGTGGTACTGGATGCGGCTCAAACGTTGCGCCAGGGTGCTGAAAAAGCGCCCGCGTTGTTGATGATCGACGAACTGGCTGAAGAACGTGCGGTAGTCGTTATCTTGCAGGCGAGCGGTGAGCGCGAGCATGAAGGCGTGTGTATCGGCATAGGCCTTCAACGGGGTCTGCGGGTCGTGGGGAATGTAGACGATCACGCGGGAGGGGTGCCTGGCGCGATCCAGGTCAGCAGCGATCAACAGAATGCCGGTGAGCACCGTATCGAGCATTTGCAAGCGATAGCACTGCATCGCGCCGCGCTCGCCCTTGAGCGTGTGTTGCAGCAAGTGAAATACCGCAGCATCGATTTCACCCCGGTGCAGTGCCAGATGGGCCGCAGCATTGAGCATGGCTTGCTGGCTTGCGATCACCTCGCGCTGCAGTATGCCTGGGTCTTTGGGTAACAGGTGTTCACGCAGATGTTGTTGATAGCGTGCGCCCAGGTCCAGGTCGCGACACAGTGCGATGAACTGCGCAATGCTCATCTGTTGGTGCAGGGGCAGGATCCTGAAGTGCCGGCGGGCGTCCGGCCGAGTGATGTAGCACGAGGTGTCGATGAAGGTTTCGTGACGGGCGAAGTTGTGCAGCGCTGCATCGAGCAGCGACACGGTTCGGCTGACGCTGCCTTTCAACAGCCACCCCTTGCCGATATGCAGGTACAGGTAGGTGGCGCGCACGTCGAGGTCCAGCCCATGCCTCGCCCTCAGGGCGTCGACCAGCAGTGGCTCGGCAAAAGCGTGTACGTCCTGCAGGTTTTTGAGGCGCTGGTCGACGCTGTTTTGCCTCGCCCAGGCCTGGGCGTTGGCGGCCTTGAGGGCGGCGGGAGTATTGGCGAACAGTGTCGGTGTGACTTGACGCAAGGCCTGGGCCCTGTGCACAGACGTTTGACTGAGCCAATCGGGCAGGCGTTGTTGGATCAATGGGTAATGCGGACCTTTGTCCACAGGTGGAGAAGGCATGGCGGCAGACCTTGAAAACACAAAGGCCGTGAGCTTAGGTCGGTAAGTTGCGCAACCGGGATTACATAGTTAGGCGTCATCTGAAAACGCGGCGAGCACCGAGCTAACTGTGTAGTGCCAATCGTGATTGGCGCCGAGCTAGCGTGGTGTTTTGAGCCCGATGAGAGTCCTGTGATGCCTGCTTCCGATACCCGTCCGACTTCACTGCGCCAACAGCATGTGGATCAGATTCAAACCCTGCTGAGTCCGCGACCGTCGCTGTCGGTCGTCGCGCAGGACAGTGCTGATGCCTACCTGCAAGTGCATTGGGGGGAGCACAGGTACAGCGCCGCTCGAATCTATCTGGCTACCGATGACGGGCCCTATCGCTCGTTGCCCGATCTGCTCCTGGAGCGACTGGCGATGGGCCGCCCAATGTTATTGGAAGAGGGCGTGCACCAAGTGGTTCGACGTGTACGAGAAACCTACGAGCCGGCAGGGCCCAGCCTTGCTGAGCTGGAGGTATTGATCAACGGGTGCGGTGCTGGCCTGCTCGGTTTCTATTCACGGCGCCTGCAAGCCTGGTGGGGCGAATCGCTGCCAGTGAACATGACGCGATGGGGCTATGTGTCCGATCAGTTGCTGGCCATGCTTTACGATTCGCCTGCCCCTCCTGGAATGAGTCAGGCTCGGTTTGCCGAGCTTTTTCCCAAAGCGCAACTGCATGCACGCCGTCCCACGCGGGAGTGGAGTGCCCAAAGCCAGACGCTGACCGTGCAGACTCTGCATCTGCGCCAAGGGCAATCCGTACACAGTTTGCCGCTGCTGCTGTTTACCCCCAAAGACGGACACCCCCTGCTGTTCAGCCCCGCCAGCGGTCTTCACCTGCTGGACAACCCGGATCAGGTCCAGGCGCTGTTGCCGGCCTACACCAGCCCCTTGCTTGGCGAGGCGGGCGGGCAATGGTTTGCCCTGCCCGTACAAGGTGATCCGTTCGATGCGCTGGCTGCCAGTTACCTGGAGCGCCAGCTGCTGGAGATCGCCCATATCGACACTCGGTTGCCGCGTACGGCGCACGATTACCGGGCCATGTTGGACATCATCACCGACAGTCGGCGCTGGTTTGTGCCGAGCCTGAATACGCGCCAGCAACGCCTGTTCGAACAGTTGCCGTTATGGCTGGCACAGGCACCGCAGGAGGATGCCGTGCTGTGCGCGCAGCTGCTCCAGGCCTCGGTGCTGGCCAGGCAGCACAGTGGCGCACTGGATTTTCTTGAGGGTATTCCCACCTTGCAAGCCTATGCCGATGAGCACTTGGGGGCGTGCCTGGCCAGGCACCCTCAGGCCGGCAAGCTCGCTCCCGGTGATATCCGGTTGACCTTCAGCCGGGTGATCGCTGCTGCTGTGCCTGTACCGGGAGGATTTGTTGCCGGAGAAGTGCAAACCCTTGATGTCAGCCTGACCGAGCTGGCCCTGGAACGCCTCGGCGGGTTCAACGCCACGCTCAAGACCATCACCCTCAACGGCAACGCGGCACCCACATGGCTGACGTATGAGTGGCTCGAGTCGTGCGTGAACCACGTCGATATCGGCCAGCACTACCCGGCGTTGCTGAAAAAGCAGCTGTTGGGGGACGCTGAACAAGCGGCCAGACGTCGGAGGTTGTTCAGCGATCAGGTGCGTATCCAACTGCCGATGCTGGCGCTGGAGGCGCACCTCAAGGGCGAGCATGGGCTGACCCACACGGGTCTGCGCCGCATACAGGCGGCGCTGCAAACCGGCGTGGCGCAGCATCAAGTCGATGGTCAAACGATGACGGTGTGGCCGCTGGCGTTCAAGGCCTCTGCCGAGGCTGCCGCAGACGAGGTGGCCAACATGTTCATCATCGGTCCTGCCGATGGCGAGGCTGGCCCCCATGTGCTGTATCGCCCGCTGTACACCCCGGTGTTGCAGCAATACGCGTCGCTGCCCGAGCTGCTCGATGCTATCGCTCGCCCCGGCCCCTTGCAGGACAGCGTGTTGACTTGGTTGGAACCTAGGCGTCAAGCGGTGTACGCCAATGGGGGCTTTCGCGAGCCGCATATCCGGCATTTCCTGGCGGGCGATGAGTTTGCCACCTATGAAAAACCTGCTCCTGCGCGCTTGAGCAAACGGGTGGCCGAGGCGGACCCCGCCGCGCAGTTGTTCAGCGCCATGGCCCAGGCGCTGGTGACCCTGGCGGACCGGCAGACCCTCTCGAATGCCGAGCAACGCTGGGCGGGCTTCAAGCAATTGGGCTGGCTGCTGTTTGGCATCGTGCAGCCTTTGCTCAGCGGGCCGCTGATGTTGGCCGGGTGGTTGGTGCAACTGATCGACAGTACGCAGCAGGACATGGCGGGGCTGCACGGCACCGATCCTCAGGCAAGAAATGCTGCGCTGGTCGATCTGCTGGCCAACCTGATGGTCGTCATTGCGCACCAGGCAGCGCCCCATGATGCGCAACATCCCCTCGAACTCGAACACGCCGCTTTCGGCCCCTTGGCGGCTGTCGAGCCGGCGCCGTTGCCGCCTGTTCGCATCCCGCCACCCGCGCAGTTCACCGCCCCGGCAGGGTGGGCCAATGCACGTCATACCCTGACCCCGGAGCTTGCAGGGCGACTGCGGGCCTTGAGCCTGAAAACCTTCGCTGAGCCCTGGCCGGCCCTGTTGCCGGGCGCCGAAACCTCCGGGCCCTGGCAAGGTTTGTTGCACAGTGCAAACCAATGGCAGGCGCTGGTCCGTGGCCAGCAGTTCCGGGTAAGGGTGGAGCGCGGGCGGGTCAGGGTCATCAGTGCTGATGGCAGCCGTCCCGGGCCCTGGCTCAAGCACCTTGGCCAGGGCCGCTGGGATCTGGATTTGCAACTGCGCTTGAGCGGCGGTGCGGGCGATAGGGTTGTGCAAGTGACCGCCGACCAGCGCCCGCAGCTGGAACAGCACTACCAACAGGCTCGGCGTGATCGCGCGCGCGCCCAAGCCAGCCTGGAAGTCGCACGCAGCCTGCTCAACGGGCCTGAGGGCGTGGTGGATGAACGCCAACGTAGCCAGCTCAAGTCCCGTTATTTCAAGGCATTGACGGAAAAGCTGCAGTTTTGCCAGGACGAGTTGCACTTGTTACGACAATTGCGCGAGCTGGCGCCGCGGCCGCGTTACGAGGACGAGTTGAGCGAGGTGTTGGAGTCGACCGTGCTGACCACGCAGTTACTGGATGCGATGGTGCGCAGGCAATTGCAAGAGGGTAATGAGCGCCTGCGGCCACTGCTGGAAACGTTGCAAACCGACCCGCAGGCGTCTGGCCACACGGAACTGAACAAGGGCATGCGTGAGCTGGCGGCGATCCACGACAGCGCCATTCGTTGGCGCATGCTCGAGCAGCGCTACCTTGAGGAGCTGCGTGGGGTGCCGCGCGTCGGCCGGGACAAAGCCCAGGCGTTGGCCAACGTCATGCCCGTGCGTCCATCAGTAGCAGACCTGCAATCCCTGCAACTGACCACGTTGTGGGGCATTGCCATCGATGTGCCAAGCCCGTCTTTGGAGGACGATTTCTACGCGAACCTGAGTGCCACGGTTGACCGCGCCCGGTGGGCCAGTCGCGCCTTTGCCGATCTACCGCAATTGAGTGCCGGGTCTACCGAACGCGTCGAGCTGCTCGACAGCATTGACCACGTTTTTGCGCAGACCGATGACCGCATCGAATTCTGGCGTGCCATGGAACCTGACAAATTTGATCTTGATTATCTGCAACAGCTGCAGGAGTTGCTGGCCACTCTGCACCGGCAAGTGCAGACGCAGTTGGAGTCGCTGTTGCAACCTGACGCCAGCGAGTCGTCCGTGGTCAAGGCACCTGCAGCTGCTGGTCGCGGTGGCAAGATCATTCGTACGCGTAATCGTGACCTCTTGGTCGCGCGCCTGAGCCCGGAACCCATGACCGTGCAGACGGTACAGGTGCATGACGCAGAGGGTGGTGTGATCGGTACGTTCACCGAAGCCGATGACGGCATCTGGGATCAGCGCGTCAACCCCGCACCCTTGCGCCCGGACCCCGAACTGGGGGCACTGATGAAAAAGTCCGGGGTGTTGTTGCACGACGTGGACAAAGCCATTTCCCGGGTTGAAGGCATGGTCGAACGGGCTAACGATCCGGCGTCGCTTCAAGAGTTGCTCCAGGCTGAGGCGCGCAGCCGGACCTGGGCCGCCGATGCGATCGCGCGCAAGTTGCGTGAATCGGGTGGTACGCGCCTGGCCGCCGTGCAGCAGGCCAATGCGCGGGCCGCCGAAACCCAGCTTCGCGCCGCAGTGGCCAAGTTGGAGCAAGCCGGCTTGAGCGCACGCATTCGCGCCACTCTGTTGCGGCCCGTCAGCCAGGAGGATGTGGCGTTCCTGCACAGCCAGGGTGAAGTCCGCATTGTTCGCAAAGGGCCACGGGTGGCGCTGAAGGGCCGGCGCGACGACTACTTGCAGGTGTACGCAGTCAACGACGTGCACAGCGCAAAGCCGGTGTGTTTTGCGCATTTTCATTACGCCCGGCGTGAAGGTCCGGATGATCATTTCACCGCCGCCCACCTCAAGAGCCCCGAGCAGGAGCGCCTCGGCCGACAGGCCCAGGCGCAGGCCGAAGCCTTGGCATTTGCGCAAATGCGCAGTGGTCAGGGCGGCCGTGCGGTGCAGACCTTACAGATCCGCCGCGCGCAGATCGGATTGGCCCTGGCCCGGCGCTTGTTTTTCAGCGTCGACTGATGGCGTGCACAAGGTGTGGTCGCCGGGTTGCAGGTACGGCATCAGGATGGGGGCCATGCCCTTGAGCACCTGCACCGGCAATGCCGAGGTGAAGGTGAAATGCTCGGCCGATTGACCGGGGACGAACGCCGTCAATGTGCCGAAATGGTGTTCGCCCAAGTAAAACACAAAGGTGGCGGTACGGTTGATGGATTTGGAACTGAGGATGCGCCCACCGGCGCCGATGGCCTCGATACGGTTGTCCCCGGTACCGGTTTTACCGCCCATGGCCAGTGGTGTGCCGTCGGCCAGCTTGAAACTGCCGGCCACGCGCTTGGCGGTACCGGCGTCCACCACTTGGGATAAGGCACCACGCAAGGCCCGGGCCACCTCTACCGGAATCACTTGCTTGCCCGGTGCCGGGTCGTTGACGACTTGGGTTTCATAAGGTGTATCGGCGGCAAAGCGCAGGGTGTCGATGCGCAGCACTTTGGGGCGCACACCGTCGTTGAGGATGATGCCCATCAGTTCGGCCAACGCTGCCGGGCGGTCGCCGGAACTGCCGATGGCTGTGGCAAGGGACGGCACCAGATGATCGAACGGATAGCCAACGGCCCGCCAGCGTTGGTGGATATCCAGGAATGCCTCGATCTCCAGCATGGTGCGGATTCGGCTGTCACGGGCGCTCTGATGGCGGCTCTTGAACAGCCAACTGTAGACCTCTTGGCGTTCGAACTGGCTGGCTTTGACCACCTCGTTGAAGGTCGCGTCGGGGTGATTGAGCAGGTAGCCGAGCAGCCACAAATCCAGCGGATGGACTTTGGCGATGTAGCCTTGGTCGGGCAGGTCGTAAGTGCCGGGGCCGTAGTTTTTATAGAGTTTTTCGAGACGCTCATCGGTGAGTTTTTCGTTGGTTTTGACCCCGTTCAAGTGCGAGCGCACGAACAGGTTGAAGCTCTCCTGGCTGGCGTTGGGCAGCAGGTAGCGGTGCACGGCGGCCAGGCGAATGGGCGTGGGGCGCAGGCTGTCGAGGAAGGTTTCGAGGCGCGCCTGGGTGTCCTTCTTCTGGTACTTCTTCCAGAACTTGCTCAGGAAGGTGGTGCCTTCACGGTCAGCAAAACCGGCGAGGTATTCCTGGCGGCGCGGGTCGTTGTCGTCCTTGAGCAACTCGGCACTGTTGTTTTCGCCGGAGTAGGTCACATAGCGCACCACGTCGCGCATCAGGCGGATGAAGGGCAGGTTGATCGACTCGCGCAACGCGTCACGCAGTGTGGGGCTGCGGCCGTTGTCCTGGCTGCGGAAGTTATGGAAGTGGTGCAGGCCGCCACCGGTAAAGAAACTTTCGCCAGGGCTGGCTGAGTAAGTACGGTCGAGGGCGGCGTCGAGCATTTTGGCGAGCGATTTGTCCGGGGTCTGGATCAGGTAGTCCAGGGCCCATCGGCTGAGGCGGTCTTGTTCGTCCACCGGGACTTTTCTTAGCTCGGCGGGCGCTTTGGCGGCGTGCTTGTCGTGCAGCTCGCTGATGATTTGCAGGTAGGTGGTGAGCACCCGCAGCTTGGCGGTGGAGCCCAGTTCCAGCTTGCTGCCTTCGTTGATGTCGAAGGGCTGGTCGGTGTTGTCGGTCTGCACACGCACCCGTGAACCGTCTGGCGTCAGCTCGAAGAGCGTGAAGCTGTAGCGGACCTGGGCGGTGCTGGCCGGGGTGAGCAAGCGCTCGCCGAGCAGGCCGAGCTGGCGCGCGTAGTCGGGGTCGGCCAGGTGCTTGAGGTAGTCGCTGACCTGGCCCTGCAATTGCGCTTGCAAGGTAGTGGTAGCGGACAGGTCCAGGCGGTCGAGGTCGTACAGCGGTCGGTCGAGCAAGGCGGCCAGGCGGCTGCGGGCCACACTGATGCCTTTGTTGGTTTCGACGGGCTGCACCGTGGGTTGCTGCACCCAGTCGCGGTAAGTGACGTTGCTCGCCAGCGCGACCTTTAACAACGCCGGTGTGATCACGCCATTCTGGGCCAGCAGGCGCAGGTGGCTGTCGGTGAGCTGCGCCAGTTCATCGCGCCCCTTGGCCAGGTAATGGGAGGGGCGACGCTGAGCGATGATCAACGACAACACTTGGCGCAAGGCCAGGCCCTGTTCGGCGTTCACCGGCCCGCGCAGCGCCTGGTTGACCTGGTTGAAATCGGCGCCGTACCACACCCGCAAACCCTCGGCCATGCCGTGCACTTCGCCATGCCCGGGCACGGCGGACAGGGGCACACTGTTGAGGTAATCGCGCAGGATGTTCTTGCGGGCGGGCAGGGTGTCGGGGCCATCGTGGTAGGCGCGCACGGCGGCGGAAAACATCTGCCGCAGTTTTTCGCTGCCTGAAACCGTGAGGCCGTCCGGTGAGTGGCGATACTTTTCCAGCTGCGTCGCCAGGGTGCTGCCACCGGCACTCTGGCCGGGCAGGTGCAGCAGCTTGGCGACTTGTGACCAGGCGGCCTTGGCAAAGCGTGGCCAGTCTACCGCAGGGTTGGCCTGGGGTTGGGCGGGGTCGAGCAGGTCGCGGTTTTCAATAAACAAAAGGCTGCTGACCACCAGTGGCGGGATGGCGGCGAAACTGTCGTACAGCTGCTGCGGGTAGTTGTATTGATAGAGCGGCACGGCGCGGCAATCGGTGATCGACAGCCCGGCCTGGATTTTTTCTGCATAGGGCACAAACAGGCCCTTGGCGCTGTAGTCCATCAGTTCCGGGGAGAAACGTGACTGGGCCTGGATGACATAACCACGTTTGAGCAGACGCGGCAGGAACGTACCCAGGTCGCTGTAGCCCAGGCGCCGGTCGAACGGGCCGGCGCCCGGATAGACCATGGCGTCGCTGGCGCCGGGTTTTACCTGGTAGGTGAGGTCGCGGGCCAGGCGGCTGAGTTCCTGGGCTTGCAGACGCGAGGTGCGCATCTCTTTGGCGGTGGCGAAGCCCAGGGCAATCAACCCCATCAACACGATCAGCCAGAACAGCCGACGGCCGTAGCGGGGCCTGGGTTTATTTTTGGGTAAAGGCGCTGTGTCCGGACTGCCTTGTACTTTCGCAGCCTTGGTCGAATCGGTTTGCCACAGTGCGCCCATAGTCGATTGATCCCTACACGCAGATTGATCGGACTTGTTAGAAGCGTAGTCGCTGAGGGCTGCCTGTGAGGGAAATGTATTTTCCCGGCCAGAATCTCCTGATAGCTACGCCGTTCGGTGCGCTGCGTGACGTTTTGTCGCGCCAGGCAGGATAGATGCTCCTGTTAAATTGCATTTAGGCGAGCGATTGCCCTAAATTGCCTCGCTTTTATAGTGAAAGACCCTGACCTGGGCTTTTTATACTGCTCGCCCCGCTGATCTTGCCCGGCAAGAAGGGCCGGCCCAAGAGGCGGCCCCGGTTTCGGCAAGGGCACAGGCTTACCGGCCTGCGCCCTGGAAACTCAACGGACAATCCAATAACAAGATGAGGTTGTACCCTTATGCCCGTCGGCAACCCACTGCCCCATGGCGAGACCGCTCAAGGCGGCCCGCTCAAACGCGAACTTGGTGAACGCCATATTCGCCTCATGGCCCTAGGCGCCTGTATCGGTGTCGGGCTGTTCCTCGGTTCGGCCAAGGCTATCGAGATGGCCGGTCCCGCCATCATGCTTTCCTACATCATTGGCGGCCTGGCGATCCTGGTGATCATGCGCGCACTCGGCGAAATGGCCGTGCACAACCCGGTGGCCGGCTCGTTCAGCCGTTATGCCCAAGACTACCTTGGCCCGTTGGCGGGCTTTCTCACCGGCTGGAACTACTGGTTCCTGTGGCTGGTGACCTGTGTGGCCGAGATCACCGCTGTGGCGGTGTACATGGGCGTGTGGTTCCCCGATACACCGCGCTGGATCTGGGCCCTGGCGGCACTGATCAGCATGGGCACGATCAACCTCATCGCGGTAAAGGCCTTTGGTGAGTTCGAATTCTGGTTCGCGCTGATCAAGATCGTCACCATCATTGCGATGGTCATCGGCGGTGTCGGCATCATCGCGTTCGGCTTTGGCAACGACGGCGTGGCGCTGGGCATTTCCAACCTGTGGAGCCATGGCGGCTTCATGCCCAATGGCGTACAGGGCGTGCTGATGTCCCTGCAAATGGTGATGTTCGCCTACCTCGGTGTGGAGATGATCGGCCTCACCGCCGGTGAAGCGCGCAACCCGCAGAAGACTATTCCGAGCGCGATTGGCTCGGTGTTCTGGCGCATCCTGTTGTTCTACGTGGGTGCGCTGTTCGTGATCCTGTCGATCTACCCGTGGAATGAAATCGGCACCCAGGGCAGCCCGTTCGTCATGACCTTCGAGCGCCTGGGCATCAAGACCGCCGCAGGCATCATCAACTTCGTGGTGATCACCGCCGCGCTGTCGTCGTGCAACGGTGGCATCTTCAGTACCGGGCGCATGCTGTACAGCCTGGCGCAGAACGGCCAGGCTCCGGCCACCTTCGCCAAGACCTCCAGCAACGGTGTGCCACGCAAGGCGCTGCTGTTGTCGATCTTCGCGCTGCTGCTGGGCGTGTTGCTCAACTACCTGGTGCCGGACCAGGTGTTCGTCTGGGTGACGTCCATTGCCACCTTCGGTGCGATCTGGACCTGGCTGATGATCCTGCTGGCCCAGCTCAAATTCCGCAAAGGCTTGAGCCCGGCCGAGCAGGCAGGGCTCAAGTACCGTATGTGGCTGTACCCGGTCAGTTCCTACCTGGCCCTGGCCTTCCTGGTGCTGGTCGTCGGCCTGATGGCGTACTTCCCGGACACCCGTGTGGCGCTGTATGTGGGTCCGGCGTTCCTGGTGTTGCTGACCGTGTTGTTCTACGTGTTCAAGCTGCAGCCGAACGGCGCGACCTCGGCACAGGTGCGTTCAGCCTGATACGCGGGAAGGCTCGCTGCGCACAGCGGGCCTTCCTCCTGCGCTCGACTTGAGCGACTGGTCCAGGCGCTTGTTGAACTCCAGCCACAGCGCAAGCATCACCATCAAGGCGGCGCCGATCATGGCCGTCAGCAGTTGCATCGCCACGGCATCCCCGGCCAGGGCGTTGACCATATCGGCCAGCGGCGCGAGCACGACGCCCAGGCAAAACACTTCCAACGAATAACGGCCCATACGGCAAACGTGTTGCGCCAACGCGTTTTCGGTCCAGCCTCGGCCCGGTAACAGCTTGGCGGTGACATAGGCCAGGGCGAGGAAGTGCAGCAGGCGCAAGGGGGACAAGTCGGTCTTGCTGATGGGGTAGATCAGGTCGCTGATCACCGAGGGCATCAGCGCATCGTGGATCTCAGGCCAGCGCCACGACAGGGTCAGTACTCCGGCCATCACGGCATAAATCGCCGCCGCGACAAACAGCGGCTGGTGACGCAGAGGCCGTGTTTCGACAGGGCGTTCTTGCCCGCTGTACAGCGCAGCAGCGCCTCCCAGCACAAACAGGAATTGCCATGTCACCGGGTTGAAGTACCACACGCCGTCGGCAATTGCCCGCAGGTTCCAGCCCATCCACGGCGCGAGAAAATACACCGTGGCCGAGAGGGTGACCACCAGCGCGGTCTTGCGCAGCATCAGCGGCAGTACCAGCGGCAAGCCAGCGAGCAGCACGATGTACAGCGGCAGCGGGTCCATCAGGTTGGGTTTGAAGCGCAACAGCAATTCATCGGTCAGCGCTTGCTGTGGGTGGGTGACGAAATGCGTCAGGCCCATCTCTTCGACGAGGTCGCGGGTTTCCACGTGGCTGTTGGCGAAGAACACAATGCCCATCAGCATTGCCAACAGGAAGATATGCACCACGTACAGCACCCAGGTGCGGCGCAGGATTTTCAGCGAGGCAATCCAATAGCCATCACGTTGCAGAATCTTGCCGTAAGCCAGGACGGCGGCGTAACCGGCGAGGAACACGAACACCTCCGCCGCATCGCTGAAACCAAAGTTTCGCAGGGTGATCTGGCCGAGGGGGTTGTGGGGGACGTGATCCCAGAAAATGAAGATCAACGCCAGGCCCCGAAAAAAATCGATGCGCGGGTCGCGTCCGTTCAGCATGGCAGCGGGCTCTTGAACAAAAGGTTTAATAAAGACAGGCGAATGCGCGTGTTGTCGTACGCCGCACGTCGGGCGGGCGCAGGTTGGCGGTATTTGTAAGCAATTGCAAAGGCGGGATATTACTGAATGTAAAGCCTGCCCGGTTCCGGGCAGGCCTCAGGGGGCGTCAGGCGGCTGCGACCTCATTGGGCTCAAAACTGTCCGCGCGTGCCATCTGCCACATGCGCGAATAGAACTCGCCGTTCACTTCGCCAGTGAGCAGTTCACCGGGCTTGAGGAACACATGCAGCTGCGAGAACAACTTGATCTCGGTCGCCGACATGCGTCGCACCAGGTGCTTGGCCGACAGTTGCGAAGGGTGATCAAGACCGGCAGCGGCGAGCATCTCCGCCAGCGCCTTGAGCGTGCTGCGGTGGAAGTTGAACACGCGCTGGGCCTTGTCGGGCACCACCAGTGCGCGTTGGCGCAGCGGGTCCTGGGTGGCGACGCCGGTCGGGCATTTGTTGGTGTGGCACGACTGGGACTGGATGCAGCCAATGGCAAACATGAAGCCGCGTGCCGAGTTGGCCCAGTCGGCGCCGATGGCCAGGACGCTGGCGATGTCGAACGCGCTGACAATCTTGCCGCTGGCGCCGAGCTTGATCTTGTCGCGCAGGTTCAGGCCCACCAGGGTGTTGTGCACGAACAGCAGGCCTTCACGCAGCGGTACACCGATATGGTCGGTGAACTCCACCGGTGCGGCGCCGGTGCCGCCTTCCTTGCCGTCGACCACGATGAAGTCCGGGAGGATGCCGGTCTCGAGCATGGCCTTGGCGATGCCCATGAATTCCCACGGATGGCCCAGGCAGAATTTGAAACCCACCGGTTTGCCGCCGGACAGCTCGCGCAGCTGGGCGATGAAATGCATCATTTCAATCGGCGTGGAAAACGCGCTGTGGCGCGACGGCGAGATACAGTCTTCGCCCATCAGGATGCCGCGCGTCTCGGCGATTTCCTTGGTGACCTTGTGCTTGGGCAGGATGCCGCCATGGCCGGGCTTGGCGCCCTGGCTCATCTTGATTTCGATCATGCGCACCTGCGGGTCTTGGGCCTGCACGGCGAAGCGCTCCGGGTCGAAACGGCCGTCGCTGGTGCGGCAGCCGAAGTAGCCGCTGCCCAGCTCCCACGTCAGGTCGCCGCCGTTTTCGCGGTGGTAGGGGCTGATGCTGCCCTCGCCGGTGTCATGGGCAAAGTTGCCCAGCTTGGCGCCCTGGTTCAATGCGCGAATCGCATTGGCGCTCAACGAGCCGAAGCTCATCGCCGAGATGTTGAACACCGACGCCGAGTACGGCTGCTTGCACTGCGGGCCGCCGACCATCACGCGAAAGGCGCTGGGGTCGCTCAACGGTGCAGGGCGCATGGAATGGCCGATAAATTCAAAGCCCGACTGGTACACGTCGATCAGGGTGCCGAAGGGTTTGTCGGCGCTTTCATTCTTGGCGCGTGAATACACCAGCGAACGCTGGGCCCGGGAAAAGGGCAGGGCGTCGCTGTCGGATTCGAGCAGGTACTGGCGGATTTCCGGGCGGATGGCCTCCACCAGGTAACGGATATTGCCCAGGATCGGGTAGTTGCGGCGCACCGCGTGGGGGCTTTGCAGCAGGTCGAAGATACCAATCAGGCTGAGGATGCCGGTGACCACGGTGATGGGCCACAGCCATTCATGCTGGATAAAGGGGAGGCTGGCGAGGGTGAAAATGACGCACACGGCAAAGAAGGCGTAACGGCTTAACAAGGACAGGCTCATACGGTTTTCCTTGGGTTCACTCATCAGGACCCGTAGGCGCCCGGCTTGCCGGCGATGACGCCTTCAAGATCGCCATCGCCGGCAAGCCGGCTCCTACGGGGCTCAATCAGGCGGTTTGTGCCTGAAGGAAGATCGAGAACAGCTCAGACTGGGATTTGATCCCTAGCTTGCTGTACATGTGTTTCTTATGGACTTTCACGGTTTCAACAGAGATTTCCAGCTTACGAGCGATTTCCTTGCTGGAGCAACCGCTGAGCATCAAACGGCCGACATCCAGCTCGCGGGCGGTCAGTTGTGCGCCCCATTCATCGTTCTGCACGGGCGGTTGTGGCGCGCTGACCTGGTTGAGCTCATAGGGCAGGCGCTGGCGCAGCAGGCTCAGTACCCAGGGCTGGATCAACGACAGCAGGGCAATTTGTGCCGGGTCAAAACGTTGCTTCGATCCCAGGGACAGGCACAAGGTACGCCCATCCGGCAGGTGGCAATTGAACTGGATTTCGTCGGCCACCACATTCAGGCGAAAGTAGCGCTGGTAATACTCGGTGAGTTCGAAGTGCTCCGGCGCCACCTCGGCCAGGCGCAACAGGCCGGTGTGGGCGTGCTCGCGGCTGGCGATGTAGAAGGGGTCGAGCAGGTACAGCCCGTTGAGGTAATCCTGGAACAGATGGTCGGGCGTGCCGTCCGCGCCCGGGCATTCGGCGAACACCAGCGGCCGGTGTTCGCTGCTGAACAGCAGGGCCACCCAGCTGTCGGACGGCACATACTGGTCGAGCAAGCGCACCAGTTGGGTCCAGAAATTGGCCTGGTCCAGGGCGTCTATCATTTGCCCCACCGAACGGTGCCAGGCGATGTCTTCCAGCGACATGGTCATTGATCTACCCCTATCGGGTTACCCCCGCCGCGTAATTCCCTGGCCGGTTATCGCTGCGCATACTGCGGCACAGATAAAGAACAAGGAATACCCATGAAGGTCGAATTTGCCCAGTTGGCAGGTCGTGATAACGATACAGCTTACAACCTTGAGCGCGCCTTGGCGGCAATTGCAGCCTGCGCCGACGATACCCAACTGATCGTCTTCCCGGAAACCCACCTGACGGGCTTCCCCTCGGCTGAAACCGTCGCCGCTGTTGCCGAGCCGCTGGACGGTCCCACCGTGCAAGCCATTATCCAGGCTGCCGGTGCGCGCGATGTTGCCGTGGTGATCGGCATGATCGAGAACGACGGCGGCCAGTTCTATAACACCACCCTGCTGATCACCCCCGAAGGCATCGCCTTGCGTTATCGCAAGACCCATCTGTGGCCTTTGGAGCGCGGCGTGGTCAGTCCCGGTGATCGCTATGCCACCTGCCTGTGGAAGGGCGTACGCGTCGGCCTGTTGATCTGCTACGACATCGAATTTCCCGAATCCGCCCGCGCATTGGGGCAGTTGGGGGCTCAATTACTGCTCGTCACCAATGGCAACATGGACCCGTACGGCCCCACCCACCGCACCGCGATCATGGCCCGCGCCCAGGAAAACCAGGCGTTTGCGCTGATGGTCAACCGTGTGGAAGACGGCGATGGCGAATTGGTGTTCGCCGGCGGCAGTGCTCTGGTGGACCCGTTCGGCACCTTGCTGTTTGAAGCCGGACGTGAAGAAGGGCAATTCACCGTCGAGCTGGACCTCGACCAACTGGCAGCGGCGCGCAAGGACTACCGCTACCTGGACGACCAGCGCTTGAAATTGCCGGGCGAGGTGATCGAGCGCAGCGACGGGACGCGCGAACTGCTGATCCCCAAAGCCTGACACCACCCTCCTGTAGGAGCCCGGCTTGTCGAGTCGTCGCACCGCGGCGATGGCGGCATTAAGACCGCCATCGCCGGCAAGCCGGGCTCCTACAGGGGGCGCTGCACCCATAAGAATTAATGCACTCGCTTCACCGACTTCAGTTCTGCCATAAATCTAATAATTGCGCGGAGAATCGCTCATGGCTCGTTTGCAACGCACCCTGTCGTTAGGGTCGGTGGTGCTGTTTGGCATCGCCTATATGACGCCGATCATTGTGCTCGGTACGTTCGGTATCCTGGCGCAATCCACGGCGGGCATGGTCCCCGCCGCTTACCTGGCCGCCCTGGTGGCGATGTTCTTCACCGCCATGAGTTACGGGCGCATGGCCTCGGCCTTTCCGGTGGCCGGTTCCGCCTACAGCTACGTGCGCAAGGCCATCAGCCCCAAGCTGGGCTTTATCGCCGGTTGGGCGGTGTTGCTCGACTACCTGTTCCTGCCTATGGCCATCTGGCTGATCGGCGCGGCGTACCTGCATTCGGCGTTCCCGGCCGTGCCGCAGTGGGTGTGGGTACTGGCCTTCATCGGCATCACCACCGTGATCAATATCATCGGCCTGAAACTGGCCAACGGCATCAACGCGCTGCTGATGCTCGTGCAGTTCCTGGTGTTGATCGCGTTCGTCGCGCTGTGCATCCACTACATCGGTGGTGATGCGAGCAAGCCACTCTGGACCACCGCCCCGTTCTTCAACGGCCAGATGCAAATGCCCTTGATCATGAGCGGTGCGGCCATCGCCTGCTATTCGTTCCTGGGCTTTGACGCGGTCAGCACCCTGACCGAAGAAACCCGCGACCCGCGCCGCACCATTCCACGGGCGATCATGCTGATCACCTTGATTGGCGGGCTGATTTTTGTCGGTGTGTCGTATTTCGTGCAGGTGGCCCACCCGTCGTTTGAATTTGCCGATGTGGATTCGGCGGCGTACGAAATCGCGCGCAATATCGGTGGCGACCTGTTTGTGTCGATCTTCTTGATTGGCCTGATCGTCGGCCAGTTCGCCTCGGGGCTGTCGGCCCAGGCCAGCGGTTCGCGGCTGTTGTTTGCCATGGGGCGTGACGGCGTGTTGCCCAAGTCGTTCTTCGGCACCTTGCATGCGCGCTTCGGTACGCCGGTCAACAGCATCCTGTTGTGTGCGGTCGTGGCGTTGCTGGCACTGAAGCTGGACGTGACCACCTCCACCTCGTTCATCAACTTTGGTGCGTTCCTGGCGTTCAGCCTGGTGAACCTCTCGGTGATCTTTCACTACTGGATTGGCGCAAAACAGCGCGGCGTGCGTGAGCTGATCCTGTTCCTGGTATTCCCGGCGATTGGCCTGGCAGCGGATGTGTGGCTGATGGTCAGCCTGGATCACCTGGCGATTTACCTGGGCCTGGTGTGGTTGGCGATTGGCCTGGTTTACCTGGGTTTCCTGACTCGCGGTTTCTCGACACAGCCACCGGAAATGGACTTCCAGGAAGCGGCATAGAAGAGCCGGGCCTATTCTTATTGCAATCGGTTCTCGTTTGGGTGCATGATTTATGTTACTGTGTAACACATATTTTGCACCCAGACGCCCCGGAGGCCTTATGAAAGCTGGTATCCATCCTGACTACCGCACCGTGCTGTTCCACGACACCGCCGCCGACGTGTTCTTCCTGATCGGCTCTACCGCCGACAGCGACCGCACCCACACGCACAGCGACGGCAACACTTACCCGTATATCCCGCTGGACGTGTCCAGCGCCTCGCACCCGATCTACACCGGCCAACAGCGCAAGACCCAGGCCGAAGGCCGGATTGCCGGGTTCAACAAGCGTTTTGCTTCGTTCGGTTCAAGCCCGAAAAAAGCCGACGCGTGAAGGCACCCCGTTTCACCTCGAAGGCCGCTCCGGTTTCTGGAGCGGCTTTTTTTATGCGTTGATATCGTAAGGCCATCATCTTGTCGAAAACCGACTAAACTACTCAGTAAACGCCAAGGAGGCAGGTCCCGACCGTAAGGAGCGCACATCGACGATCCGAGGTGTTCCATGGGAGAGTCCGTAACCTTCAGCGATGCCGACCGCGCCGCCGTGCTGTTGATCGACGCCCATCCCGATGTGCTGCACAGCCTCACGCACCTGCTGCGGCTGGAACCCTTCGACCTTCACAGCGCCACCTGTGCCGCCGATGCCCTGGCCATTCTCGCCTGCCAACCCATCGACCTGGTGATGAGCGCCGCGCGTTTGCCGGACATGGACGGCGCTACGTTGCTGGCGCATATCCACCAGCACTATCCCCACACCGTGCGCATCCTGCTCACCGGCGAAACCGACCTGACCCTGATCGTCAAAGCCATCAACGAAGGTGAGATCTACCGCTACCTCAGCAAGCCCTGGAAGGACGAAGAACTGCTGCTGGCCCTGCGCCAGTCCCTGGCCCACCAGCATTCGGAGCGTGAGCGCCTGCGCCTGGAACAACTGATCCTGCAACAAAACGAGGCACTCAAGCAGCTCAATGCAACCTTGGAAAAGCGCGTGGCGTCGCGCACCAGCGAGCTGCAACAAACCGCCGACATGCTCGACCTGGCCTACGAAGAGCTCAAGCACAGCTACGCCACTGGCACCGAAGTGTTCTCGCTGTTGGCCAACCTGCGCCTGCCCCGCGCCAAGCAGACCAACCGCCAGATCATCGAACTGGTGCGCACCTGGTGCGTGGCCCATGGCGTGGACGAGGCCAGCAACCGCGACCTGACCATGGCCGCCGCGCTCTACAATATCGGCAAGTTGAGCTGGAGCGACAGCATGATGGCCTCGCCCTCGGACCTGCTGCACAGCAGCGACCGTGAGCGTTATCGCGCCTATGCCGCCCAGAGTGAGTCGCTGCTGATGACCCTGGAGCCGATGAAAGACGCCGCACGGCTGATCCGTCATCACCAGGAGCGCTGGGACGGCTCGGGCTTTCCCGACCACCTTAAGGGCGAGGCGATTCCGGCCGGTTCGCGCCTGTTGAAACTGGCGGTGGACTTCATCGAACTGCAAAAAGGCCTGATCCTGGAACGGCAGATGAACAGCGACGAAGCGCTGCTGTACATCCGCAAATACGCCGGGCGGCTGTATGACCCGCTGATGGTCGAGGACTTTGTGCTGGTGTGCGCCACCTACCTCAATGACGTGACCCTGGGCGACCCCAACGTCAAGGTGCTGGGCACTCGCGAGCTGGAGGAGGGGATGATCCTGGCGCGCAATCTCAACGCCGATAACGGCATGTTGCTGCTCAATGCCGGCAAAGTCTTGAACTTGCCCCTGGTGGACAAGCTGATCGCCTTCGAAACCATGGAAGGTGCGCGCTACAGCGTGTTCATCAAGGACACCGCCGTAACCACAGGCTGAACACACTCTGAAACTGTGGGAGCTGGCTTGCCTGCGATGGCGGCCCATCAGCAAACACTGTTTCAACTGACACACCGCCATCGCAGGCAAGCCAGCTCCCACATTGGATTGCGGTGCGGCTGTAGGTCATGTGATCCTTGCGCCTTTGTGTTCAAGGTAACCTTTCATGACGTCTACCATCCGCATCGCCGCCGCCCTCCTGATCGGCAGCGACGGCCAGACCCTGCTCGTGCGCAAGCGCGGCACCCAGGCCTTCATGCAGCCGGGCGGCAAGATCGATGCGGGCGAGCAACCCGCCGAAGCGCTGGCCCGTGAGCTGCACGAAGAGCTGAACCTGCGGATCAATCCTGAAGATGCGCTCTACCTCGGCCACTTCTCGGCCCCGGCCGCCAACGAACCCGGCTTCACCGTACACGCGGAATTGTTCCAGGTACGGATCGATGTACCGGTAACCCCGGCTGCAGAAATCGAAGAAGTGCGCTGGATCGACCCGGCCGGTGACGGCGGCCTGGCGTTGGCGCCGTTGACGCGCGATTTGATCCTGCCGTTCTACCGCGCCTCGCTGCCCGCATGATCATTCGCACCCTGGGGGCGGGCGACGCCGAGGCCTATCGGGCTTTGATGCTTGAAGCGTATGGCGCTTACCCCCAGGCCTTCACCTCCAGCGTGGCCGAGCGTGCGGCGATGCCGTTGAGCTGGTGGGAAAAGCGCGTGAGCAGCCCACTGGACTGTTTGCTCGGCGCGTTTGAAGGGGATGAACTGGCGGGCATTGTCGGCCTGGCCTTCGAGCCCCGGGAAAAAGCGCGGCACAAGGTGACGCTGTTCGGCATGTACGTGACCGAGGCCCATCAACGCAAAGGACTGGGTCGCCAGTTGGTGGAGGCGGCACTCGATGAGGCACGCCGTCACCCGCGCCTCAAGCTGATCCAACTGACCGTCACCGCCGGCAACGACGCCGCCTTTGCGCTGTACCAGCGTTGCGGATTCATCCAGTACGGCCTGGAGCCGCTGGCGGTGCGGGTGGGGGAGGATTATTTCGACAAGATCCATATGTGGCGCGAATTGAAAGGCCAGTGATTTCCCCTGTGGGAGCTGGCTTGCCTGCGATAGCGGTCTGTCTGATGCACCGCTATCGCAGGCAAGCCAGCTCCCACATTTGATCTCATCGTCTGTGAGGTTGCGCAGGTTTTAGCGTACGGCGCTAACCCCATCCAACGTTGAAAACGACGTGTCCTTGGCCGTCAGCAGGAAGTCGCGCATGTACGGCGCATCCAGCATGTCGGCACGGATCGCCGCATACAACGTCGCAAACAACCCTTTCTCGCCCAGGCGCTTGGCCTTCACGTAGCCACGCGAGCTGTATTCGTGCAGTGCCCAATGGGGCATGCCACACACACCACGGCCGCTGGCCACCAGTTGCATCATCATCACCGACAGCTCCGAGGTGCGCACCTGGGCGGGTTCCACATCGGCGGGTTCGAGGAAGCGCGTGAAGATGTCCAGGCGGTCGCGCTCCACCGGGTAGGTGATCAGGGTTTCGGTCAGCAGGTCTTCCGGCACGATGTACGGCTTGTGCGCCAGCGGGTGCTGGTTGGCCACCGCCAGCATGGCTTCGTAGGTGAACAACGGCACGTAGGTGATGCCCGGCAGCTCCAGCGGGTCGGAGGTCACCACCAGGTCCAGGTCGCCCCGGGCCAGGGCCGGCAACGGCGCGAAGGCAAAGCCCGAGGCCAAATCCAGCTCGACTTCCGGCCAGGCATCGCGGAATTGGTCGATGGTCGGCATCAGCCACTGGAAGCAGCTGTGGCATTCGATGGCCATGTGCAAGCGGCCGGCGGTGCCGCCGGCCAATCGCGCGATATCCCGCTCGGCGCCGCGCAGCAAGGGCAGGGTGGCATCGGCCAATTGCAGCAGGCGCAAACCGGCGCTGGTGAAACGCAGCGGCTTGGTCTTGCGCACGAACAGCGGCATGCCCAGGCGCTCTTCCAGTTCTTTGAACTGGTGGGACAGCGCCGACTGCGTCAGGTGAAGTCGCTCGGCGGCTTCCACCAGGCTGTCGGCTTCGCGCAGGGCGTGCAGGGTCTTGAGGTGACGGATCTCGAGCACGGGCTCTCCATGAATACAATTTGTAGAGAATCGGAATGGCGTGAGTTTGTCTCATGTTGGCGCGCCTGTCGACAAAAGGTGACCACTTGGCACTCTTCATCAAACTGTCATGGAACTGTGGCAGCGCGCTTGAACAAACTTCATCAGACTCGCGCTCTACTGGGGTTCTGCGTTTCGGTGTTTTTCATGCGCGTGTTGTTTTTACTGGCCGCTCTTTTGTTCGGCCTGCCGTCTTTTGCGGCTTCTCGATGTGACGTCAATGTCCCGACTCAAACGGTCGACCTGGAAAAGGTGAGCATCGCCTATCAGAGCATCGGCCGTGCGTCCGACCCGGCCTTGCTGCTGGTGATGGGCCTTGGCGGGCAATTGATCCATTGGCCGGATGAGGTGGTGGTCGCCCTGTGCCAGCAAGGTTTCCGGGTGATCCGCTACGACAACCGTGATGTCGGCCTGTCCACCTGGCGCCAGGCGCCGGCCAGCGCCAACCTCACTTTTGAAGTGCTGCGCTACAAGCTCGGCCTGCCGGTCGCAGCGCCCTACACGCTGAGCGACATGGCCGACGATGCGCTGGGCCTGATGGACGCGCTGCAGATCCAGCAATTCCACGTGCTGGGCGCGAGCATGGGCGGCATGATCGCCCAGCACCTGGCCGCCATGGCACCACAGCGGGTGGAAAGCCTGACCCTGGTCATGACCAGTTCCGGCGCCGAAGGCCTGCCCGCCCCGAACGCGGCGCTGGTGCAGTTGCTGTCGCGGCGCAGTGCGCCCAATCGCGAAGTGGCGCTCGAACAACAGGCCGACCTGTTGGCCGCCCTCGGCAGCCCTTATGTGAAAGACGATCGCCAGGCGTTGCTGCACCAGGCGGCGCTGTCCTATGACCGCGCCTTCAACCCCGACGGTGTGAAACGCCAGATCATGGCCATCCTTGCCGAGCCCAGCCGTGTACCGCTGCTCAACCAACTGCGGGTGCCGACCTTGGTGGTACATGGCACCGCCGATCCGTTGTTGCCGGTGATGCACGGCGTGCACCTGGCGGCGCATATCCAGGGCAGCCAGTTGAAGCTGATTCCCGGCATGGCCCATCGTTTCCAGGAGGCGTTCAAGGCGCCACTGCTGACGGCGGTGCTGCCGTATCTCAAAGCCCACCGTGAAGATGCCGCGCACTGGGCGCAGATTGACCTGGGTGAGCCTTCGAAGGTGCTGTGACATTGGTGTATCGTGCGAGGTTTCCGGCGCGTGAATGCCAGCGAGGTTGCCTACCATGAGTACTCCCCTGAAAATCGATTTCGTCAGCGACGTGTCCTGCCCCTGGTGCATCATCGGCCTGCGCGGCCTGACCGAGGCCCTGGACCAACTGGGCGCCGAAGTGCAGGCCGAGATCCATTTCCAGCCGTTCGAGCTGAACCCGAACATGCCTGCCGAAGGGCAGAACATCGTCGAACACATCACCGAGAAATACGGCTCTACCGCCGAGCAGTCCCAGGCCAACCGCGAGCGCATCCGCGACATGGGCGCCGCGTTGGGTTTTGCCTTTCGCACCGATGGCCAGAGCCGCATCTACAACACCTTCGACGCCCACCGCCTGCTGCATTGGGCTGGGCTTGAAGGTTTGCAGTACAACCTCAAGGAAGCGCTGTTCAAGGCGTACTTCAGTGATGGCCAGGACCCGTCCGACCACGCCACACTGGCGATCATTGCCGAAAGCGTCGGCCTGGACCTCAAGCGCGCCGCCGAGATTCTCGCCAGCGATGAATACGCCGCGGACGTACGTGAGCAGGAACAACTGTGGATTTCCCGTGGTGTGAGCTCGGTGCCGACCATCGTGTTCAACGACCAATACGCCGTCAGCGGTGGCCAGCCGGCCGAAGCGTTTGTCGGCGCCATCCGCCAGATCATCAACGAAGCCAAAGCCTGACCCCCCTGTAGGAGCCGGCTTGCCGGCGATAGCTGTCTATCAGCAGATAGAGAGGCTGGCTGACCCACCGCCATCGCCGGCAAGCCGGCTCCTACAATTGTTGCGCGTTGTTTTCAAAACAGGTGCTGGCCCGTCCCTTGCATTACCCCCTCAAAGCCCATCCGGCAGCCGGATGGGCGCTGTTATTAGGGGGCAACACTGCCTTGAATATTCTTGACCTCGACCACAGCCTTACCGGCCAGGCACCGATTGCCCGGCGGTTGGCCAGCGGCCAGGCCACGCGCCTCGACTTACTGGACCTGGGCCCGAAACTGCGCCTGTGGTCAACCGAAAAAACCTGGAAGTCATTCGCCGAGCGCCTGGCCAAACGGCCACGGCCGGTGGACGCACGCCCGGAAATTCTGTTTGTCGGCTCCGGCGATTACCACCACCTCACGCCGGCGTTCCTGGCGGACCTCAAGGAACCCATCAGCCTGATCCATTTCGACAACCACCCCGACTGGGTGCGCTTTGCGCCCAAGCGCCACTGTGGTTCCTGGGTCAACCGTGCGTTGAAAATGCCGGCCGTCAAACGCATCGTCACGCTTGGCCCGTGCAGCGACGACCTGCACAACCCGCAACTGCGTGGCGGCAACCTCGGCGCCCTCAAGCGCGGGCAATTGCAGCTGTTTCCGTGGCAGCATCCGCCGTCGAAAGTCTGGGGCCGGGTAGGCGATGGCGCCGGTCATCAACAGCAGGAGAACCACCTGCACTGGCGCAATCTGTCCGAGTTGGACTGGACCGCGTTTCTGGAGCAGATGATCAGCAGCCTGCCCACCGAGGCGATCTGGATCACCATCGACAAAGACGTGCTGGCCAGCGAAGACGCCGCCACCAACTGGGATCAGGGCGGCATGCGCCTGACCCATTTGCTGGAGGCCCTGCGGGCCTTGGCGGCGCGCAAGCGCATCATCGGCATCGACGTGTGCGGCGAGTTTGCCACCCCGGCATTCAGCAACGCGTTCAAGCGTTGGGAAGCCAAGTCCGACCAGCCGCCGCCCGAGCGCTGGAGCCCGGAGGATATTCAGCGTAACGCCGCGACCAATGAAGCCCTGATCGACCTGTTTGAGGAGTTGTTCCCGTGACCTTGCTCGTAGTGATGCTGGTGGCGTTTTCCATCGTGCTCGATGTGATCGGCCAGCTGTGTTTCAAAATCGGCCTGGACCGGCTGCCGGAGCTGGAAGGCGGGTTTCGCCTGAATGCGTTCTGGGGCCAAGTGTTCAATGCGCCGTTGCTGTGGGCCGGGATCGGCGCCTATGCCATTGAGTTTTTCGTGTGGCTTGAAGCCTTGTCCCGTGCGCCATTGAGCCTGTTGTTCCCGGCCGCAGCACTGGCCTACTGCGGCGTGGTGCTGGCGGGCAAGCTGGTGCTCAAGGAAACCGTCAGCCGGCGTCGCTGGCTGGGCACGCTGGTGATTACTTTTGGTGTGATGTTGGTGGCCATTGCGGGGAGTCAGGCATGAGTTCGCAGAATGTTGTGGCAGAGCGGCCCAGCGGCTGGCTGCACGGGCGCCTGGGTACCGTGGTGCTGTGGGCGTTGCTGATCGGTTTTGAAAGCGCCGGGCAGTTGTTTACCAAGGTGGCGGGTGACCAACTGGGGCAGATGGATTTCAACTGGCAGTGGCTGGCGGACGTGGCGCGCAACCCGGGGATCCTGGCGGCGATCGGCAGTTACATCGGCGCCTTCTTCGTGTGGATGCTGATCCTGCGGCGCAGCAGCCTGTCCCTGGCGTTTCCGCTGAGTTCGCTGGTGTTCGTGGTGGTGCTGCTGGGGTCATGGCTGGGGCTGGGGGAACACATCAGCCTGCTGCACTGGGTGGGCGTTGCGGTGATTATCGGCGGGATTGCGTTGCTGGCTGAAGGCGAAGAGAACTGAGAACCCTGGCGATGGCGTCCGTGCGGGCCTCATCGCCGGCAAGCCGGCTCCTACGACCACCCCTTGTAGGAGCTGGCTTGCCAGCGATGGGGCCCTTGAGGACGCCATCGCCGGCAAGCCGGGCTCCTACAAATTGGGGTCAGCCCTGGGATTTGCGGTGTGCCACCAGGAAGCCTAAGCCATGGGACACCGGAAGCGCCTTGACGCCCGCCTCACGCTGCTGCTCGGCAATCTCCCGATGAAACGCCTTCACCTTGGTCCAGTGCATCTTCGGCCGGTAGTGGTGCTCGGCGTGGTAACCGTTATTCATCCAGATCAGGTTGTACAACACGCTGTAGGAACTCACGCCCCAGGCAATCGGCAGGTCCGGGTTGCCGCCAAAGTGCTCGTAGTAGCCATTGAGCGATGACAGGCACTGGCCCAGGTACCAGAACGGCAACAGCCACAGCACCGCCTGCCAGTTGTAGAACGCCAGAGCGATGTAGAACACCACCGTCACGCAGATCTCCACCTTGACCCAACGCGCGTCAGCCGGGCGCTTGCGCTTCATTTCGTCATAGAACGGCTTGGGATCGTCGCGGAAAAAACTGAGGAACGTGTAGGCCCACGGGTTTTCCGGCTGGCCGTCCTTGCCGCGTTGGTAGATCGACAGCGGGTCGATGGTTTGCCCGTCCGGGCCCGGCAGGTCGGCATTGCCACGGTGGTGGCGGTTGTGGATATCGCGGTAGAGCGTCTGGGAGAACCCGATGGTGACAGACAGCAGCAGGTCAAACGCACGGTTCATGGCGCGGTGGGTGAAGTAGGCATTGTGGATCTGGTTGTGGGAGATGCTGTTGATGCTCCACGACATACTGACCGCGTAAACCAGTGCGAGCGGGACCAAGGCCCACCAGCTCAAGCTATGAAACGCGGCAACCAGCCAGATGACAAAAGCGAAATGCGCCAGGCCCATGGCGATAGGGACCAGGTCCCACAGCGAATGGTGCAACAGGCGGTAAGCGGGGCGAGCCATGAAGAACGTCCTGAACAGTGGATTCCAGGGCGTTACTGCAAGGCTTAGACCAACTTCGTCGGCACTCACGAAACCCAACTGTAGGAGCCGGGTTGCCGGCGATGGCGTTTTTAAGGGCCTCATCGCCGGCAAGCCGGCTCCTACAGGGGGATCAGTCGAATTTGTAGCTGATGGCGGTCTGCACTTGGCCCTGATTCACTTCGCCGGTCTGGCGCACGATGCTGCTGTCCGCCGCCGAGCCCACCAGATGGACCCAGCTGGCGCTGGTCAGCAGCGACCACTTCGCCGCCAGGGGGAACTCGAAGCTCTGGGTAAACGTCAGGTTCTGGAAGCCGCCGCTGGCGTTGTAGGGCTTGAAGCCCGAGGCCGCGGCTTCGTTGTCATCCACGCCGAAAAACGTGTTGGTCTGGCGGTCGTCGGCGAAATGCGCCATCAGGCCGCTGCTGCCAATGATCCCGCCGCCCAGCGGGTAACCCAGCTCGCCACCAACCTTGCCGAGCACGCCGCCTTGGTCGTGGCCACCGCCCACGGCCCGGCCCAGCTGGGCGTAGACCCGCCAGAACTCGGCCGGCGCGTACTGCACGAACCCGCCCACCTCGGCCATGCTCGAGACATCCCGCAGGCCGGCGAGCGCACCGTTGGCCGTGCGGCCCGAAATGTAATTGACGTAAGGCCCGGCGCTGAACCCGTTGGTATTCAGGGCGCTCCAGGTCAAGCCATCGTCGGTCCCGAGGCTGACATTGCCCCAGTCCAGATCGAAGTAGGGAATAGGGGTGATCTGATAGCGGCTGCCTGTGGGTTCGCGGGGCTGATAGCTGACGCCTGCGCCCACTTCACCGGTAATGCCCTCAGCCTGGGCGGCGTTTGAAAAGCCCCACAAGCCAAGCAAACCGGCGAATGCAGCACATGTGATCCTGAACATGGTCACGGTTCCTTGATTGATTACGTGCGCATGAACGCGCGAAGGGCATCCCTGGCGCAAGCACTCATCTTGTTTGTAGCAAGCTACAAAAATTGTAGCTTGGGCGACACATATCACCACCGTGACACGGCAAACCCCCAGCCCCGCTGGCTTTCGGCCAGTTGGCACGCTCCCTGCTCTACCGGTTGGGCAAGCGCATGCAGCGCGCTCCACCTTCAAGGTAAACGCAGATGATCCACTGGCATATCGTGTGTGACTTCGACGGGACCATTACCCCCACCGATGTCATCGACAACGTCCTCCAACGCTTCGCCGGCCCCGAATGGGAAACCATCGAACAGGAATGGCTGGATGGGCATATCGGCTCCCGCGAATGCCTGAGCCGTCAACTGGCGCTGATCAAGGCCACACCTGCCGAACTGCTGGCGTACTTCGACAGCGTCGAGATCGACCCGGACTTCCCGGACTTCGTCGACCACGTCATGGGCCTGGGCGCGACCATCGAAGTGGTCAGCGACGGCATCGAACAAGGCATCGCACGCATCCTGTCGCGCAACTACGTGACCTTGCTGCCGATCCTCGCCAATCGCTTGCGTCAGGTCGACCAGAACAGCTGGCGCATCGACTTCCCGTACTCCAGCGATGCCTGCCGTGCCGCGTCCGGCAACTGCAAGTGCAAATCCACCCCGCGCAACAAGCGCGTGCTGGTGATCGGTGACGGCAAGTCCGACATGTGCGTGGCCTCCACTGCCGATTTCGTCTTCGCCAAAGGCAGCCTGGCTGACTACTGCGAGACCCACAACATCCCTTACGCGCGCTTCGACACCTTTGCCGAAGTGCCCGCGCTGCTGGCCAAGTTGCCTCTGGGCATCGCCGCCAACGCCACCACCTTCACTGCTACTGACCTCTCTGTTGAAAATCAGGAACTCTTCCACCATGTCTGATATCCGTATCGCTACCGCCGAAGACCAGATTCTTCTGGATAAAGAAGCCAAATATTGCTCGTACGGCGACACCGTTCACTACATCGAGCCACCGCGTATTTTCAGCCGTTGCGAAGGCTCCTACGTGTGGGACACCGAAGACCAGGCGTACCTCGATCTGCAAATGTGGTACTCGGCCGTTAACTTCGGCTACGCCAACCCACGCCTGAACAACGCGCTGAAACAGCAGATCGACACCCTGCCGCAAATCGCCAGCCAGTACCTGCACAAAGGCAAGATCGAGCTGTCGGAAATGATCGCAGTCGACGCCAAGAAGAAGTTCGGCCTCGACGGTCGCGTGCACTTCAACGTCGGCGGTTCGCAGTCCATCGAAGACTCCCTGAAGGTCGTGCGTAACGCCACCAACGGCAAGAGCCTGATGTTCGCCTTCGAAGGCGGCTACCACGGCCGTACCCTCGGCGCGTCGTCGATCACCTCCAGCTACCGCTACCGTCGTCGCTACGGCCACTTCGGCGAGCGTGCGCAGTTCATCCCGTTCCCGTACCACTTCCGCGGCCCTAAAGGCATGACCAAGGAAGAGTACGGCAGCCACTGCGTGCAGCAATTCGCCCGTCTGTTCGAGACGGAATACAACGGTGTGTGGGACCCGAAAGTCGGTTCCAGCGAATACGCAGCGTTCTACGTCGAGCCGATCCAGGGCACCGGCGGCTACGTGATCCCGCCGATGAACTTTTACCGCGAACTCAAGCAAGTGCTGGATCAGCACGGCATCCTGATGGTGTCCGACGAAATCCAGATGGGCTTCTACCGTACCGGCAAACTGTGGTCGATCGAACACTTCGACGTACAACCGGATGTGATCGTCTTCGGTAAAGCACTGACCAACGGCCTGAACCCACTGGGCGGCATCTGGGCCCGTGAAGAGCTGATCAACCCGAAGATCTTCCCGCCAGGCTCCACCCACTCCACCTTCGCCTCCAACCCACTGGGGACGGCGGTAGGCCTGGAAATGTTCAAGATGACCAACGAAGTCGACTACGGCGCGATGGTCATGGCCAAGGGCAAGTACTTCCTGGAAGGCCTGCAAGACCTGCAGAAACGTTTCCCGATCATCGGCGACGTCGACGGCCTGGGCCTGGCCCTGCGCTGCGAAATCTGCGGCCCGGACGGCTTCACGCCAGACAAGGCGACCCTGGACTACATGGTTGAAGAAGGCATGAAAGGCGACATGATCGTTGATGGCCAGAAACTCGGCCTGATCCTCGACGTCGGCGGTTACTACAAAAACGTGATCACCCTGGCACCGTCCCTGGAAATCAGCTACCCGGAAATCGACCTGGGCCTGAAACTCCTGGAGCAACTGCTGGTACGGGCAACCAAACGGTGAACAGCCTCGAGATCGACCTCGGTGAAGGTGATGCCGGCTTCGTTCTCGGTGAAGGTCCGGTCGGGATCCTGTTGATCCACGGCCTGACCGGCACCCCGACGGAATTGCGCCAGGTCGCCAAGGGCCTGGCCAAGGCGGGTAACTGCACGGTGTACGTGCCGACGCTGGCCGGGCATTGCGGGGGCAACAGCGACCTGCAGGCCACCGGCTGGCTGGACTGGTACGAAGGTGTGCGCAAGACCTTCGCACAGGTCAAGCAGCGCCACGAGCAGGTGTTCGTCGGTGGTTTGTCCATGGGCGCGGTGATGTCGATGTACGTGGCCGCCGAACACCCCGGGCAGGTTGCCGGGTTGCTGATGTATTCCACCACCTTGAAGTACGACGGCTGGAGCATTCACAAGCTGGCGTTCCTGACGCCATTGCTGATGAAGATCCCGTTCGGCGTGCACATCTGCCGCTTCGAAGAGAAGCCGCCTTACGGCATCAAGAATGAGCGCCTGCGGGCGATTGTTGAACGGCAGATGAAGGAAGGGCACAGCAGCGAGGCGGGCTTGTTGACCATGGAAGGCATCACGGTGCGCGAGTTGCACCGCATGAACGCCGTGGTCAAGAAGCGCATGCCCGAGGTCAAGGTGCCGGCCCTGGTGTTGCACTCCATCGAAGATGACATCACCAGCCGCTGGAACGCCGATTACGTGGAACGCCACCTCGGCGGCCCCGTGACCAAGATCCTGCTGGACAACTGCTATCACATGATCACCGTCGACCTGCAATACCGCCGTGTGATCGAGTTGAGTGCCGAGTTCGTCGAGCAGCACACCCATGCCATCGAGGCGCCCGAAGATTATCGACAGCGGGCGTAAGCCTAAGGAACAGACGTGATTACCGCCCAAGCCTTCCCGACCATCCGGGCTATCCAGCGCAGTGCCTGGAATGACTGTTTTCCCGGTGCCCTGGAGGACTGGGACTATTACGTGGCCGTGGAAAACGCCGCGATCGATGATTTTCAGTGGCGTTACCTGGCTGTTTACGACGATGGAGTGCTGGTGGCTGTGGCCGCCGCCTTCATCACTCATTATCGACTCGACACCACGGTGTCGGGTGCCGGCAAGCGCTTGACCGAGCGCCTGGAGCGACTGTGGCCGGGTGTTTTGCAGTTGGGTTTGTACGCCATCGGTTCGCCGGTGGCCGAGCGTTGCGACGCGGGGGTGGCCAGCCATGTCCCGAGCGAACGCCGTCCGCTGTTGCTCAAGCATTTGCTGCAGGCTGCACGCCAGGATGCCGACGAGTTCGGCATCGGCCTGGTGGCGGTCAAGGATGCACCGACCAAAGACCCGGACTGGGCAGACAGCTGCCGCGCCGCAGGCTTTCAAAGCATGCCGAGCCTGCCCACCGGGCTGTTGCCGTTGCCTTACGGGTCGGTGGACGCCTACCTGGGGTCGCTGGGCAAATCCACCCGCAAGGACCTGCGCCGCAAGCTGCGTGCGCCGGGGCCGCGCGTGGAGTGGCGACGCAACATCGACGACGTGTTGCCCGAGATCATGCGCCTCTACGAAGCCACCCTGACGCGCTCCGATTTGCAGTTCGAACGCTTGCCCGCCAGCTACTTCACCGGCGTGCTCGAACGCCTTGATGAGCGCGCGGTCTGTGTACTTTACTGGGTGGACGATAGCCTGGTGGCGTTCAACCTGGTGCTGGTGGATGAGCACCGCTTGATCGACAAGTTCTTCGGGCACGACGTGGAGTTCACCCGTGAGTACAACCTGTACTTCCGCAGCTGGCTGACCAACGTCGACTACTGTATCCAGAACAATATCGCGTTGTACGAGTGCGGGCAGGCGGGGTATGCCAGTAAGCTGCGACTGGGGTGCGAGTTCCAGGGCAACAGCATGTTCTTCCGCCACCGCAATCGGTTGGTCAATGGGCTGCTCAAAGTAGTGAAAATGTTTTTCCGACCGGATCGTTCCGACCCTGCCATGGCTGCTGCGATAAGCGAAACCTGATGATCACCAAGACCCGCCAGAAAGCCCGCCCCTTTGCCATCTCGCGCTGGAGCGTCCAGCGCAAGCTGGTGCTGGCGTTCTGGCTGGTCAGCGTTATTCCCACCATGATCGCGGCCGAGCTGGCCGCCACCACGTTGTCGCAGATTTTCGACAGCAACGTACGGATCTGGCTGCAAGAGTCGACCAAGATCGTCAAGGACGAGATTGGCGACATCCTTCACGACAACGCGCGCATGGCCAAGCTGTTCTTGCGCTACACCAGCCCGCCCTCATCCAAACAGGCTGCCCGGCATGATCGGCTCACCGCCGACATTGCCGATGCCACGGACATCGATGTGGTGGCGCTTATTCGCGTCAGCGACCACAAGGTGGTGTTCAGCACCGCCGCCGATGACATCGTCAAGCAGATTAACCTGACCAGCAACGCGGTGTTGCAGACGGTGCAAGTGGCCGGCGTCAGTACGGGGTTGGTGGTCTCGACCTTCGAGACCAATCGCGATGGAGAGGATTACCTGCTGCTGGTCGCCACTTACCTGGACAGCAGTTTCCTCACCAGCGTGGCCGATGTGCACTCCCTGGACCTGCGTCTCTACCTGGCCAACCCCACGGGGTTTTCCGAGATTTTCTCAACCCAGCGCTTCGAAGATCACCCCTCGCGCATCCCCAAGGGGGTTGAAGCGGCGTTGCGCAGCACCAAGCAGCCCAGCGAGCAATTCACCAGCAAGTACAGTGGGTTGTACTGGCCGATCTTCAACGATGCCGGCGAACTGCAAGGCGTGATTTTCAGTGGTTTGCTGCGCCATACCAGCCTGGTGGGGCTGGTGAACCAGAGCAACTTGTTCGTATTGATCTTCCTGCTTAGCTCGGCCCTGTCCCTGGCGGCGGGGGTGCTGGTGTCGCGGCGCCTGACCAAGCCTTTGCGGGATTTGTCCCAGGGCGTGAATGCGGTGATCTCGGGCAACTATGAACACCGCGTACTGGTGAGTGGCGGCGACGAGCTGGCGCAATTGAGCAGCACGTTCAACCACATGACCGAGCGCCTGGGCGAGTTGCATCACCTTGAAGCCCAACTGCGCCGGCGTGACCGCCTGCATGCCTTGGGCGAAGTCGCCATGGGCCTGGCCCATGAAATCCGCAACCCGTTGGGCATCATAAAGACCGCCACGCAACTGCTGCACCGGCGTGCCGACCTGGCGGAAACCGACAAGCGCCATCTGGAATACGTGATCAGCGAAGTCAGCCGCATCAACGACCTGATCACCGAGTTCCTCGATTTCGCCAAGCCCAACCCACCGTTGCGCACGCTGCAGGCGGCGCGCCCGGTGGTGGAAGAGATCCTCGGCTTCTGCGGCCCGGAGCTGTCTACCCATAACATCGATGCACAGATCGATGACCAGGCGCCCGGCGCGACGATCTACGCCGACGCCAAGCAGCTCAAGCAGGCGTGCCTGAACCTGATCCTCAATGCCATCGACGCCATGCCTGAAGGCGGTCGCCTGACCCTGGGCATCCGCAGCGAGGACGACAACACGATCATCAGCATTGCCGACACCGGCCAAGGTATCCCGGCGGACATGATCGAGCGCATCTTCACACCGTTTGTCACCACCAAGGCCTCGGGCACCGGCCTGGGCCTGGCCAAAGTCTATTCGATCATGGAAAGTCACGACGGCAGCATCGAATGTGCCAGTGAGAAAGATGCCGGCGCCACGTTCAGCCTGTACATTCCGGCTAACCGCGAAGACGACGGGGATGATGAGGAAGGTCATGACGCATAACGTATTGGTGGTCGACGACGAACCCAAGCTGTGTGACTTGTTGTCGTCGGCCCTGAGCCAGAGCGGCATCCAGGTGTTCACCGCAGGCAACGGCCTGCATGCGCTCAAGGTGCTGGAACAGGAAGACATCGACCTGGTGATCAGTGACTGGCGCATGCCGGGCATGGACGGACCGGCGCTGCTGGCCGAGATCAAGGTGCGCTACCCGCACTTGCCGGTGATTGTGATGACCGCCTACAGCACGGTGAAAAACGCCGTGCAATCGATGCGCAACGGCGCGTATGACTACATCGCCAAGCCGTTCGATATCGATGAACTGGACATCACCGTGGCCAAGGCCCTGCAGTTTCGCGACATCATGCGCGACAACGCTCGCCTGCGCGCCGAGTTGGACGAGCATGCCCAGTTCGACAGCCTGGTGGGCGACAGCCCGGCGTTTCGCAAAGTGCTGCAGGCGGTGGATTCGGTCCGCGACAGCACCGCGACTATCCTGCTCACCGGCGAAAGTGGCACCGGCAAGGAAATGGTCGCGCGCGCCATCCACAAGCATGGCAGCCGCGCCGACAAACCCTTTGTGGCGGTCAACTGCGCCGCGATCCCGGAAGGCCTGCTGGAAAGCGAAATGTTCGGCCACCGCAAAGGCGCGTTCACCGGCGCTGTGGCGGATCGGGTAGGGCGCTTCATGCAGGCTGACAAAGGCACGCTGTTTCTCGACGAGGTGGGCGACATGCCCCTGGCGTTGCAGGCCAAGATCCTGCGTGCGCTGCAAGAGCGGGTGATCGAACCGGTGGGCGACCCGCGTGAGCGCAAGGTCGATGTGCGGGTGATCGCCGCCACCAATAAGAACCTGATGGACGCGGTCGCCAATAAAGAATTTCGCGAAGACCTGTATTACCGCCTCAACGTGTTCCCGATCCCGCTGCCGGCCCTGCGTGAGCGTGTGGAAGACATCGCGCCCTTGGCGCGCCACTTCGCCCAAACCTTGAGTGCCACGGCCGGCAAGCGCATCACCGGCTTCAGTGCCGAGGCCTTGCAGGCGATGGCGGCCTACAGCTGGCCGGGCAATATCCGTGAGCTGCAGAACTGTGTAGAACGCGCGACCATTGTGGCGGCATCGCCGGTGATCGAGGACATCGACTTGCCGGGTTATCTGTTCGCTTCCAAGCCGAGCGAAGGCGGGGTGGCGACGATCCTCAGTGACGGCCCGGGGATTCCCCGGGACCTCGACGCGGCGCTGGCCGAGGTGGAAAAGGCTTACATCCTGGCGGCCCTGCAAGAGAGCAACGGAGTGCAGGCGGCGGCAGCGGCGAAGATCGGGATTTCGGAGCGCAGCTTCTGGTATCGCCTGAAGAAGCTGGGCATCCAGGTCGACAAGATCGTCCGCTGACCCGACACATCCTCTGTAGGAGCCCGGCTTGCCGGCGATAGCGGTGTAACAGCCAGCTCACCGGGTACTGACATACCGCCATCGCAGGCAAGCCAGCTCCCACAGTTTTATTCGCGTTGTGTCAGACGGCAGCGGCGGATATCGGAGCGCAGCTTCTGGTATCGCCTGTAGGAGCCCGGCTTGCCGGCGATAGCGGTGTATCAGGCAGCGCATTGGGTACAGACACACCGCCATCGCAGGCAAGCCAGCTCCCACAGTCTTGATCACATTGGGTCAGGAATGGACGCGGACCCAGATGCTGACCAGCACGGTCGCGGCCATCAGCCAGGCTACTGCTGCGACGGCCAAGGACGCCTCCAGCCGCATCCGGTCGACCATCACATACAGCGTCGCCAAATACACAAAGTACGGAATGATCGACCACATCCCGAACAGGATCGTGGTCTTCAAATCGTCCACCGAACGGCCCTTGCCGACGATGTAATGGGCGATCAGCGCAAAGGTCGGGAACAGCGGCACCAGGCCCGCGATGTAGTAGTTCTTGGTCTTGGCCAGCGCGGCCAGGATCAGCACGACCGCTGCGCCCAGGGCGGCCTTCAGTAACAGATCCATCAGTGGCTCAACCCGTATTTCTTGACCTTGTCGAACAGCGTGGTCTTGGCCATGCCCAGTTCCAGGCTGGCCTGGGTCAGGTTGCCGCCGCTGCGTTGCAGTGCATCGTTGAGCAGGTTGCGTTCGAACGCCTCCACCGCTTCGGTAAACGCCAGGCCATGGTTGCCGCTGCCGGTGCCGCTTTTCTTGAAGGCGGGCAAGCCCAAGGCAAAGCGTTCGGCGACGTTGCGCAGTTCACGCACGTTGCCCGGCCAGTCATGGCTCATCAGGCTCGACAGGGTCTGGTTATCCAGCTCTGGCGCGGTGCGGTCGAAGCGCAGGGACGACTGCTGCAGGAAGTGTTCAAACAGTTGCAGGATGTCTTCGCGGCGCTCGCGCAGGGGCGGCAGTTCCAGGGTGACCACGTTGAGGCGGTAGTACAGGTCGCTGCGGAATTGGCTGGCGCGGCTCAGTTCGTCGAGGTCGGACTTGGTGGCGGCGATCACCCGGCAATCCACCGCAACGCTCTGGTTCGAACCCAGGCGTTCGAGGGTGCGTTCCTGCAGCACCCGCAGCAGTTTGATCTGCAGGTTGATCGGCATGCTTTCCACTTCATCGAGGAACAGTGTGCCCTCATGGGCGTGCTCGATCTTGCCGATACGACGCTTGCCGGCGCCGGTGAAGGCGTTGGCCTCGTGACCGAAGATCTCGCTTTCGAACAGGTTTTCCGGCAAGCCGCCGCAATTCAGGGCGACGAACTGGTGGGTGTGGCGCCGGCTGAAATCATGCAGGCAGCGTGCGACCAGCTCCTTGCCGGTGCCGGTCTCACCTTCGATCAGCACATTGGCCGAGGTGTCGGCGACGTTGGCGATCAGTTCGCGCAGGTTCTGCATCGCCGGTGAGCGGCCGATGATGCGGCCTTCCAGGGAGTCGCGTTCAGCCAGCTGGCGGCGCAGCGACCAGACCTCCCGGGCCAGCCCACGCTGCTCCAGGGCGCGGCGAACCACGTCCACCAGACGCTCGGGAGAAAAGGGTTTTTCCATGAAATCGTAGGCGCCGTTGCGCATGGCGCCGACGGCCATGGAAATGTCGCCGTGCCCGGTGATCAACACCACTGGCAGGCTTTTATCCAAAGCCTTGAGGCGCGTCAGCAACTCCAGGCCATCGATGCCCGGCAGGCGGATATCGCTGATGACGATGCCGGCAAAGTTTTCGCCGATGCGCTTGAGCGCTTCTTCGGCGCTGCCCACGCCCACGCTGGGAATGTCTTCCAGCGCCAGGGCTTGCTGGCAGCCGAGCAACACATGGGGGTCGTCTTCGACGATCAGGACGGTAAGGTCTTTGGGATCTATATTCATGTCGACTCAGCTTTTTGAGCGCCCACCAACGGCAGGCACAAGACAAAGGCAGTACCACCACTGGCCGGGTGCTCCACGGCGAGGTTGCCGCCGGTGGCCGCCGCGAGGCTGGCGGAAAGGGTCAGGCCCAGTCCCAGGCCTTGTTCGCCGGGCTTGGTGGTGAAGAACGGTTCGAACAAATGCTTGCGCGCCTCGGGGTCGATGCCGTGGCCGTTGTCGCGTACTTGCAGGCGGTATTTGCCGTCGCTGCTGCTGCCTTCGAGCCACAGCTGGGGCGCCGGTTGTGCCTGCATGGCGTCGAGGGCGTTGCCGATCAGATTGACCAGGATCTGCTCCAGGCGTGTCTGGTCGATTTGAAGTTGGGCGTTGGCAAAGTCGCGGTGCAGGGTCAGCGGCAAGCTGTCTAGGCGTGCACCGAGCACCTGGAAGGCTGCATCCACGGCCTTGGCGAGGCTGGCTTCGCCCTGGTCATCACCGCGCCGGGCAAAGGAGCGCAGGCTGGCGGTGATGCGGCCCATGCGGTCGATCAGTTCGTTGATGGTCTTTAGGTTGGCGCTGGCGGTGTCCAGAGCCCCACGTTCGAGGAAGCGCACCGTGTTGCCGGACAAAGTGCGCAGCGCGGCCAGTGGCTGGTTCAGTTCATGGGCGATGCTGGTGGACATCTGGCCGATAGCAGCCAGTTTGCCGGCCTGTACCAGTTCATCCTGGGCACGTCGTAACGTTTCCTCGGCCTGGCGCCGTTCGCGGATCTGGCCCTTGAGCCGTTCGTTGCTGGCACGCAGGTCGGCGGTGCGTTCGGCAATCCGACGTTCCAGCTGGCTGTTGGCTTCCTGCAAGGCTTCCCGCGCGGCGAGGCGGGTGGCGATAACTTTGCGCCGCTCGTTCCAGGCGATCAGCAGGAACGCGACCAGGCCAAAGGCCACGGCCACCAGGATGCCCTGGTTGATGGCGGCCCGGCGCAGGTCGTTGAGCGGGGTGAGCAGGGTGAAATTCCACGGTGTGTCATTGAGCGGGCGAGTTTGTGCCAGGTAGCTGACTTCGTGCTCGTCGTTGACCACTTCACTGTTGGCCGGGAAGGTCAGTTTTTCGGTGCCTTCGTTCAGGCGCTCGCGGGCCAGGGGCTCAAGCTCGTTCAGCGTCGCCCAGTAATATTGCAGGCTGTGGGCCAGGCGTTCCTTGGTGTCGTCGCTCAACGGACGCACAGCCTTGAGGCGGCGAGCCGGGTCGCTGGACAGAATGATGATGCCGTTCTCGTCGCTCACGAAGGCTTCGAGGCGTGCGCGCTGCCAGCGTTCTTCAAGGGCTTCGAGGCGCACCTTGACCACGGCGACGCCGATGATCTTGCCGTGCTCCTCCAGGCCATGGGCCAGGTAGTAGCCGGGTTCGCCGTTGGTGCTGCCGATGCCGTAGAAACGGCCGGGCTGGCCGCGCACGGCGTTCTGGAAATAGGCACGAAAGGACAGGTCTTCACCCTGGTAACTGTCGGCATCGCGCCAGTTACTGGTGGCCAGCACACGGCCGGTGGTGTCCATCACGTAGATGGCCCGGCTGCGACTGCGTCGGTTCAGGCCTTCGAGGTAATCGTTGACGGTCTTGCGGGTTTCCTGGTTCGGGTCTGCCAGCAGCGTCGACACGCTGGACTCCAGTTCCAGCAGGCTGGGCAGGTAGGTGTATTTGCTCAGTTCGCTTTCGACGGTACGAGCGTGCAGCTCCAACTGGCGTTCGCCGTTGTCGCTGAGGGTGCGGATGCCATAGTACTCACTGACCCAGAAGCCGATATAACCCAAGCCGATCATCAGGGCGATGATCAACGGCGGCAGGAACAGTTGGCGAATCAGACGAGGCTTCACGGCAAGTGATGGCGGCGCGGCGCGATAGGGGTTGGGGTCGCATTTCATCACAGATGCCTTGGGTCAACCAGCGCTGCTGGCCCCGTGACGAACAAGGTTCCTGTAGGAGCTGGCTTGCCAGCGATGCAGGCACCTCGGTGTGTCAGTGACATCGAGGTGATCCTATCGCTGGCAAGCCAGCTCCTACACGAGCCCGTTTCTCACACGGAGATCATCGCTGTTTTAGTGCTGCAGGATTTTCTCGAGGAAGTGCTGCGCGCGCTCGGAGCGGGCGCTGATGTCGCCGAAGAACTCTTCCTTTGGGCAATCCTCGATGATCTTGCCGGCGTCCATGAAGATCACACGGTCGGCCACTTTACGGGCGAAGCCCATTTCGTGGGTCACGCACATCATGGTCATGCCTTCGTGGGCCAGTTGCACCATCACGTCGAGCACTTCGTTGACCATCTCCGGGTCCAGCGCCGAGGTCGGTTCGTCGAACAGCATGACGATCGGGTCCATGGCCAGGGCGCGGGCGATGGCCACACGTTGTTGCTGGCCACCGGACAGCTGGCCCGGGTGCTTGTGGGCATGGGCCGACAGGCCGACGCGCTCGAGCAGTTGCAGGCCTTTCTTGGTGGCCTCTTCCTTGCTGCGACCCAGTACCTTGATCTGCGCGATGGTCAGGTTTTCGGTGATGGTCAGGTGCGGGAACAGCTCGAAGTGCTGGAACACCATGCCCACGCGGGAGCGCAGCTTCGGCAAGTCTGTCTTCGGGTCGGCGATGGAGGTGCCGTCGACCACGATGTCGCCCTTCTGGAACGGTTCCAGCGCGTTGACGCACTTGATCAGGGTGGATTTACCCGAGCCCGACGGCCCGCACACCACGATCACTTCGCCTTTTTTAACCTCGGTGCTGCAATCGGTCAGCACCTGGAAGTCGCCATACCACTTGTTGATGTTCTTGATAGAGATCATACGGCAAACCTTTTTTGCAGACGCTTGACCAGCAGCGAGGCGGAAAAGCTGATGATGAAGTAGACGACACCGGCGAAGATCAGGAACTCGTTGGAGCGGCCGATGATGTCGCCGTTGGAGCGGGCGGAGTTGAGGAAGTCCACCAGGCCCACGGTGTAGACCAGCGAGGTGTCCTGGAACAGGATGATCGACTGTTGCAGCAGCAACGGGGTCATCTTGCGGAACGCCTGGGGCAGGATGATCAGGCGCATGGTCTGGCCATAGGTCATGCCCATGGCCTGTGCCGCCGCCATCTGGCCTTTAGGGATCGACTGCACGCCGGCCCGCACGATTTCACAGAAGTACGCGGCTTCGAACATCATGAAGGCCACGACGCAGGAGGTGAACGCGCCGATCGGGGTGTCTTCGCCGGTGATCCAGCGCAGCACGAACGGCACCGCCAGGTAGAACCAGGTGATCACCAGCAGCAGCGGGATCGAGCGGAAGTAGTTCACGTAGGCGCCGGCCACGCGGGACAGCAGTTTGCTGGACGACAGGCGCATCAGCGCCAGGACCGTACCAAGGGCAATACCGCCGACCACGCCCATGACCATCAACTGCAAGGTCATGACCATGCCGTTCCACAGGCCCGGGATGGCGGGGATGATGCCGCTGAAATCGAAGTCCATTATTTACCCCCCACGGAGATCAGGCCGGGCACGGCGACTTTCTTCTCGACCAGGCGCATGAGCAGCATCAGGCTCATGTTCAGGGTGAAGTAGATCAGCGTGGCCAGGGTGAAGGCTTCAAACAGGTTGGCCGAGAACTCGGCGGTCTGCTTGGTCTGCGCCAGCAATTCCATCAGGCCGATCAAGGACGCCACGGAGGAGTTCTTGAAGACGTTGAGAAATTCCGAGGTGAGCGGCGGAATGATGATCCGGTAGGCCTGGGGCAGCAGCACGTTCCAGTAGATCTGCGGCAGCTTGAAGCCCATGGCCCGAGCAGCGGATTCCTGGCCCCGTGGCAGCGCCTGGATACCGGTGCGCACTTGCTCACACACGCGAGCGGCGGTGAACAGGCCCAGGCACACGACAACACTCAGGTAGGCCGAGGTGGTCGGGTTCAGGTCTTGTTTGTACCAGTCCTGCAGGTTCTGCGGCAGCATGTCCGGTACCAGGAAGTACCAGATGAACAGCTGAACCAGCAGCGGCACGTTACGAAACAGTTCCACGTAGCAGGTCGCGATGCCCGATACGATGCGGTTTGGCACGGTGCGCATGACGCCCAGAATGGACCCCAGCAGCAAGGCGATAATCCATGCCACGACAGCGATGGCGATGGTCCAGCCCAGGCCGGCGATGTACCAGTCGAGATAAGTCTCGCTGCCAACGCCGGTGGACTTGAAGAACACGCCCCAGTCCCAGTTGTAATTCATTAGGGTCTCCCCTCGAGATCGATCGATGTACAAGCACCCGCTTGGGGAAGATCCTTTCCCGCCTGGCGGTGAACGCCAGGCACACGCGATCGGCTCGAAAACCGCCAGGTCGAGTGTTCCACATTAAAGCCAGCAGGTAGTAACAGACGCCTGAGGGAGGGTTGGCTCCCTCAGGAGATAAGCTTAGTCAGGTATCAGATTTTTACGTCAGGCGCTGGCTTGTCGCTTGGGTTGGCGATCAGCTCCTTCACCTTGTCGCTCATCGGGAAGTTCAGGTTCAGGCCTTTTGGTGGGATCGGGCTCTCGAACCATTTGCTGTAGATCTTGTTAATCTCGCCGGATTTGTAGAGGGCGACGATGGCGTCATCGACAGCCTTCTTGAAGGCTGGGTCGTCTTTACGCACCATGCACGCGTAGGCTTCGAAGGATTGCGGAGTACCGGTGATGACCCAGTCGTCCGGCTTCTTGGCCTTGGCTTCTTCACCGGCCAGCAGGGCGTCGTCCATCATGAAGGCAACGGCACGGCCGCTTTCCAGCATTTGGAAGGATTCGCCGTGGTCTTTGGCGGAGATGACGTTCATGCCCATTTGCTTGTCGGCGTTCATCGCCTTGATGATGCGCTCGGACGTGGTGCCCGCGGTGGTCACGACGTTCTTGCCTTTCAGGTCGGCAAAGTCAGCGTAGGACGGTTTGCCATCCTTGTCTTTCTTGACCAGCAGACGGGTGCCGATTTCGAAGATGTTGACGGTGAAATCAACTTGCTGGGCGCGTTCGGCGTTGTTGGTGGTGGAACCGCACTCAACGTCCGCAGTGCCGTTCTGGATCAACGGGATACGGGTCTGCGAGGTCACCAGGTTGTATTTGACCTTGAGGTCGGGCTTGTTCAGGTCTTTTTTCAGTTGTTCAACGATGGCCAACTGAATGTCGTGGGAGTAGCCCACAGGTTTGCCCGAACCGTCCGCGATGTAGGAAAACGGAATGGAGCTGTCGCGGTGCGCGAGGGTGATGGTGCCGGAGTCGTTGATTTTCTTCAGTGTGCCGGTGAGTTCGGCGGCGAAAACTGGAGTGCTGATCAGAGCAGCAGCGATAGCTGCGCCCAGGATATGGGGAACGATGCGCATCAATACTTCCTCGACATTTGTTTTTTTTATGAAGCCGGCTAAACGGCTCTCTTTGTACAGCGAATGCCCATGACGGCTCCTGAGGCGTCTCAGGCAATCGTCAGGGAGTGTAGAGCATGAGTCGTGCCATACCGGAAACAAACCGTTAACTATCTGATTTATATATAGATTAACTTTGTGTGACGGGGGATTTTTAAGCGAGGGATCCGGCAAACCGAATAGGGGAGAGGGTGGCGTTCGGAAAACCGAATGGCGCTGATGGTGTTTTAGGCGACGCTTTTATGTAGGAGCTGGCTTGCCTGCGATTCAGGCACCTCGGTTTGTCAGAGTGACCGAGGTAATGCCATCGCTGGCAAGCCAGCTCCTACAGGGCGGGTTAGAAGGTGTAGTCGGCGGAAACGATGGCTGCGCGGCCATCGCCTGGCACAGCCCAGCCGTTGTTGCGGATGCGGGTCAGGTAGTCCTTGTCGAACAGGTTGTTGACGTTCAACTGCAGGTTCAACTGTTTGTTGACCTTATAGCCGAGCATCGCGCGCTGCACCGCATAGCCGGGCGCCGTCGGTGCCCCGGCGGCGCTGACCAGGTATTGCTTGGACTGCGCGGTGATGCCGTAGCCCACCTGGAAGTCGTAGGGCAGGTCGTACACCGTCCACAGGCTGGCTGCGTGTTTTGGCGTGAAGGGCAGGGGTTCACCTTTCTGCGCGTCGAAGCCGGTGTTGGCCAGGGTAAAGTCGCTGGCGCTGCGCAGGACGCGGGTGTCGAGGTAGGTGTAGTTGGCGAAGACCTTCCACCGGTCGGTGATCGCGCCACTCAGGCCCAGTGCCACGCCGTCCGCCCGTGCCTTGCCGTCGAGGGACTGCGTACCGCTCAGGTTGGTAGGGTCGGGGTCGGCAACCTTGTAGTTGGTGCGGTCGTTGCGGAAGATCGCGCCGGTAACCGAGAGGGCATTGTCGAGGAAGTCCCATTTGGTGCCGATTTCATAGCTGACGGCGGTTTCCGGGGCGACGTTGCAGTTGTTGGTGGCGATGCTGGAGCTTTTGGCCGGGGTGAAGCAGCCACCGTTCACGCTCGCTTGGGATGGCGTCTTGCTGTTGCCGTAGGCGACATAGAAGCTGCCGTTTTCCACTGGCTTGTAGACCAGGGCCAGGCGATAGGAGGTCAGGTCGTCGGCTTGGCCGTAGCGCTGGCCCGGGGTTTCCACGCCGCTGGTGGAGTAGGCGTTGGTCACCGAACTGCCGGCGTTGTGCTCGTAGCGCAGACCGCCGTTGATTTCCCACTGCGGGTTCAGCTTGAGCGTGTCGAAGGCGTAGGCCGCTCGGTTGTTCAGCGCGCCGTCGACGTGGGCCGCGCGGGTGAAGTTGACCGGGCCAGCCCAGTAGGAGTCCGGGTCGCTGAAGCTGACCGGCGGCGGGACGATCGCGGTGCCGTTGCTGTTGGTCAGCCATTTGCCGGTATCCGCCTCGTATTCCTCACGGCTGATGGCGATGCCGGTCACTAGCGTGTGGTCGATGAAGCCGGTGCTGAAGCGGCTGGTCACGTCAGTCTGGTTGGTGAACATCTTGTTCTGGGTGTTGCGCTCGTTACCCAGCGAACCGCCGCTTGGCTGGAAGAAGCCCGTGTTCAGACCGGCTGCGCACGGGGCGCCGGTGATCTGGGTGCCGCTGGCCAGGCAGCCGGCCTGCGCGCCTTCGGGGCCGGAAGCGCGCAAGTCTTGGCGCACGCGCTCGACGCGGGTGAAGTTGCGCACGGACACGGCGTCGTTGAAGTCGTGTTCGAGCTTCAGGCTGAACGCGTCCGAGGTGATCTGCTGGTCATTGATGTTGTGGTAGCCGTAGAAGTCGCTCCAACCCACGCCCGGCATGGGTTTGCCGTTGTAGATGGGGATGCCGTATTGCGGGGTGTTGTCGTCTTTCTGGTGTTCGTAACTGACGGTGACGCGCGTCGGTGTGCCCAGGCCGAACGCAATGGAAGGCGCAATGCCCCAGCGTTCGTAATCTTCATAATCGCGCCCCGGCACGTCGTTACCATGGGCCATGAGGTTGAGCCGGAACGCGGTGGTGTCGTTGAGCATCTGGTTGGTATCAAGCGTGGTGCGCTTGTAGTTGTCGGTGCCGATGCCGGCACTGATGGTGGTTTTGTCACGCAACTCCGGGGTCTTGCTCACCAGGTTGATGGTGCCGCCGACCGCGCCCGAGCCTGAATACACCGAGCTTGCGCCGCTGACCACCTCTACCTGTTCCAGATTGAACGGGTCGGTGCGGCTGTATTGCGCACTGTCACGCACGCCGTCCACGTAGATATCACCGCTGGCGGAAAAGCCGCGCAGGTTAATGCTGTCGCCATAGCCGCTGCCGCCTTCGCCGGCGCCGAAGGTGATGCCTGGCACGGTGCTGAGCACATCGCGCAGGGTCAGCAGGTTCTGGTCATGAATGACTTCCTTGGGGACGACCGTAATGGTCTGCGGGGTATCGCGCAGTGCCTCGGTGTACTTGGGGGATGAAGGAGCCACAGGGTTGTAGGCGCTCTGGCTCGGGGCTTGGCCCTCGATGCTGGTTGCACCCAGTTGAATCACGCCTGTGTTGTCATCCGTTGCGGTCTCCGCCGCGTAACTGAATCCTCCTTGCGCAGCCACTGCCAAACCCACAGCCGACGCGAGCAAATGCCGCGATGAGAGGGGGGCAGAACTGATCCCGGTAGCCATTGAATAGTCTCTTGTTGGTAGAAGTGAGATGCGATCGTAATTGATAACGGATCTCAAATGTAATACTTTGTAACGAAATGATTCATGAAATTTCAGTCAGTTTTATCAGCCGATGAGAAGCGCCAATGCAGAGTGGGCAGCCAGAAATTGCGGACAACCCGCGTGCGTATGTGCGCTGGGTCATGCATGCCGCGCAGCTGGGGGATGTGGATGCACAGGCGACCCTGGCCCAGTTGTTGCTCGATGGCCGTGGCGTGCAGAAAGACGCGTCGTTGGCGCTGAGCTGGTTTCGAATCGCTGCCCGCCAGCGTCACCCGATGGCGATTAATATGGTCGGACGTTGCCTGGAGAACGGCTGGGGTTGCGTGATCGACCTGGCTGATGCGGCGCAGCATTACCGGCAGGCTGCCGACTTGGGGCTGGATTGGGGGCTCTACAACTACGGCCAATTGCTGAGCCGTGGTCGTGGCGTGGGGCAAGACCTGGTGGCCGCGTACGAACAGTTCCGTCTGGCCGCCGCCAAGGGGCACGCCAAGTCGATGAATCTGCTGGGGCGTTTCCACCATGAAGGTGTTGTGGTGCCCCAGGACGTTCCACTGGCGCGGCAGTGGTATTTGCGCGCCGCCGAGGCCGGGGATTTTCGCGGCCAATACAACCATGCTGCGGAACTGGCCCAGGCGGGCGATGAACAGCAGGCGTGCATGTGGCTAGAGCGCGCCTTGAAGACAGCGACGCCGGGATTTCTGGAAGCGGCATACCCTGTTTTGCTCGCGTCGGCCTCTAGCGCCATCCGTGAGATGGGGCTGCGCTACCAGCAGCAATCAGATCCCCAATAAAAAGCCCCCGGACCTTTCGGCACGGGGGCTTTGTTTGGCAGCGGTGATCAGGCTGCCTGGATCTTGCCGCGATTCTGCTCAACCTGGGACAGATAACGCTGCACGTTTTCTTGCTCGTCCGGCGTGGTGAACAGACCGAGCTTGGTGCGGCGCCACAGCACATCCTGAGCCTGGGTGGCCCATTCTTCGGCGCACAGGTAGTCGACTTCGCGGGTGTACAGGCCGCCACCCAGGTGCTCACCCAGATCGGCTAACGATTGAACACCTTCCAGCAGGCGCCAGGTGCGGCTGCCGTAGGTGATGGACCAGCGGCGCGCGATCTCGCTCGGCACCCAATCGAACTTGCTGCGAATGGCGTCGGCCAATGCCTCTGGCGTGCTCATGTTTTCACCGCCTGGCAGGCTGGCCTTGGCGGTCCAGCTCGGACGCATCTGCGTGAAGTACGGGGCCAGTTGCGCCATCGCCGACTCGGCGAGTTTGCGGTAGGTGGTCAGCTTGCCACCGAACACCGACAGGATCGGTGCTTCACCCGTTCCGCCAGACAGCGCCAGGGTGTAATCGCGGGTAATGGCCGACGGGTTATCCGATTCGTCGTTGCACAGCGGGCGCACGCCGGAGTAGGTGTGCACGATGTCGTCACGGCTCAGCTGTTTCTTGAAGTGCGCGTTGACCACTTTGAGCATGTAGTCAGTTTCACCTTCGGTAATCGCGACTTTTGCAGGGTCGCCGGTGTATTCGCGGTCGGTGGTGCCGATGATGGTCAGGTGGTTGAGGTACGGAATGGTGAAGACGATGCGCTGGTCTTCGTTCTGCAGGATGTGCGCGTGGGCGCCTTCGTACAGCTTCGGCACGATCAAGTGGCTGCCCTGGATCAGGCGGATGCCGTAAGGCGAGTCCAGCTTCAAGTCGTCCTTGATGAACTTGGCGACCCATGGGCCTGCCGCGTTCACCAGCGCCCGGGCGCGGATCGAGAACAGGCTGCCATCGGCGCGTTCCATGTTCATTTCCCACAGGCCTTTGCTGCGGTGAGCGCTTACGCAGCGGGTCTGGGTGTGGATATGTGCGCCTTTTTCACGGGCGGCCATGGCGTTCAACACGACGAGGCGCGCGTCATCGACCCAGCAATCGGAGTATTCGAAGCCTTTGGTGATTTCGCTTTTGAGCGGGCTGTCTGCGCCAAACTTGAGGCTTTTGGAACCGGCGAGTTTTTCGCGCTTGCCGAGGTGGTCGTACAGGAACAGACCGGCGCGGATCATCCACGCCGGGCGCAGGTGCGGGCGGTGTGGCAACACGAAACGCATCTGCTTGACGATGTGCGGCGCCTTGGCCAGCAGCACTTCACGTTCGGCCAGGGCTTCGCGCACCAGGCGGAATTCGTAATGTTCGAGGTAGCGCAGGCCGCCGTGGATCAGCTTGCTGCTGGCCGAAGAGGTGTGGCTGGCCAAGTCGTCCTTTTCGCAAAGGAATACCGACAACCCGCGACCGGCTGCGTCTGCTGCAATGCCGACGCCATTGATCCCGCCACCGATAACGGCAACGTCATAGACTTCGGCAAGCGGTGGAGCAGGCAAGGTGGAAGGGGTCATCGGCTGGCCTCGCGATCTTTTTCGTCTTGGAATTCGAACATTAATGTTCATTTGCGAAAATGGTAGCTGATAAACGCGCGCGCAGCCACCTGCCTTCGATTGAAAAAACTCATCGAAAGACCAAGAAAGGAAAATTTGTGAACAAAAGGTCAGGGCAATGGGGGACAGGCAGATCGCCATCGCGGGCAAGCCCGGCTCCCACAGGTGATCGCATTCCAATGTGGGAGCGGGCTTGCCCGCGAAGGCGGCAGAACAGGCGCTACACGACTTCCAGACGAACCTTATGCTGGTTCAAAAGCTGCACCAACGCCGGCACCGGCTGCTGATCGGTCACGAGGCAATCCACCAGACTGATCGGCCCCAGGCGAATCATGGCATTGCGCCCGAACTTGCTGGAGTCCGCCGCCAGGATCACCTGGCGCGCATTGGCGATGATCGCTTGGGAGACGCGCACTTCCTGATAATCGAAGTCCAGCAGGCTGCCGTCCTCATCGATGCCGCTGATGCCCACCAGCGCAAAGTCGACCTTGAACTGGTTGATGAAATCCACACTGGCCTGACCCACCACGCCGCCGTCACGGCGCACGTTACCGCCGGTCAGCAGCACGTCGAAGTCGTCCTTGGCACTGAGCATGGTGGCGACGTTGAGGTTGTTGGTGATGATTTTCAGGTGGCTGTGGTTGAGCAGCGCACGGGCGATGGATTCGGTGGTGGTGCCGATATTGATGAACAGCGAGGCGTGATCAGGGATCTGGGCGGCGATGGCTTCGCCAATGCGTTGTTTCTCGTCGCGCATCTGGTCGGCACGCATGGCGTACGCGGTGTTCTCGACGCTGGAGTCATAAGCCGCGCCGCCGTGGTAGCGGCGCAGCAGATTGGCGTCCGCCAGCTGGTTGATATCGCGGCGGATGGTTTGCGGGGTGACAACGAACAGCTGCGCCATTTCCTCGATGCTGACGTAGCCGCGCTCGCGGACCAACTCGAGGATTTGTTGTTGGCGGGGAGGCAGATTCATGGGGCGTCCTTTGGGCTGCCATACAAAAGTGGCCCATGATGACGCAGGAATCCGCTCCCTGCCAGTTACAACCCTACATGGGTCCGGCGCTTGGCTTATTCAGCGCCTTCGTGGGGCTCCCAGTCACGGGTGCGGCTGACCGCTTTCTGCCAGCCGGCGTACAGCTTTTCTTTTTCCTTTTCTTCAAGCTGCGGTTCGAATTCGCGCTCGATCACGGCCTTGCCGCGCAGTTCTTCCAGGCTGCCCCAGAAGCCGCACGCCAGGCCCGCCAGATAAGCCGCGCCGAGTGCCGTGGTCTCACGCATTTGCGGGCGCTCGACCTGGGTACCGAGGATGTCGGCCTGGAACTGCATCAGGAAGTTGTTGGCCACTGCACCGCCGTCCACGCGCAGGGCTTTGAGGCGCTCGCCGGAGTCCTGTTGCATGGCGTCGAGCACGTCGCGGGTCTGGTAGGCAATCGACTCCAGGGCCGCACGAATAATGTGATCCACGCGTACGCCACGGGTCAGGCCGAACAGCGCGCCACGGGCATACGGGTCCCAGTAGGGCGCGCCCAGGCCGGTAAAGGCAGGTACCAGGTACACGCCGTTGCTGTCTTTGACCTTGCCGGCGAAGTATTCGGTGTCGTGGGCGTCGTTGATGATTTTCAGCTCATCACGCAGCCACTGCACGGTGGAGCCGCCGTTGAACACGGCACCTTCCAGGGCGTAGGCCACTTCGCCACGCGGGCCGCAGGCGATGGTGGTGAGCATGCCGTGCTTGGATTTCACCGCCTTGTCGCCGGTGTTCATCAGCAGGAAGCAACCGGTGCCGTAGGTGTTCTTGGCCTGGCCGGCTTCGACACACATCTGGCCGAACAGGGCGGCTTGTTGGTCGCCGGCGATACCGCCGATGGCGATGCCGCTCTTAGTGCGGCCGTAAATTTCGGAGGACGACTTTACTTCCGGCAGCATCTCGCGCGGAATGTCGAGGATCTCCAGCATCTTCGCATCCCACTCCAGGGTGTGAATGTTGAAGAGCATGGTGCGCGAGGCGTTGGTGTAGTCGGTGACGTGGGTCTTGCCGCCGGTAAATTTCCAGATCAGCCAGCTGTCGACGGTACCGAACAGCAGTTCGCCGGCGCGTGCGCGCTCGCGGCTGCCTTCGACGTTGTCGAGGATCCACTTGAGCTTGGTGCCGGAGAAGTACGGGTCGGTGACCAGGCCCGTGGTGTCGCTGATGTACTGCTCGTGGCCGTCGCGCTTGAGCTGCTGGCAGATCTCGGTGCTGCGACGGCACTGCCAGACGATGGCGTTGTAGATCGGGCGGCCGGTGACCTTGTCCCACACCACAGTGGTTTCACGCTGGTTGGTGATACCGATGGCGGCGACCTGGTCATGGTGCAGGCCAGCCTGGGCCAGGGCCTCGACCATCACGGCGCTCTGGGTGGCGAAGATTTCCATCGGGTCATGTTCAACCCAACCGGCTTGCGGGTAGTGCTGGGCGAATTCACGCTGGGCGGTGCACACCACGTTGGCGTCGCGATCAAAGATGATCGCTCGCGAGCTGGTGGTGCCTTGGTCAAGGGCGATGATGTAGTTCTTATTCTGAAGATCGGTCATGTCGAATGCCTTGGAAAATAAGAAAATCGGTAATCAGCCTGGGCCACAAAAAGGGCAGGTGCGTCCAGGCTGGCGCTATCAGGAAATACGGGTCTTGCCGTTGACAGCCGTGTCAGGTGTTTCTTCAGCTATAGCAGGTGCGGCGCTCGGCAGATGACGGGCGATCAGCCCGCGATAGGCCGCAGCACCGAGGCATGCGCCAACAATTGGCGCGAAAATCGGAACCAGGAAGTAAGGAATATCTCGGCCGCCAGTGAAAGCCATTTCACCCCAGCCTGCGAAAAAGGTCATCAGCTTCGGCCCGAAATCCCGTGCAGGGTTCATCGCGAAGCCGGTCAGCGGGCCCATGGCACTGCCAATCACGGCGATCAGCAAGCCAATCAGCAGGGGCGCCAATGGACCACGCGGCAGGCCGTTGTTGTCGTCGGTCAGGGCCATGATCACACCCATCAGGATCGCGGTAATCACCACTTCCACCAGGAAGGCCTGGGCCGTGCTCAGCAGTGGGTGAGGGTAGGTGGAGAAGACCGAGGCCAGTTCCAGGCTCGCTTGTGTGCCACGAACCATATGGTGGGTTTGTTCGTAATCGAAAAAAAGATTGCTGTACAGGGTGTAGACCAACGCGGCGGAGCAGAAGGCGCCGGCGACTTGGGCAAGGATATAGAAGGGCAGTTTGCGCTTTTCGAAGTCGGCGAAAATACACAGGGCAATACTGACGGCAGGGTTGAGGTGCGCCCCGGAAATACCGGCGCTCAGGTAGATCGCCATGCTGACGCCCACCCCCCAGATGATGCTGATTTCCCACAACCCGAAGCTGGCACCGGCAACCTTGAGCGCAGCGACACATCCTGTACCGAAGAAGATCAGAAGCGCAGTCCCCAGGAACTCGGCCATGCATTGGCTCGAAAGTGAAGGCTGTTGAAGAGCAGTCGTCATGGAAAACCTCAGTTGTTGTTCTTGTCTGGCGCACAACCTCAACGGGTTGTTGCGCGATTTTCACCGTGGCAAGGATCCCCATCCCGGTCGCGGCTTGCTGCTCGAGTGCTGTAGATCTATTCCTACAGTATTCGGAAACGAAAAAATATAGACAAGAATGACGGCTGTCAAAGGTCGAAAGTGAACTGTCAGTCACTTTCAAACTATTGGTCTGGTGAATGATCACGCTTGTCACATTACGCGTGCACCTTAAGAGTGGGCGGACTAGAGTCTTTTAGGTGGGCTTGGCCTAGAATTGGCCATCTGTTTGCCACGCCCGGAGACGTCATGACCCCCGCATTGGACCTGTTGAAAAAAGTTCGCGCCGAACATCGTATCCACAGTTACGAGCACGATCCCAAAGCTGCGTCATATGGCCTGGAGGCCGCGGAAAAATTGGGGTTGGACCCGGCGCAGGTGTTCAAGACCCTGCTGGCCAGCAGTGAAAAAGGTGAATTGTTGGTTGCCGTGGTGCCGGTCGTCGGAAGCCTGGACTTGAAAGCGTTGGCCCATGCGGCGGGTGTGAAAAAAGTCGAGATGGCCGACCCGGCAGCAGCGCAGCGTTCTACGGGTTATTTGCTGGGCGGTATCAGCCCGTTGGGGCAGAAGAAGCGCTTGCGTACTTTTATCGATGAGACGGCGCAACCGTTTGCGACGATTTTTGTGAGCGCGGGGAGAAGGGGGTTGGAAGTTGAATTGCCAGCGGCGGTGCTGGCCGAGCACACCCAGGCCAAGTTCGCCCCGATTGGCCGGCCCTGAACCAATTTTGACTGGAATCTAACTGTAGGAGCCGGCTTGCCGGCGATAGCATCCCCTCGGTGTCACTGGAAGACCGAAGTGCCGGCATCGCTGGCGAGCCAGCGCCTGCATTTTGTGATCCGGTGCGGTCAGTGGGCCGGGCTGTAACGCCGTACGCCTGATTCGGACTGCGGAATCTGCGCCGCCGTGCTGCCCGAAGCCTGGAACAACACCAGGTGTTCGGCGGCAACACGAATCCCTACATCCGCCCCAACCTGATGGTCGGCATGGCTCGGGAAGATCGATTCCAATTGCGCGCCCGTCGGCAATTGCAAGCGATACAGGGTTGACGCACCGAGGAACGTCTTGCCGACGATCCGTGCTTTCAACGCACTGTCCGGCGCGTAGACGATGTCATCCGGGCGTAGCAGCACATCCACCGCGCCACCGGTAGGCCAGGTGTAGGCACGATTACCGCGCAGGTCACCCAATTCGGTAATCACAGACTCCGGCGAACTCAATTGGCCACGGATGAAGTAACCCTGGCCGATAAAGCTGGCGACGTAGGGCGTCTGTGGTTCGTGATAGAGGTTGTAGGGTGTGTCCCACTGCTCCAGGCGGCCCTCTTTGAACACGCCCACTTTATCGCTCACGGCAAACGCTTCTTCTTGGTCATGGGTCACCAGGATCGCACTGGTGCCCCGGGCCTTGAGGATGTCGCGCACCTCGTGGCTGAGCTTGCGGCGCAGTTCGCCATCAAGGTTGGAGAACGGTTCGTCCAGCAGCAACAGTGCCGGTTCCGGCGCCAGTGCGCGGGCGAGGGCAACACGCTGTTGCTGACCGCCGGAAAGCTCATGGGGAAAACGCTTGCCCAGGTTCTTCAGGTTCACCAGTTCCAGCAACTCGGCCACCACGCGCTCTTTTTGCGGGTGCTTGCGAATGCCAAAGGCGATGTTGTCCGCCACGCTTAAGTGGGGAAACAACGCGTAATCCTGGAACACCATGCCGATACGACGTTTCTCGGGTGCCAGGGTGAACCCGGCGCTGGAGATCACTTCGCCCGTCAGGCTGATTTCGCCTTCGTGCACCGGTTCAAACCCGGCAATCGCGCGCAGGGTGGTGGTCTTGCCGCAACCCGAAGAGCCCAGCAGGCAACCGATGTCGCCAGCATTGAGGTGCAGGTTGAGGTTCTGCACCACCCGTTGATCTTGATAGCCGCATGCCAGATTGCGCAGGTTCAGCAGTAAAGGCTGGCTCATGCGTGGTGGTACGACGGCGGCACGAGGAATTCCAGAAGGGCCTTCTGTGCATGCAAACGGTTTTCGGCCTGGTCCCAGGCGACCGAGCGTGGGTCGTCCAGCAGGTCGAGGCTGATTTCTTCGCCCCGGTGCGCGGGCAGGCAATGCATGAACAGCACGTCCGGCGCGGCCAGGTCGAGCAGGGCGCGGGTCACCTGGTAGGGGGCGAACAGCGCCAGGCGCTTGGCGGTTTCGTCTTCCTGGCCCATGGAGGTCCAGACGTCGGTGCTTACCAGATGAGCGCCGGTCACGGCGTCACGTGGGTCGCGCACGAGGGTGATGCGGTCACCGGCCTGCGCCAGGAAGCGCGCGTCGGGCTCGTAACCTTCCGGGCAGGCGACGCGCAGTTTGAAGTCGAACTGGATCGCCGCTTCTATATAGCTGTTGCACATGTTGTTGCCGTCGCCGATCCAGGCCACGGTCTTGCCCTGGATCGAGCCACGGTGTTCAAGGAAGGTTTGCATGTCGGCCAGCAACTGGCACGGGTGCAGGTCATCGGACAGGCCGTTGATCACCGGTACGCGGGAGTGGGCGGCAAATTCGGTGACGGTGCTGTGGGCGAAGGTACGGATCATCACCGCATCGAGCATGCTCGACAGCACGATGGCGCTGTCGGCCACCGGTTCGCCACGGCCCAGTTGGGTATCGCGCGAGGACAGGAAGATGGCTTGGCCACCCAACTGGATCATGCCGGCTTCGAACGACACGCGGGTGCGGGTCGAGGACTTCTCGAAAATCATGCCGAGCACACGGTTTTTCAAAGGCTCGAACAGTACGCCGCGGTTACGCAGGTCTTTAAGCTCAATGCCTCGACGGATCACGCTGACCAGCTCTTCGGGCGTGCAATCCATCAGGGAGAGAAAGTGCCTTGCGCTCATCATTAACTACCTTTTTGCAACAGACCGCAGATACTCAAAGCCTTGTTTATTGTGACAACGGGCGAGACCTGCGGCGAAAGCCGCACGGGGCGACGAAATAGGGGAAGGCGCGATCTTATAATTAAATGTCGCGTCTTACCAATAGGGCTACGGTTTTTAAGGGTGTTCAAGAAGGGCGCCAGAGCGCTTTTGAAGACGATTTCCAGACAGCAGCGGGCCATTTGTACACTGGCGCCGAGACCTTTTGCAATGTGTGGGGGCGGGCCCAGGCCAGGCTGTGTCGGTTTCAGGGGCTGTACGCAGGGTTCTGAAACATTTGCTCACGCTTGCCCATGGTTTGGCCTGATGGGCTTGGATTCACGGGGCGAACGATACTGGTGCCCGCTCCTGTCGCGGCCCATAGTGCAATCAAAGCCCTGATAAAGAGACTGGCCATGACCAAGACTCTCCACCACCGTGCCTGCCATCTGTGCGAAGCCATTTGCGGCCTGACCCTGGAAACCACCGAGGCCGACGACGGCAGCCTGGCGATCACCTCGATCAAGGGCGACGCGCTGGACACTTTCAGCCGTGGTCACATCTGCCCCAAGGCCGTGGCGCTGCAGGATATCCAGAACGACCCGGATCGCTTGCACCAGCCCATGCTGCGCGAAGGTAGCGAGTGGCGGCCGATCCCGTGGGATGAAGCCTTCTCGCTGGTCGCCGAACGGCTGGCGGGCATCCAGGCGCAGCATGGGCAAAACGCCGTGGCGGTGTACCAGGGCAACCCCAGCGTGCATAACTACGGCCTGATGACCCACAGCAACTATTTCCTGGGCCAGCTCAAGACGCGCAACCGCTTTTCCGCGACGTCCGTGGATCAACTGCCCCACCACCTCACCAGTTACCTTATGTATGGGCACGGTTTGCTGCTGCCGATCCCGGATATCGATCACACCGACTTCATGCTGATCCTGGGCGGCAACCCATTGGCCTCCAACGGCAGCATCATGACTGTGCCCGACGTGGAGAAGCGCCTGAAGGCTATCCAGGCCAGGGGCGGTAAAGTGGTGGTGGTTGACCCGCGACGCAGCGAAACGGCGGCGATTGCTGATCAGCATCTGTTCGTTCGCCCGGGTGGTGATGCAGCGCTGTTGTTCGGGGTGCTCAATACGCTGTTTGCCGAAAACCTGACCCGTGCCACGCATTTGCCGGTTACGGGGCTGGATGAGGTGCGCCAGGCGATCGCCGGGTTTACTGCCGAGGCCATGAGCGGCCAGTGCGCGGTGCCGGCCGAGCAGATCCGCCAGTTGGCACGCGACTTTGCAGGTGCGGATAAGGCCGTGTGTTACGGGCGCATGGGGGTATCGACTCAGGCGTTCGGCACGTTGTGTCACTGGCTGGTGCAGTTGATCAACCTGGTGACCGGAAACCTGGATCGGGTGGGCGGCGCCTTGTGTACTACGCCAGCGGTGGACTTGGTGGCGTCTACCGGTGGTGGGCATTTCAATCGTTGGCAGAGCCGGGTTTCCGGGCGCCCTGAGTACGGCGGTGAATTGCCCGTGTCGGCCTTGGCCGAGGAAATGCTTACCGGAGGCGAAGGGCAAATCCGTGCGTTGGTGACGGTGGCCGGTAACCCGGTGTTGTCGACGCCCAATGGCCGCCAGTTGGAACAAGCCCTGGAAAGCTTGGAGTTTATGGTCAGCGTCGACCTGTATATCAACGAAACCACGCGATATGCCGACCTGATCCTGCCGTCCACGTCAGCGTTGGAAAATGATCACTACGACACCACCTTCAATATGTTCGCGGTGCGTAATGTCACCCGTTTCAATCGGGCGATCCTGCCCAAGCCCGTAGGCGCGCTGCATGACTGGGAAATCTTTGTCGGCCTGGCCCAGGCGTTCGCGGCGCGCACCGGCGCAACGCTCAAGCCGACCATGGCGCCGGCCCAGATGATCGACTTCGGCCTGCGTGCCGGGGTTTATGGCGATGCCTCCGAGCACAAACTGTCGGTGGCGATGTTGGCCGATCACCCGCATGGCGTGGATTTGGGGCCACTTCGGGCCAATCTCGTTGCGCGGTTGAAAACCGCCGATGGCCACATCCAGGCTGCACCGGCGGTGATCCTTGCGGATCTGGTGCGGTTTGCAGCGCAGCCCGTGCCCCAGGTGGGCGAACTGCTACTGATCGGCCGTCGACACGTGCGCAGCAATAACTCGTGGATGCATAACTATCACCGGCTGGTGAAGGGCAAGCCGCGCCATCAATTGCTGATGCACCCCGATGACCTGTCGAGTCGGCAACTGGTTGATGGGCAGCGTGTGCGCGTGAGTTCGCGTATCGGCATGATCGAGGTGGAAGTGGTGGCCAGCCAGGACATGATGCCCGGCGTGGTCAGCCTGCCCCATGGGTGGGGCCACGGCCGGCCAGGGGTGCAGATGACGATTGCCAGCGGGCAGCCCGGGGCGAGCGCGAATGACTTGACCGACGAGCGGCAACTGGACGAATTGTCCGGAAATGCCGCGCTGAACGGGGTTCCCGTGCAGGTGGCGGCCGCATAAGGAGCCTGAGCACCACGCTGGGATTTTGCGTTACAATGCGCCACCGTGCCGACCTGTGAGTCGCAAAGTTCCAGCCGAGGTGTTCCATGGATATCATCGAAACGATCAAAGAGCAGATTGCCAACAACACCATTCTGCTTTACATGAAGGGCGCGCCAAACGCTCCTCAGTGCGGTTTCTCCGCGAAGGCTTCCCAGGCCATCATGGCGTGTGGCGAGAAATTCGCTTACGTGGATATCCTGCAAAACCCTGAAATTCGCGCCAACCTGCCGAAATACGCCAACTGGCCAACGTTCCCACAACTGTGGGTCGCCGGTGAGCTGGTCGGCGGTAGCGATATCATCGTTGAGATGGCGGCCGATGGCTCGCTGCAAGCGCTGATCAAAGAAGCCGCGGCCAACGCGCTGCCAAGACCGACGCGTAATCTGTAGGAGCCGGCTTGCCGGCGATAGGGCCTTGAGCCAAGCGGTGACTCTGAAACCGCCATCGCCGGCAAGCCGGGCTCCTACATAATCTGCGGTCAATAAAAAGCCCCGCTTCTCATAAGAGAGCGGGGCTTTTTTATACCGGTGCGTTTGGGCTTACTCGCCCATCTGCGACTGCAGGTAGTTTTCCAGGTTGACCTTGTCGATCAGGCCCAGTTGGGTTTCCAACCAGTCGATGTGTTCTTCCTGGTCTTCCAGGATATCTTCCAGCAGTTCGCGGCTGCCGAAATCACCCTTGGTTTCGCAATGAGCAATAGCGGCTTTCAGGTCGCTGTGGCTCTTGTGCTCGAACTTCAAGTCGCTGCTGATCATTTCCTGGGTGTGCTCGCCGATGTTCAGCTTGCCCAGGTCCTGCACGTTCGGCAGGCCTTCGAGGAACAGGATACGCTTGATCAGCGCGTCGGCGTCCTTCATGGCCTTGATGGATTCTTTGTATTCACGCTTGCCCAGCTTTTCCAGGCCCCAATCGTCATACATGCGCGCATGCAGAAAGTACTGATTGATCGCGACCAGTTCATTGGCAAGGATTTTGTTGAGTTGCTGGATGACTGAGATGTCGCCTTTCATGACTGGGGTCCTGCCCTGTAATAGCTGTGTATAAGGCGGAGTTTGAGCGGCGAAATCCTGAGTGTCAAACCTAAGTTATTGAATAATAAATGAAAATTAATCGGAATAAGAATGTTTGTGTTCCGCGTCTTGACGCTAACTAATTGAATTACGGGCATAAAAAAACCGGACACTAAGTCCGGTTCTTTAAAACACGCTCAATTAAGCATGTGTAAATTCTGCTGAAAAGGGAATCGCGGCCTGGGCTGTTTGCAGCTGCGTCAGGGTTTCCCGTACCACTTGCTTGGCAAGGCAAGCACATTTGCCGCACTGGCTGGCAACGCCGGTGGTTTCACGCACTTCCTTGTAGCTGCAGCAACCTTCATAGATTGCTTCGCGGATTTGTCCGTCGGTGACGCCAGTACACAGGCACACATACATAAGGGAGAACCGTCGCGGGTTTAAGGCTTAAGTGCGATGGATCTTAATGTTAACGAGAATGATTGTCAAAGTAGAATCGTAGGGTATTCACCGACGTTGCCCGTGCGCTGACGAACGGTTTTTTCAGTGTATGATGGTCGGTCTTCACGAAGCGTGACTGCGTCACAGGGCTGTCGCTTACACACGGCAGACTTGGAGGCGGTCCTTTTACTTCAATCGTCACCCTCACATCAGGAGATACCCAATGAGCGTACTCGTCGGCAAACAAGCCCCGGATTTCGACGTACCCGCCGTTCTCGGCAATGGCGAAATCGTAGACAGCTTCAAACTGTCTGAAGCCATCAAAGGCAAATACGGCCTGGTGTTCTTCTACCCGCTGGACTTCACTTTCGTCTGCCCTTCGGAGCTGATCGCTCTGGACCACCGCATGGACGATTTCAAGGCGCGCAACGTTGAAGTGGTCGCCGTTTCCATCGACTCCCATTTCACCCACAACGCCTGGCGCAACACCGCCATCAACGATGGCGGCATCGGCAAAGTCAAATACACCATGGCTGCCGACATGAAGCACGACATCGCCAAGGCCTACGACGTTGAATCCGAAGGCGGCGTGGCTTTCCGTGGCGCATTCCTGATCGACGACAAAGGCGTGGTTCGCTCCCAGATCATCAACGACCTGCCACTGGGCCGTAACATGGAAGAGCTGATCCGTCTGGTTGACGCCCTGCAATTCCACGAAGAGCACGGCGAAGTTTGCCCAGCCAACTGGAAAAAAGGCGACAAAGGCATGAACGCTTCGCCAGAAGGCGTTGCGGCTTACCTGACCGAGAACGCTGGCAAGCTGTAAGCCACGTTAGCGGTACAAAAAAACCGGCCTGAGAAGGCCGGTTTTTTTATGCGCGGGAAACGATCTCAATCGTTGAAGTCTTCCCAGCCGCCCATGTCTTTCCAGCGGTTGACGATGCCGCAGAACAGCTCGGCCGTCTTCTCGGTGTCGTAGCGAGCCGAGTGGGCCTCGCGACCGTCAAAGTCGATACCGGCTGCCTGGCAGGCTTTTGCCAGCACGGTCTGGCCATACGCCAGGCCGGCGAGGGTGGCCGTGTCAAAGCTGGAGAAAGGGTGGAACGGATTGCGTTTCATGTCCAGCCGCGCCACGGCGGCGTTCAGGAAGCCCAGGTCGAAGCTGCTGTTGTGACCCACCAGGATCGCACGTTTGCAGCCATTGGCCTTCAACGCCTTGCGCACGCCACGGAAGATGTCGGTCAGCGCCGCTTCTTCGCTCACGGCCATGCGCAGCGGGTGATCGAGCTTGATCCCGGTGAATTCCAAAGCGGCCGCTTCGATGTTCGCGCCTTCAAACGGCTCGACGCGGAAGAAGTGGGTGTGTTCCGGGAACACAAAGCCCTGTTCATCCATGCCGATGGTGGTCGCAGCGATTTCCAGCAGGGCGTCGGTGGCACTGTTGAAGCCACCGGTTTCTACGTCGATGACAACCGGCAGATAGCCGCGAAACCGCTCGGCCATCGGGTGACGGGAACCGCCACCACTGTGCTCGTGTTCGTCGTCGTAATGGTCTTCACTCACTTGCTTTCCTCCAGCAGGCGCCAGCGCAGTGTTTCACCGGCGCGCAGCGGGATGACAGTCAGCTCGCCAAACGGCAGGCTGGCAGGGGCGGTCCAGTCTTCACGAACCAGGGTGATGCGGTCGGTGTTCGCCGGCAAGCCGTAGAAACGCGGGCCGTTGAGGCTGGCGAATGCTTCGAGCTTGTCCAGCGCATTACGTTGTTCGAACGCTTCGGCGTACAGCTCGATGGCAGCAAATGCCGTGTAGCAACCGGCACAACCGCACGCGGCTTCTTTGGCATGCTGGGCATGAGGCGCGGAGTCGGTGCCGAGGAAGAACTTCGGATTACCGCTGGTCGCGGCGTCCAGCAGCGCCACCTGATGGGTGTTGCGCTTGAGGATCGGCAGGCAATAGAAGTGCGGCCGAATCCCGCCCACCAGCATGTGGTTGCGGTTGTACAGCAAGTGGTGCGCGGTGATGGTTGCGCCAACGTTGGCCGAGGCCTCGGTGACAAACTGCACGGCATCGGCGGTGGTGATGTGCTCGAACACCACCTTCAGGGTCGGAAACAGCTCGACCACACGGCGCATGTGCTCATCGATGAAGATTTTTTCACGATCGAACACGTCGACGTCGCCACGGGTGACTTCACCGTGGATCAACAGCGGCATGCCAACTTCGGCCATGGCTTCGATCGCCGGCAGGATCTTGTCGATACTGGTCACGCCGGAGTCGGAGTTGGTGGTCGCGCCTGCCGGATACAGCTTGGCGGCGTGCACGAAACCGCTGGCTTTGGCTTCACGAATCTCTTCGGGCTGGGTGCGGTCGGTGAGGTAGAGCACCATCAACGGTTCGAAGCGGCTGCCGGCCGGTCGTGCAGCGAGGATTCGCTGGCGATAGGCATCGGCTTGCTCGGCGTTACGCACCGGAGGTACCAGGTTAGGCATGATGATGGCGCGGCCAAACGTGCGCGCTACATCGGCCACGGTGTGGGGTAACGCAGCACCATCGCGAAGATGAATATGCCAGTCGTCGGGACGCAGCAGGGTCAGGCGGTCGGACATTGGGGATTCCAGGCGGGTCAATCTGGTGGGAATGCTACCGGAAAAGACTCTATCAGGCACTCGCTATCAAGTTTTGCGGGATGCATCCGATAGCCTTTTGTATGCCTTATCGATGTATGACGCTTTGAAGTGTTGTAGAAACCAGTGGAGCCTCCCGTGCGCCAGCATTATCTAGCCCTGCTCAGTGTGTTCGCCAGCCTGCCTGCGATGGCCCTCACGTTCCAGACACGTCTGGAGAATATTGAGTGGAAGGTGGAAGGCGACCAGTTCGAGTGCCGCCTGACCCAGCCGATCACGGATTTCGGTTCGGGTGAGTTCGTGCGCCGGGCCGGTGAGCAGGCGACGTTCCGCCTGAAAGCCTATAACGGCTCGCTGGGCGCAGGTTCCGCGACACTCTTGGCCGCTGCGGCGCCCTGGCAGCCGGGGCGCGGTGATATCAACCTTGGCGCCGTACGTGCAGGTAGTGGCGATGTGCTGTTCAACAGCTCCCAGGCCCAGGCCGGGCGACTGTTCACCGGTTTGCTTGAAGGGCGCAGCCCGACGGTCCGACATTACGGGCGCGAAGGGGGGTACTCGGAAATTCGCCTGTTGCCGGTGAAATTCAGCAAGGCCTACAACGACTACCAGTTGTGCACCACCAAGCTGTTGCCGATGAATTACGACCAGGTCAAGCAGACCGAAGTCGGATTCCCCGGGGGTGGCATCGAACTGGACGCGGCCGCCAAGAAGAAGCTGGATGTGATACTCGCGTTCATGAAAGCCGACCCCACGGTCAACCATATCGAATTGAATGGCCATTCGGACAACAGCGGCAACCGTTTGACCAACCGGGATGTCTCGCGCCGTCGCGGCCTGGCAGTAATGGATTACCTGAAGGCCAACGGTATCCAGGAATCGCAGATCACCTTGCGCTTTCATGGCGAAAGCTACCCATTGGCGCCCAATACCAACGCGGCAAACCGGGCCCGCAATCGCCGCGTCAACATTCAGCTTGAGCGTGTGGCAGCCCCCGAGAAACCGGCGCCCACGGCCACCGGCCCGAGCAACCCCGCGCACACGTCGTAAGGTGCGACCATCGGTCGCCCGCTCGACATAATCTGTCGCTTTATCTTCATTTGCTGTCGCGCCTCTGTAAATTCACGGTTTTGGTCGGTAGAATCGACGCCTTTCCGTACAACCCCGTGGAGTGATGGCATGGCCGACGTAAACAAGGTCGTTCTCGCGTATTCCGGCGGCCTGGACACTTCGGTGATCCTCAAGTGGCTGCAGGATACTTATAACTGTGAAGTGGTGACCTTCACCGCTGACCTGGGTCAGGGCGAAGAGGTCGAACCTGCACGTGCCAAGGCGCAAGCCATGGGCGTGAAAGAGATCTACATTGACGACCTGCGCGAAGAGTTCGTCCGCGATTTCGTTTTCCCGATGTTTCGCGCCAACACCGTCTACGAAGGCGAGTACCTGCTGGGTACTTCCATCGCACGTCCGCTGATCGCCAAGCGCCTGATCGAAATCGCCAACGAAACCGGCGCCGACGCCATTTCCCATGGCGCTACGGGCAAGGGCAACGACCAGGTACGTTTCGAGCTGGGTGCCTACGCGCTCAAGCCAGGCGTAAAAGTGATTGCCCCTTGGCGTGAGTGGGACCTGCTGTCCCGTGAAAAGCTGATGGATTATGCTGAAAAGCACGCCATCCCGATCGAACGCCACGGCAAGAAGAAGTCCCCGTACTCGATGGACGCCAACCTGCTGCACATCTCCTATGAAGGCGGCGTGCTGGAAGACACCTGGACCGAGCACGAAGAAGACATGTGGAAATGGACCGTCTCCCCGGAGAACGCTCCAGACAAGCCACAGTACCTGGAACTGACCTACCGTAACGGCGACATCGTTGCACTGGACGGCGTCGAAATGACCCCGGCCACCGTGCTGGCGACCTTGAACCGTATCGGCGGCGAACACGGTATCGGCCGTCTCGACATCGTCGAGAACCGTTACGTGGGCATGAAGTCCCGTGGCTGCTACGAAACCCCAGGCGGCACCATCATGCTGCGCGCCCACCGCGCCATCGAGTCGATCACCCTGGACCGCGAAGTGGCTCACCTCAAAGACGAGCTGATGCCCAAGTACGCCAGCCTGATCTACACCGGCTACTGGTGGAGCCCTGAGCGTCTGATGCTGCAACAGATGATCGACGCATCCCAGGTCCACGTGAACGGCGTTGTGCGCCTGAAGCTGTACAAGGGCAACGTGATCGTCACCGGCCGCAAGTCCGATGAGTCGCTGTTCGACGCCAACATCGCTACCTTCGAAGAAGATGGCGGCGCCTACAACCAGGCGGACGCAGCTGGCTTTATCAAGTTGAATGCTCTGCGCATGCGCATTGCGGCCAACAAAGGTCGCTCGTTGTTCTGAGTGTTTCACGCGTTATAGAAATGGCCCCTTGTTCAAGGGGCCATTTTTTTTGCCTGTCTATTTGTCCGGCTTTGTGATGTTTAATTTTGTTTAAAAAATGTTGATGTTTTTTTGTCAGAAAAACTTCGATGGCGGTTATTGGCAGGTCACTAGCATTATGTAGGTCGGCATGAATATTTACACCTGCGTAGGAACTGGTCTTACAGAAACCTCACTCATGAAAGTGCAGATAAGCAGCAATGTGCTGAATGGTCTGTAGGACTTTGGGGTGAAAGTAAATATGTTAAATGGAACTAAAAGTGTCGAATTTATTTCGCATGCCGTCCCTGTGGAAAACGCCAAGCAAGGGGAATTTCCTGAAAGCCTTGTGCAGAACGTTTACCCAAGGCCCCTTACCCTTTGGAAATTTCACTCAAAATATGTAAGCCCAAGGAAAGATCTGAAAGGCTCCATAAAACGCTATACCTCCAAGTTGGCGTTTTTTTGTAGGGCGATTCCTTTATCTGTGTGGGTTGGGTCTCTGCTTGCTGTTGCTTGGGGGGGAACACTATGCCAACTAGGAAACGACTAGGCTATTGTGCTTGCTCTAAATAATTCGAACAGCGAAATTGGACTTTCTCATGAATAAAGTGCTGATCGTGGATGATCATCCTGTCATTCGACTTGCTGTGCGCATGCTAATGGAGCGTCATGGTTATGAGGTCGTTGCCGAGACTGATAACGGTGTCGATGCGCTGCAACTTGCCAAGGAATACACGCCGGACATTGTCATACTGGATATCGGTATTCCCAAGCTCGACGGCCTGGAAGTTATCTGCCGGCTGTCTTCTGCCAAACAACCTGCGCCCTTCAAGGTGCTGGTGCTGACGTCCCAGGCTCCGGGCCATTTCTCCATGCGCTGCATGCAGGCGGGCGCAGCAGGGTATGTGTGCAAGCAACAGGACCTGGCCGAACTGCTGAGCGCCATCAAGGCGGTATTGTCCGGCTACAGCTACTTTCCGAACCAGGCACTGAACTCGGTGCGCTCCACCATTGGCAACGCCAGTGAAGCAGATATGGTCGAGCGCCTTTCAGGTCGGGAGATGATGGTGTTGCAGCAACTGGCACGTGGCAAAACCAACAAGGAGATTGCCGATGGCATGTTCCTTAGCAACAAGACCGTCAGTACCTATAAGACTCGCCTTCTGCTCAAGCTCAACGCCCGCTCCCTTGTCGACTTGATCGAATTGGCCCAACGCAACGGCCTGGTATAGGCGAACGTGTTACGCCGCAGGCATTAGGAAGGATTACCGGCACAAAAAAGCCTCCGTCAGGGAGGCTTCCGGTCGTCAACGGATTGATCAGAGGTCGAAGTCGTAGTCGGCCAGTTGTTTTTGCAAGCGTCGCTCTTCCAGAAGATTGTCGATGGTGCGGCGTTTGCTCAAATTGGTCTTGGCCACCTCTGCAACAGGTGCTTCCCCATCATCGTCCGACTCCGCAACGAGGTCGTCTTCTACATCGAGTTGTTCTTTGCCAGTGCTCATAAGGTTAACTCCAGGCTAAGACTGCCGTTGGCGCTCCTTATAACGATAATCCATGAACGGGTAAAAAAGATTTTTTCAATCGATTGATCGAAAAAAACAATGATCACTCAATCGTCGGACGTTTTCTCCTTGTATTCACACAGGTCTTCTATGCGGCAGCTGCCGCAACGCGGCTTGCGCGCCTGGCAAACGTAGCGACCGTGCAGGATCAGCCAGTGGTGGGAGTCAAGCAGGTAGGGCTTGGGCACGAACTTCATCAACTGCTTTTCGACTTCCACCACGTTTTTGCCACGGGCAATGCCGGTGCGGTTGCTGACACGAAATATATGGGTGTCCACCGCCATGGCCAGTTGCCGAAATGCAGTGTTCAGTACAACGTTGGCCGTTTTTCTGCCGACCCCAGGCAAGGCTTCCAGTGCTTCGCGAGTTTGTGGCACTTCGCTGCCATGGAGTTCCACCAGCAGACGGCAGGTCTCGATGACATTCTTGGCTTTGCTGTTGTACAGTCCGATCGTCTTGATGTATTCCGACAACCCTTCCACGCCCAAGGCATAGATCGCTTCTGGCGTGTTGGCCACCGGATACAGTTTGGCCGTGGCCTTGTTGACGCCCACGTCCGTGGATTGGGCCGACAGGATCACCGCAATCAGCAATTCGAACGGCGTTGAGTAGGCCAGTTCGGTCTTGGGTTCTGGATTGTCTTCGTGAAGCCTGCGGAATATTTCCAGGCGTTTAGCGGCATTCATCGGGCGGGCGGTTCCTTGCAGGCGGTCAGCATGATCTTCGAATAGGGGCAGCGCTTGCAGGATAAACCATCGTTGGCACCTCTTGCAGCGCCTGTCGCGGGTCAAGGGCTGGTGTGGGTATCTACCCGAAGCTGCGCTTGCTCGAGCTTCTGTTGCGCGACGTCCAGCTCCTGTGCACTGACAACGGGTTGGCGTTGCAGCTTGCTGACTTCAGCCCGTGCATATGCCAGCGCCGTTTTCAGCTGGCGCAACTGGGCATCGATAGGGCGTTTTTCCACGCGTTGCAAGTCGGGCCTGGGTTGGTCGCTTTCCGCCTCGGCATCATGCAGCGCCTGCTCCGCACTGGACAGGGCTGCACTCAAGGTTGCCAACTGTTGCTCGTCAGCGTTCAAGTCCTGGGCTTTTTTCAGTTCGGCCCGGCGCATGGCCAGCTGGATTTTTGCGCGTTTGAGCGCCGGGTCCTTCTGTGTGGGCAAAGGTGTCGGAGTGCTGAGCTCCAATGCCGCTAGTGCCTGTTCAGCCGCTTCGAACTGCTGTTGGAGCACGATCAATTGCGACTGCTGCTCAAATGTAGGTGGGTGACCAAATGCCTTCAGCGATTTGTGTAACTGGGTGCGACTCATTGCAACCGAGATTTTGGCTTTCTTGATCGCTGCATCCTGAGCGGCCTGAGTCGTATCTGTCTGCACGGGGGCAGCCGTTGCTGGGCGCTTGGCCCGAGCCAGGCGTTCGGCGAGTCTATGCGCTTCTTCCCGCTGCAAGCGTGCAGTGCGTTGTTCAGAACGCCGTCGGGCGCGATCACGCTTGAGGCTGCGTTCATGGAACTCATGAGCATTGGACGCCAGGCCTCCAACGATAGGCAGCACGGCCGCTGCTGGGCGCATCTCAATGCAATCGACGGGGCAGGGTGTGACGCACAGGTCGCAACCGGTGCACTCATCGGCGATAACGGTATGCATCAGCTTGGCCGCACCGACAATCGCATCCACGGGGCAAGCCTGGATGCATTTGGTGCAGCCGATGCACTCGGCTTCACGGATATAGGCGATCTGGGCGGGAGCCTCGCCACGGCTGGTGTCCAGTTCCAGCACAGGCACCTGCAGCAACTGCGCCAGGCCGGCGATGGTTTCCTGGCCACCGGGCGGGCACTTGTTGATTGCCTCGCCAAACGCGATGCCCTCGGCGTAAGGCTTGCAGCCCGGGTGCCCGCACTTGCCGCATTGGGTCTGTGGCAGCAGCGCGTCGATACGTTGAATCAGGTTCATGGGGTGATCATTGGCATGCCGGTCAAGCGAACGGGCGGGTAGTGGATGTGTAAGAGCCCGGCTTGCTTGCGATGGCGTCCTTGAGAACGCCATCGCCGGAAAGCCGGGCTCCTACAGTAGACCTGTTTCGCTCATCGTAGGCCCATGGGCTTACTTGATGCGTTGGCCCGGCTTGGCGCCGCTGTCAGGGCTCAGCAGGTAGATTTCTTCGCCGCCAGGGCCGGCCGCCATCACCATGCCTTCCGAGAGGCCGAACTTCATTTTCCGAGGCTTGAGGTTGGCGATCATCATGGTCAGGCGGCCATCGAGCTTGGACGGGTCCGGGTAGGCACTCTTGATCCCGGAGAACACGTTGCGTTGCTCGCCACCCAGGTCCAGCGTCAGGCGCAGCAGCTTGTCGGCACCTTCCACGGCTTCAGCCTTGACGATCAGCGCCACGCGCAGGTCCACGGCGGCAAAGGCGTCGAACTCGATTTCCGGGGAAATCGGGTCCTTGGCCAACTCGCCATTACCTGCAGACGCGGATTCACCGGTGTCGGTCTGGCTGGCAACCAGGTCTTCCTTCGACGCGTCGGTCATGGCCTGCACCTTCACCGGGTCGATACGGGTCATCAGCGGCTTGAACTCATTCAACTGATGATTGCTGAGCAATGTGGCGTGGTCGTTCCAGGTCAGCGGCGCGACGTTCAGGAACGCCTCGGCATCGGCGGCCAGCAACGGCAGCACTGGCTTGAGGAAGATCACCAGTTGGCGGAACAGGTTGACGCCCGTGGCGCAGATCGCCTGGACTTCCGCCTGCTTGCCTTCCTGCTTGTTCAGCGACCACGGTGCCTTGTCGGCGATCCAGGCGTTGGCACGGTCGGCCAGGCCCATGATCTCGCGCATGGCGCGGGCAAAGTCGCGTGCTTCATAGGCGTCGGCGATGCTCGGCGCGGCGGCGAGGAACGCGTCGGTCAGCTCTGGCGCGGCGTTTTCGGCCACCAGCACACCGGCGTTACCCTTATGGATGAAACCAGCGCAGCGGCTGGCGATGTTGACGACTTTGCCCACGAGGTCCGAGTTGACCTTCTGTACGAAGTCTTCCAGGTTCAGGTCGAGGTCATCCACGCCACGGCCCAGCTTGGAGGCGTAGTAGTAGCGCAGGTATTCCGGCGACAGGTGATCCAGGTAGGTGCGCGCCTTGATAAAGGTGCCACGGGACTTGGACATCTTCTGGCCGTTGACCGTCAGGTAGCCGTGCACGGCAATGGCGGTCGGCTTGCGGTAGCCCGAACCTTCGAGCATCGCCGGCCAGAACAGGGCGTGGAAGTTGACGATGTCCTTGCCGATGAAGTGGTACAGCTCGGCGGTGGAGTCCTTGTTCCAGAACGCGTCGAAGTCCAGCTCGGGCGTGCGGTCACACAGGTTCTTGAAGCTGGCCATGTAGCCGATCGGCGCGTCCAGCCACACGTAGAAATACTTGCCTGGCTCGCCCGGGATCTCGAAGCCGAAGTACGGCGCATCGCGGGAGATGTCCCACTGCTGCAGGCCGCTGTCGAGCCATTCGGCGAGTTTGTTGGCCACGGCGTCCTGCAGGGTGCCGCTGCGGGTCCAGGTTTGCAGCATGGCCTGGAAATCCGGGAGCTTGAAGAAGAAGTGCTGGGAGTCCTTGAGCACCGGGGTGGCGCCGGAAATCGCCGACTTAGGGTTCTTCAGCTCAGTCGGCGCGTAGGTGGCACCGCATTTTTCGCAGTTGTCGCCGTACTGGTCTTCGGTGCCGCATTTCGGGCAAGTGCCCTTGATGAAGCGGTCGGCCAGGAACATTTTCTTTTCCGGGTCGAAATACTGGGTCACCGAACGCTGGTCGATATGCCCGGCTTCTTTCAAGCGCAGGTAGATCTGGCTCGACAGCTCGCGGTTTTCTTCGGAGTGGGTCGAGTGGAAGTTGTCGAAATCCACTAGGAACTCGGCAAAGTCGGCGCTGTGTTCAGCCTGCACGTTGGCGATCAGTTGTTCCGGGGTGATGCCTTCCTTTTCGGCGCGCAACATGATGGCCGAACCGTGGGCGTCGTCCGCGCAGACATAAATGCATTGATTGCCGCGATGCTTCTGGAAGCGCACCCACATATCGGTCTGGATGTACTCAAGCATATGGCCAAGATGGATGGAACCATTGGCATAGGGCAGGGCGCTGGTGACGAGGATCTTGCGTGGCTCGGACATGGGGCTCGGCTACTTGATGAAACGGAGGTCGGCCACTATAAAGCGCCGGGAAATATATTTCACCCCGTGGCGCTGTTTCAGAACATTCCCTGGCTGCGAAAGCATGCCGTTAACCGGTCGGAACGGTTAGGATAGCCGCCTGTTTCAGTCAGTCTTTTTTCGGGAGTAGCCCATGAGCGCCGTCAATCGCGCAGCGGTGGAAGCCGTTCTTCGCCAGTACACCGACCCCTATTTGAACCAGGACCCGGTCAGTGCCGGTTGTGTACGGGCCATCGAGGTCCAGGGCGACCAGGTCTCGGTCCAGTTGGAACTGGGCTATGCCGCCGGCTTGTTCAAAAGCGGCTGGGCGCAGATGCTGCAAATGGCTATCGAAGGCCTCGACGGCGTAGCGACCGCCAAGGTCGACATCCAATGCGTGATTGCCCCGCATAAGGCCCAGGCGCAGATTCCAGGCCTGGCCAACGTTAAGAACGTGGTTGCGGTCGCGTCCGGCAAAGGCGGCGTGGGCAAATCCACCACCGCCGCCAACCTGGCCCTGGCCCTGGCCCGTGAAGGCGCGCGCGTGGGGATTCTCGACGCCGATATCTACGGTCCGAGCCAAGGCGTGATGTTCGGCATTGCCGAGGGCACGCGGCCCAAGGTCAAGGACCAGAAGTGGTTCGTGCCGATCGAGTCGCTGGGCGTGGAGGTCATGTCCATGGCCTTCCTTACCGATGACAACACGCCGATGGTCTGGCGCGGGCCGATGGTCTCGGGTGCGCTGCTGCAGTTGGTGACCCAGACGGCCTGGGGCGACCTGGACTACCTGGTGATCGACATGCCGCCAGGCACCGGTGATATCCAGCTGACCCTGGCGCAGAAAGTCCCGGTGGCCGGTTCTGTAATCGTCACTACGCCCCAGGACCTGGCGCTTCTGGACGCGAAGAAAGGCGTGGAGATGTTCCGCAAGGTCAACATCCCGGTACTGGGCGTCGTGGAAAACATGGCGGTGCATATCTGCTCCAACTGCGGCCATGCCGAGCATCTGTTCGGCGAAGGCGGTGGCGAGAAGCTGGCCACCCAGTACGGTGTGGAACTGTTGGCTTCGCTGCCGTTGTCGATGTTGATCCGCGAGCAGGCCGACGGCGGCAAGCCAACGGTGGTTGCAGAGCCGGACAGCCAGATCGCGATGATCTACCAGGAATTGGCGCGCCATGTGGGCGCACGAATCGTCCTGCAGGAAGCCGCCGCGCCAGCCATGCCGACCATTACGGTCAGCGACGACTGAGCCGTTGGCGGGAAAAGGAGCCTCGACGTGTCGGGGCTTTTTCTTATCTGGATGGCCGGAGAAAGGTCGCAGTTACGCTTTTACGCAATTGCTCGTGTAAGCATTCGCTTACTTTTTCGTAAGTGATTGGTTTTTTTACCCGCCTTGGCCGTCTTGAATCGTTGAGAGTGTTTTTTATCTCATTGATATTAAAGGGTTATTTTTTTCGAGTTGACCGAGATCAATGGTGGTCCCTGCGCTTGGATCCCGTTGAACTTACATTGGAACTCTTTAAGATCAGCCCTGTGTCCACGGATTGACACAGCCATCAAGGAACGATGGTTCAAGGAACGTCGCAGGATGCGATTCATCAGGATGATGAAAAGGAACACAGGGACTAGGGAAAAATGTGGGCGGGTCATACCGCCCCTTTTTTTTGCCTGTAGAAAAGTAAAGCCCGCCCTGTAGAAACGCAAAAAGGCCCGCAAGGGGCCTTTTGGGGCGACGACGCTATCAGCGTTCGAGGTCTGCAATCTTACCTTTTTTGCCATCCCATTCCGCAGCATCCGGCATCGGATCCTTGCGTTCAGTGATGTTCGGCCAGATTTCCGCCAGCTCGACGTTCAACTGAATAAATTCCTGCATCTCTGCCGGGACTTCGTCCTCGGAGAAAATAGCGACGGCCGGGCATTCTGGCTCACACAGGGCGCAGTCGATGCACTCGTCCGGGTGGATAACCAGGAAGTTCGGGCCTTCGTAGAAGCAGTCCACCGGACATACTTCCACGCAGTCGGTGTACTTGCACTTGATGCAGTTGTCGGTGACGACGAAGGTCATTTCTAATTCTCTCCTCAGGCGGCGGCAGCGAAACCCTTTGTGGCAGGGCTCGCGAGGTTCGGGAGCGATAGTCTGCAGGCCAGGCTAATAGCCCGCAGCATCCCAAACCGCGCGAGAGTCTACCAGCTTGCAAGCGCCAGCGTTATATCCGAACCTTCAGTGCATATAACATTTCGAGCGCTTTACGCGGCGTCAAGTCATCCAGGTCAAGCTTGGCCAACTCTTCCAGCACCGGGTGGGGCAGGCTGGCGAACATATCGCTCTGGTGCGGAGCGGCAGGTTTGCTAGGGGCCTTGGAAGGGCTTGCGACCACGGTTTCATGGGGCAGGGCTGTGGTTTCCAGGCGGCTGAGGTGCTCGCGGGCGCGCAGAATCACATCGTTCGGCACACCGGCCAATTGCGCCACGGCCAAGCCGTAACTCTGGCTGGCTGGCCCCGGCAGTACGTGGTGCAGGAACACGATGCGTTCGTTGTGCTCGGTGGCGTTCAGGTGCACGTTGGCCACCAGTGGCTCGCTTTCCGGCAGTACAGTCAGCTCGAAGTAGTGGGTGGCGAACAACGTATAGGCACGCAGGTGTGCCAATCGCTCCGCCGCCGCCCACGCCAGGGACAGGCCGTCGAAGGTGCTGGTGCCGCGCCCCACTTCGTCCATCAGCACCAGGCTGCGCTCGGTGGCGTTGTGCAGGATGTTGGCGGTTTCGCTCATTTCCACCATAAAGGTCGAACGGCCGCCGGCCAGGTCATCGCTGGAGCCGATCCGCGTGAAAATGCGGTCCACCAGGGACAATTCGCAACTGGCAGCCGGCACGAAGCTGCCGATATGTGCCAGCAACACGATCAACGCGGTCTGGCGCATGTAGGTGGATTTACCGCCCATGTTCGGACCGGTGATCACCAGCATGCGTGTATCGTCGTCCAGCGACAGGTCGTTGGCGACGAACGGCGTGGTCAACACCTGCTCCACCACCGGGTGACGCCCTTGCACGATGCGCATGCACGGCTCGCTCACAAAACGCGGGCAGTTCAGGTCAAGGTTCAGCGCACGTTCGGCCAGGTTGCTCAGCACATCCAATTCGGCCAATGCAGCGGCGGTGTCTTGCAACGGTGCCAGTTGGCTGATCAGGTCTTCCAACAGGTTCTCATACAGCATTTTTTCCCGAGCCAGGGCACGACTCTTGGCCGACAGTGCCTTGTCTTCGAACTCTTTCAGCTCAGGGGTGATAAAACGTTCGGCACCTTTAAGCGTTTGGCGACGTTGATAGTCGATCGGTGCTGATTCAGCCTGCTTGCTCGGCAATTCGATGAAGTAGCCGTGCACACGGTTGTAGCCGACTTTCAGGTTGGCCAGGCCGGTTCGGGCTTTTTCGCGGGCTTCCAGGTCGATCAGGAACTGCCCGGCGTTTTCGCTCAGGGCCTGCAGCTCATCCAGCTCGCTGTCGTAACCGGTCTTGAGTACGCCGCCGTCACGAATGATCGCCGGCGGGTTGTCGATGATGGCTTTTTCCAGCAGCGCCGCGAGTTCCGGGTAGGTGCTGGCGATCACGGCAAGTTGTTGCAGGTGCGGTGTGTCCAGTTCGGTCATCGCGGCCTGCAACTGCGGCAGGGCGCCGAGGGCATCGCGCAGGCGTGCCAGGTCGCGGGGGCGAGCGTTGCGCAGGCCGATCCGCGCCAGGATGCGCTCGATGTCGCCGATTTCCTTTAACTGCGGCTGCAGCTTCTCAAAACGGTATCCGTCCAGCAGGCAGGTAATAGACGACTGGCGCGCTTGCAGCACGCTCAAGTCCCGCAGTGGGCGGTTCAGCCAACGGGTCAGCAAGCGGCTGCCCATGGCGGTCTGGCAACGGTCGACCACCGATTGCAGGGTGTTATCGCGACCGCCGGCCAGGTTGGTGTCCAGCTCCAGGTTGCGACGGCTCGCACCATCCAGCACCACGGTGTCGTCGAGGCGCTCATGGCGCAGGCTGCGCAAGTGCGGCAGGGCGGTGCGCTGGGTTTCCTTGGCATAGCTGAGCAGGCAACCGGCAGCGCCGATGGCCAGGGTCAGGGTTTCACAACCGAAGCCTTTAAGGTCCTGCACAGAGAATTGCTGGCAGAGACTTTTCAGCGCCGAATCACGCTCGAAATCCCACGGCGCACGACGCTTGGTCCCACGGCGTTTTTCTGCCGGCAAGTCTTTTGGCCAATCATCCGGAATCAGCAACTCCACCGGATTGATGCGCTCCAGCTCCGCCAGCAGGTTCTCCCAGCCCTTGATCTCCAGCACGCTGAAGTTGCCACTGGTGATATCCAGCACCGACAGGCCGAACAGGCGCTCATCCCCCAGCACCGCGGCGATCAGGTTGTCGCGACGCTCATCCAGCAGCGCCTCATCACTCACCGTCCCCGGCGTAATAATGCGCACCACCTGACGTTCCACCGGCCCCTTGCTCGTTGCGGGGTCGCCGATCTGCTCACAAATCACCACCGACTCGCCCAGCTTCACCAGCTTGACCAGGTAGCCTTCCAGCGAGTGATAAGGAATGCCACACATCGGAATCGACTGCCCCGCCGACTGCCCGCGCGCGGTCAGGGTGATGTCCAGCAACTTGGCGGCCTTCTTCGCGTCTTCATAGAAGATCTCGTAGAAGTCGCCCATGCGATAGAACATCAACTGATCAGGGTGCTGGTTCTTGAGGCGCCAGTACTGCTGCATCATCGGGGTGTGGGAGGACAGATCTGAAGTGGCTTTACTCATTGGGTCGTAGGCAAATTCGTTGAAAGGAGTGGGGCAAAGGTGGGGCATTCGGCCCTGCGATTTTGCGATGGCGGCAAGGTTAACACGCGAGGTCGTGGCTACGCAGTTCGCAAACGGATAGGTATCCCGGCAAGGTAAATGCATGAAATATGCAAATTTGCATTTGCCAACCTCTAAATCCCCCGTCATCATCCCCGTTATGCAAAAACGCAACGTTTCAACCGTATTAAGAGAACTGCTGGACCGCGACCGGATCTCCCCCACGGAGCTTCACCGGCGTACCGGCGTGCCTCAATCCACGCTGTCACGGATCCTCAGCGGCAAGATCGTGGATCCGTCGGACAAGCATATTTCCCGCATCGCCGAGTACTTTCGCGTGAGCACCGATCAACTGCGCGGGCGCGTGGCGGTGGGCGTTTCGCGGGAGGAGGGGCGTGACCCAATGCATTCCGAACTCAAGGACATAAGCCTGTGGGACGACGACACGCCCGTTAATGATGACGAGGTGTCGATCCCCTTTTTGCGCGAGGTTGAATTGGCTGCTGGATCAGGAAGATTCGTCATCGAGGAAAGCGAGAAAGCCAGCCTGCGGTTTGGCAAGCGCAGCCTTCGCCACAACGGTGTGCAGTTCGACCAGGCCAAGTGCGTGACAGTACGTGGCAACAGCATGTTGCCGGTACTGCGTGACGGCGCCACCGTTGGGGTGAATGCGGGCAAGAGCGGCATCGGCGACATTGTCGATGGCGACTTGTATGCCATCAATCACAATGGTCAGTTGCGCGTGAAACAGCTCTACCGCCTGCCTTCCGGGATTCGCCTGCGCAGTTTCAATCGCGATGAGCACCCGGACGAAGACTACAGCTTCCAGGATATCCAGGATGAGCAGATCAGCATCCTCGGCCATGTATTCTGGTGGGGCATGTACGCCCGATAACCTTCCTCCGTAAGAAAAAGCCCGCCCACGAGCGGGCTTTTTTTCGTCTGCAAAAAACCACCAATCCCGCTGCCCACAAGGCTGAAAATGCATTCGTGCATTTCATCAGGAAAAATAAATGCATTTGTGCATTGACTGTATATGCATACATGCATATTCTTCATCTCAAGCCAGCCAATAAGGCCTGGTGGAGGCGGCAAGGATGCTGCCAAGGAAGACAAGGAAGGCACGCAACACCGGCATGGACGCCATCGAAGCGATGGCAGGGATGCCAGGCAACACCGGCAAGGATGCCGACGCTCTTTAGTTTCACCACCGCTTCAAGAACAGGCAGCGATGAACCGGCCTCATAACGGTTCAGAGGGTTGGCAACTGGCCCGGGTGTGCAGCGTAAAGCACCAGAAGCAGTTATCCGGCAGACAGGGATCGTGGTCGGAAAAACATCGAGGAAAGGTCCGTACCGCGCCAGTAGCGCCGAAAGACCGAGGACATCATTACTGAAAAGCCTGGGCGACCGGGCTTTTTGGAATGCCTACCACTGTATGGATTTACCAAGGAAGCCGGCACGTTGCCGGCAGTGCTCAGCCAGGAGGCGTGACATGACAAACGAGCAGCAAGCGTTAGCGGAAATGCCGATCTGGCTGGTGATCGCACTGGCCCTGATCGGCGGGGTGTCCGGCGAAATGTGGCGCGCCGACAAAGAGGGCGCCCGTGGCTGGTCGCTAATACGGCGCCTGGCCCTGCGGTCCGGGGCGTGCATGGTCTGCGGGGTTTCGGCGTTGATGCTGTGCTACGCCGCCGGCATGTCGATCTGGACCGCGGGTGCCATTGGTTGCCTCACCGCCATGGCCGGCGCGGACGTCGCCATCGGCCTTTATGAACGCTGGGCGGCCAAGCGCATCGGGGTCAACGAGACCCCGACGTCTCGCCCGGATCAGCCGTAACCCGCTGCAAGGACGCGACCCAATGACACTTATTGAAAAACCTTCCCGGCTTCCCGAAGCCATTGGGCTGGCGTTGAAGAACGCTTTCCCACAGCTGAGCTTGGGAACACACCTGGACGCTCAAGGCCCCGGCGTCTTGATCAGCATTGAACGCAATGGGCCTGGTTTTCGCTCCATGGACGGGCGCAAGGCTCATGCCCTCACGGTTTTGCTCAAGGTCAATGTACCTGCCGGCTCAGCCCCTTTCGACGCCTGCGATCTGGCCAGCCAAGTGATGGACCTGGCCCTGGATAATCGCTGGGGCCTGCCGCCAGACCAATGCGACTTGCCCACCAACATTGTCGCGGCGCCGTCGACTTCATCCATTGCAGAAACGGACTACGACACCTGGACCGTGTCCTTCACCCAAACCCTCTACCTCGGCCCGTCGCTGCTCGAAGACCCCACCGGCACACCGCTGTTTGCCCGCACCTGGGAAGTCTCGAACATCGATGATCCTGACCAATATCGCCCCCTGCAGGAGTAGTCCATGTTCGATGCATTGCTACGCATGCAACTGGGGCCGATCGTCGAGCGCCTGGCTGAAATGGAAGCCCAACTCGAAGACCTCTACCGTCGCGCCGAAAGCTTCTGCCGCATCGGTGTGTGCCAGGAAGTGGACGCTGTCAGCAATACCTGCAAGGTCAGCCACGGCGAGTTGCTTACCCCGGCCATCCGGTTCTTCAACCCCAGCGCGGGGGCGCAGACCGAAACCCGCATTCCGTCAGTCGGCGAGCAATGCCTGTTGCTTAACTATGGCGGTGGGGAAGGGGGCTCGCAGTCGGTGGCTTTGTTCGGCCTCAACAGTAGTCTGTTTCCGCCTGTCTCCAGTGTTGCTTCGCTAACACGCCGCCGCCATCAGGACGGCACCCAAAGCGATTACGACGATGCCAGCCACACCTTCAATTGGGTCAATGGCCCCACCACACTCAGCGGCTCCCGCGAACAGGTCGAGGTCAAGGTCGGTGCCGCCAGCCTGACGATGACGGCCCAGAGCATCACCCTGCAACTCGGCGCCAGCGGCGTGTTGCTGGATGCGGCCGGCGTGCATTTGAGCGGCCCGGTGGTGGATCACCAAGGCCGAGTGATCAGCAGCGCATAAGGATTTGCCATGATCGGAATCGATAGGAACACCGGGGCAGCCGTCGATGACTGGCTGCAATTTGTGCAGCGTGCCACCCGAGCGCTGACCACCCCTGTGGGCACGCGTCAGAAGCGGCCGTTGTACGGCTCGCTCATCCCCCAACTGCTCGGCCAGAACCTGGGCGACGATTTGCTGCTTCTCGCCCAGAGCCACGCGGCTCAAGCGTTTTACAACACCCAGAACGGCATTGCTGATTTTCAACCCCAGGTCATTGTCGCCACCCGCCAGGGCGCAGGTTTGTTGCTGCGTTTTGCCGGCACCTGGAAAAACCGCCAACAATCCTTCGAGGTCGTCACATGAGTATGTTGATCCCTGGCCAGAACCAACTGGCAGAACCGGCGATCATCGCTGTCGATGAATTCGAACCTTTATTGGCCGAGTTCAAAGCCTTCGTCGTCGATTACGTCGCCACCCGTGCGCCGCAAAGCGCGGCCAAACTCAAGGTCAGCCTCGACAACGAAAGCGAGCTGCTGACCCTGGCCCTGGAAGCCTTTTGCGTGCGCCTGCAAACCCATGAACGCAAATACAACGCCCGCATCAAGCAGATGCTGGCGTGGTGGGCCACTGGTAGCAACCTGGATGCCCGCCTGGCCGACATGGGCCTGGAGCGCCAGGTACTCGACCCCGGCGACCCGGCCGCATTCCCGCCGGTGCCGCCGATTCTGGAAAGCGACGACGACGCCCGCTTGCGTTATTACCTGGCGCCCCATGCGCCGGCAGCGGGCTCGCGTATGCAGTATCGCCGTGAAGTCTTCACCCTCGGTGAACGGCCGTCGGTGAAGGTGCAGAGCGCCTCGCCGGGTGTGGTCACCGTCAGCTACACCTTCGAACCGGATGGTTACGCGGCTCAGGTCAAGGACGGCAATGGCAGGCGCACCGCCCCCGGCGAGGTGATGGTCACTGTGCTTTCACGGGACGGCGATGGCAGCGCTTCTGCCGATTTGCTTGACGGTGTACGGCGACATTTCGCACGGCCCGATGTGCGACCGGAGACCGATCGGGTCACCGTTCAGGGCGCGCAGATTCAACGTTACAAAATTCGCGTGGTGGCCATGATCAACGCCGGCCCCGATTCGGGATTGACCCAAGTCGCTGCGCAAAAACTGCTGCAAACCTACGCCGACTCTTGCCACCGCCTGGAGGGCCGTGTGGACCCAAGCTGGATCGACTACGCCATCCACAGCGCCGGTGCCGCCCAACTGCAGATTCTCGAACCTCTGGAACCGATCATCAGCAGCGCGTTCCAGGCCCCCTATTGCACGGGTGTCGAGGTGGAGGTGCGCACGCTATGAGCGAGCCTAAAGCGAGCCTGTTGCCCGCCAACAGCTCACCGCTGGAAAAGGCGCTGGACCTGGGCTTTGGCCAGTTGCTGGAGCGAGTGACTCCACCGTTCCCGCAATTGATGGACCCGGATCGCACGCCGGCGGCGTTCCTGCCCTACCTGGCGGCAGACCGCGCGGTGAACGAATGGAGTTCCACGGCCCCCGAGGCCGAGAAACGCCTGACCGTCAAACTCGCCTGGCCCACTGCTCGCCAGGCTGGCACGCGACAGGCTTTGGAAAACGCGGCCAAAGGTCTGCAACTCACTCCCGAAGTGCGCGCCTGGTACGAGCAAACACCGCCCGGCGTGCCCTACAGCTTTTCCGTACGGGCCTACACCGAGTTGCCCTACAGCGAAATCATCGACGCCCGACTCGACCGCCGCCTGGCTGACGCCAAGAGCGAGCGCGACATTTTGTCGATCTCCGTAGGCCTGAGTGCTTCGGGCCGTCACTCCATCGGCGCCGCCACCTTGTGCGGCGAACTGACCACGATCTACCCCAGCGTGCTGGCAGGAGTCGAGGCCACGGGCCGCGCCTTTATGGCGGCCGGGCTCTACACCGTCGAAACCACCACCCTTTATCCACAGGAGCACTAAATGGCTGACTATTACACCCTGCTCACGAATGCGGGGATCGCCTACGAAACCGCCTGCAAGGCGGCGGGCGTGCCGATCAAACTGGCGCAGATCTCCGTCGGCGACGGCAACGGCGCCGTCTACAACCCGGATGCCAACGCAAAAGCGCTGAAACGCGAAGTCTGGCGCGGGCCGTTGAATGCGTTGTTCCAGGACGAAAAAAACGCCAACTGGCTGATGGCCGAAGTCACCATTCCGTCGGATGTGGGCGGCTGGTATGTGCGCGAGGCCGGGCTGTGGACAGACACCGGGATTTTGTACGCCATCGTGAAATACCCGGAGTCGTACAAGCCGGTGTTGGCCACGTCGGGCTCGGGGAAAGAGTTTTACATTCGCTCGATTTTTGAGACGAGCAATGCCTCGATTGTGACGTTGTTGATTGATGACACGGTGGTGAAGGCGACTCGGGCGTGGGTGATGGATTACCTGAAGCAGGGGACGTATTCCAAGGCTGAGATTGAGGCGCTGATTGCTCAATCTTCGGCGCTGCCCGTGGGTTCGATGGTGGCGTTTCCGGTGGATAAGGTACCGGTTGGGTTCCTGGAAATTGACGGCAGTGTGAAGAGCGCTGCGGCGTACCCGGATTTGGCGAAGTTCCTGGGGACTGCGTTCAATAAGGGCGATGAGGGGGTTGGGAATTTCCGACTGCCGGAGTCGCGTGGGGAGTTTTTGCGTGGGTGGGATCATGGGCGGGGTGTTGACCTAGGCCGTGGCATCGGTAGTTGGCGCGCGGACTCTTTTCAAGGTCATGGTCATGAATTGCGTGGTAGAGCGGGCGTTATCAGTGAAACGTCGAACGGGCCATTCGTATCAAACAAAGTAGGTGATACGGTTCTTGGCCCTACAGTTGTCACCCCTATTAATGATGGCGTGAACGGCGATCCCCGTATCGCGAGTGAAACACGCCCGCGCAGTATTGCCGTGATGTACTGCATCAAGGCTTGGAACGCTCCGATCAATCAGGGAAGCATCGATGTCGCCGCACTTGTCAGTGAACTCGATACGTTGAAATCCGCCGTTCCCGTAGGTTCGATTGTTCCATTCCCCAAAGCTGCCGTACCGCCTGGCTACCTGGAGCTTGACGGCAGCGTAAAGAGCATTGCGACCTACCCGGACCTGGCTGCATACCTAGGCACTACGTTCAACACCGGGAGCGAACCCGCAGGGTATTTCCGCTTGCCTGAGTCGCGCGGAGAGTTCCTCCGAGGCTGGGATCATGGCCGAGGCGTGGATACCGGACGGGAGCTTGGAAGCGCACAGAAGGGCAGCCTTCAGACTGTGGATTCAACCATCACCACCGTCACGGTTACCGGGCTGTACAACGCAACGGTAACGCCGGAATCGAACGCTCGTGCTGCATACGGGTTGGATATCGGTAACGCAGGGGATTATCCCGGTGCCGCATATGGTGGCGTTAGCGGTAGCGGCGGCACGATGGCTGCCGAAGGTAACAATTTTGGGGTTACACGGCCTCGAAACCTGGCTGTCATGTGGTGCATCAAGGCCTGGAACGCCCCTGTCAATCAAGGAGCCATCGACGTCGCGGTACTCGCCTCCCAGGCAACCGAGGTCAACCAAGGAACCGCAAGGGTTGCGACCCAGCCTCAAACTGAGGCTGGCGTTGACGACGCGACAATCGTGACCCCGAAGAAAATGCGCTTTGGCTTTGCAATGAACTTCACTGCAGCCAGCGGATACGTCCTGTTTCCAACGTGGCTCGGTGGCCTGCTCCTCCAATACGGACGCGCGTCTCTGGCGGCAGATCAGTTCACCACCCTGACCTGGCCTCTTGCCTGGCCTGATGCGTGCTATGCCATCTCTGGCGCGGTGCATTCTTCACTTGCCCGTGTCGACGACGGCATCTCCGCGCAGTACCGAAACCTCACCAAAACCACGGTGATCCTTGATCGTCAAGACATCGGTACGGCAGTTGCTAATAACCGGGATATGTTCGTCATCGGAATCGGAAAATAACCATGAGCATTTTTTATTGCGCAGAAACGGGTGGTTTTTATCTGCCCGGCATGCAGCCATCTGACATTGACTGCCAGGAGATCACCAAGGCCCGCCACGCTGAACTTCGCGCCGAAAACGCGGCCGGGAAGATCATTGCTGCTGATGATCAAGGCTTCCCGGTCACGGTCGATCCGCCCGGACTCACCTCTGAGCAATTGGCGACCAAGGAGCGCTCATGGCGGGACCGCCAACTGGCGACCGCTACCGGACTACGAGATCGGCATCGCGATCAGTTGGAATTGGCCTCTCCAACCACGTTGGTTCCAGAGCAATTCACTGAGTTGTTGAATTACCTGCAGCAGTTACGTGACTGGCCACAGTCTGCGAATTTTCCTACGGTTGAAAACCGTCCGAAGCCACCGAGCTGGCTGGTCGAACGAACCGAGTAGATACCGACTTATTACCCAAAACCGCAGCGAGCGGTTTTTTTTCGCCTGGAGATCCTACCCATGCCCACCCGCCAAACCTACACCGTCCTAACCCCATTCCCCATCGGCGCCGGCCATTGGTCCACCGTCGGCCAGGAACTGGAGTTGCTGGACGTCGAAGCATCCGCCCTGCGCACCGCTGGCCGTCTGGAATTGACCAGCGTCCTCAACGCCACCCCGGCCAAAAAGGCCACCACCAAGAAGGCTGACTAATCATGGCTGAGGTTTTGAACTTCGAGCACAACGGCATCACCGTGAATGCCACCGAATCCCCCGAGGCCATGGGTGGCCTCGGTGATAACGTGATCGGCCTGGTCGGCACTGCGCCGAAGGCCCATGCGTCGATCCCGAAGAATGCGCCGTTCCGCATCAATAGCTTCACCACCCAGGCGCTGCTGGACCCGACCGGCACTGAGTCGGGCACGCTGTTCCACGCTGTTTACCAGATCCTCAAAGTGGTCAAGGTGCCGGTCTACGTGGTGATCGTCGAAGAGGGCACGACCCCGGCTGACACGATCAACAACGTGATCGGCGGCGACGAGCCGGTCACCGGTCGCAAGCTGGGCCTGGCGGCATTGGCCAGCGTGCCGGAAGACCTGACCATCATCGGCGCCCCGGGCTTCACCGGCACCAAGGCTGTGGCCGGTGAGTTCGCCGCCTTCGGCAAGCGCATCAAGGCCCGCGTGGTGCTGGACGGCAAAGACGCCAGCGTTGCCGATCAAGTGACCTACAGCGGTGAACTGGGCGGTGCCGACCTCGGCTTCGACCGTTGCCTGCTGGTGCACAACATGCCGTCGGTGTACTCCAAGGCAGCGAAGAAGAACGTGTTCCTGTCGCCATCGTCCCTGGCCATCGCCGCACTGGCCAAGGTCAAGCAGTGGGAAAGCCCGGGCAACCAGGTGACGTTCGCCGAGGACGTATCCCGCGTGGTCGAGTACAACATCCTCGACACTTCCACCGAAGGCGACCTGCTCAACCGCTACGGCGTGAGCTACTACGCCCGGACCATCCTTGGCGGTTTTTCGCTGCTGGGCAACCGCTCCATCACCGGCAAGTTCATCAGCTACGTCGGCCTGGAAGATGCCATCAGCCGCAAGCTGGTCAAGGCCGGCCAGAAAGCCATGGCCAAGAACCTCACCAAGTCCTTCATGGACCAGGAGGTCAAGCGCATCAACGACTGGCTGCAAACCCTGGTCGCCGACGAAACCATCCCCGGCGGCAGCGTGTACCTGCACCCGGAACTCAACAGTGTCGAGAAATACAAGAACGGCACCTGGTACATCGTCATCGACTACGGCCGCTACGCGCCGAACGAACACATGATTTATCAACTCAATGCCCGCGATGAAATCATCGAGCAGTTCCTGGAGGACGTTCTCTAATGTTTACCAACCGTGTAAGACAGGCCATTGCGGCCACCCTGCAAGGCCTGCCGTTGTCCGCGACGGTGGAGGAGTTCACCCCGCCGAAGATCGAGTTCGACATGGAGTCCATGTCCGGCGGGCGTTTCATCGCTGAGGAAATGGCCAAGAGTGGCAAGGTGCTGGGCGCCACGCTGGTGCTGCAAGGCGCGGGCCCGGAAGTGATGCTGGCCCTGGGTGTGCGCCTGGGTGACGACATCCTGTTGAACGTGCGTGAAGCCGGCCAGGACCAGGACGGCAAGACCTATTTCACCTACCACACCGTCGGCGGCAAGCTCAAATCCCTCACGGAAGCGAAGCTGAAGATGGGCGAAAAGGCCCTCACCACGCTGGAGCTGTCCTGCCGCACCTACAACCGCCAGGAAAACGGCATCCCGGTGATCGACATCGACGTGCGTACCCAGAAGTTCGTGCTCAACGGCGTCGACATCCTAGGTGACGCCCGCCGCGCCGTGCTCATGCCTTAAACCCGGCACACCCCCCTGTAGGAGCTGGCTTGCCAGCGATCGCATCACCTCGGTACATCCGAAAACCCGAGTCGCCTGCATCGCCGGCAAGCCGGCTCCTACAGGTACCGTTTTTACATAAAGGAATTGCCCCATGGCCTGGATGCCACCGCTGCACCGCCTGCTCTCGCCGATCACCGCTGACACCGGCGCGACGATCGAGCAGGTCCAGCTCAAGCCGCTGTACTACGCCGCGCAAAAAGACGCGTTGGCCCGGGCCGGTGATGACGAGGACGACCAGTTCTTCGAACTGGCGAAGCTCGCCACCGGCCTGTCGGAAAAAGAACTCGACCAGCTCAAGCGCCCGGACTACGTGACCATCGCCCAATACGTACACGAGATGTCGACCCGCCCTGCGGCGTTCTTCCTCGGCGAACCGGAAGAGTCCTCCTCCCACGAACAGGTCAAGCTGCTGCTGCCCCTGGACGCAGCGGGTCGTACCCACACCGAACTCTCCCTGGAAATGCCGGCCCTGCGTGCTACCAAGGTGATGAAAAAACTCACCACCAACAAAGAGCGCGCCGAGTTCATCACTGCTCACTGCACCGGCCTGATGATCCCCGACCTCGCCCAGTTGACCGTGCCCGACTGGACCGAACTGCAGGAGCGCATCGACGATTTTTTAAATCAACCGGCGGCCTTCTTTCGCAACGCGACATCGACGTAATCCTCGATGTGGTGCCGCTGGTTTACTCGGTAACCGAAGCGGAGATCCTGGAATGGGATGCCGCAAAAGCATTGCGCCGCTACGACATCGCGATGACTCGCCTTGGCGTTAAACAGGAGTAGAGCGGTATGCAAATCAATTATTCGCTGGCGTCGGCCGGGCTGATGTACAGCGCGAGTGTCATGGATGACGCACCACCCCAGCAGCAAAGTCTCACAGGGCCTTCATCTCTGGATGCCGCGCAACTGCCGTTCTCGAGCCTGAGCCTTGCGCTGGCCAACGCCAGTATTGTGATCGATCGCTTGGCAGTGGAGCAGGTGCTGCTCAGGGGAACGCTTGAAACGTTCAATGCCTCGTTACTCAAGCTGAATGATCTGCGGCAGACGACCGATGGCAGCCCCGCTGAGAAAAAGGCCTCCACGGAGCCGGAATCTACACAAGCTAGGCGTCAAGCGTATGAGGCGAGTACCACGCGCCTTTCCACTGCTGTCGATAAAGCACAGGCGCCGGTGGTGGATACTTCGTTGATGATCCTGACCGAGGTGATCGATGGTTTGACTGCACTGGCTGGGGTTTTGCCCAAAACCACTGCCGCGATCAGCTTGGCCGGTGCAGCGTTGGCGCCTCTTGTTTCTGGCGTTTTCGGTGCTGTCACGGACAAGGTTTACGAAAAAGTTGCCGAGAAGGTGCTGGGCGGTGGTGCCTCATCGGCGAGCCCCGGGGCGGCAGGCAAAACGGCTGAAAACAAGCCGGGTGATAACAAAGGCGCCTCGATAGCGCCGGGCCGCCGGGGCTTGTTCGGTAAGGTGGCCAGGGTTGGGAGTGCAGTGAGTAAAGCTGCATTGCCGCTACTGCTGGTCAGCGCAAGTGCTGATATTGGCCGTGGGCTTGCGTCAGGTGACATGAAAACTGTCGGTGCCGGTGTGGCCTCAGCGGGCGGTGCCGTGGCAGGCGGTTACACGGGCAGTGCTGTTGGTTCAGTCGTTGGGGCAAGGATTGGCGGGCTCGCCGGTGCTGCCCTCGGTTCAATCATTCCCGGTGCCGGGACATTACTAGGTGGGGTGTTGGGCAGTGTGCTGGGCAACGCAGTGGGTAAGACTGTTGGTGGCGCCGTCGGCAATTTTGTTGGCAGTGACCTCGGCGTATGGCTGAGCGAAAAATTTATCGGCACACCCGATCGGCTGCCCACGCCTGCGGACGTCAGCAAAGGTCTCAATGGCGCGCAAACCAACAGCGGCGCAATCAATTTCGCGCCCCAGATCACGATCAACGCGCCTGAACAGGCCAGCCACCAAGAACTCGCCACCCTGGTGGTTCAGCAGATCGAAGCGCAGTTCAACCCGCTGTCGATGAGTGATCTGTTAGGTACGCGCAGCGGTGCTGCCATGAACGATGTGAGGGTCTGATGCGACAACAAATGGTGTTAGGCAATTTTATTTTCGGACTCTCCCGCGAGTTTTCCTATGACACGCTCACGCGCAATTCTGATGGCGGCTGGACCAGCCTGGAGATCATTGCCAGCAAACCCCAAACGCGGCAATCCGGGCAAAAGGCTGAAACCCTGACCTTCACTGGCAAAGCCATGTACGGCACCGGCATGCAGCGCCTGGATGAGTTGCGGGCGTTGCAAAACGAACGCCGGCCATTGCCCTTGGTTGATGGTATTGGCCGTAACTGGGGCCTGTGGCGTATCAATACGATTGCAGAAAACCAGAGCGCCGTGATCGATGACGGCACGGCCATGCTCATCGGCTGGACACTCACGTTAGAGGAGTTCGTCAATGCGTAGAGCACGAAGTATTGCCGGTGATTCGGTCAACCTGTTGCTCTATCGGGAGCTGGGTCGTTGTGACGATACGGCTGAAGAGCTCCTCTGGCGCTTGAACCCCGACCTTGCGGAGCAAGGCCCGGTATTGCCGGCGGGCGTCTGGATAAGCGTGCCCGAAGTGCCGCCGCAGCCGGCCGCTGCGCGCCCTGTTACTGCCTGGGATTAAGGAGGCGACATGCCCTTTGGATTTACGCCGAGCGTGGAGTTTTACGGCGCCAATGCGGCGCTGCTCAATCAACGGGTGATGAGCTGGACCCATACCGATGCGGCCGGTATCGAGTCTGACCGCTTGGAACTGACGATCAACATCGAGGGGCTGGACGGGTTGCCGAGCCTGGGTGGCAAAATCGGCCTGCGGGTCGGCTACCAGGAATCCGGGTTGGTGGAGAAGGGCGAGTTTGTGGTCACCCAGCGCACGCCGGTGCTGTTTCCCATGCGCCTGCACATCGTGGCCTCTGCCGCGCCATTCAGTGTGTTGGATGCCAGTGGCTATCGCCAGCGACGCTCTGTCAGCCATGGCCCTACGACGTTGGGCGCGCTGTTTCGTCAACTGGCAACGCGTCATGGCTATTCACCTCGCGTTGCGCCCGCCCTGGAAGGTATTTCGATCCCTCATATCGACCAGTCCAACGAGACTGACATGGGCTTTATCACACGGCTCGCGAGTCGTTACAACGCCGTGTGCAAGCCGATCAACGAGTTGTATGTGCTGGCTCAAAGCGGGCAAGTCAAGTCGCTGTCTGGTCAGCAGTTGCCCGATGTCAGCCTGTCGGTGACCCAAGACAATCGGCCGGGAAGCCAGGCGTTTACCACGGCCAAGATCGACGAAAAGGCCCGGTCAAAATACCAGGGGTGCCGGGTCAACTGGTGGGATGGCGCCGCCTGTAAGCAGCGGGTGGTACAGGTAGGTATCGCTCCTTTCAAGACCCTGCGCCAACGCTATCAGAACGAAGCGGAAGCACGAGCGGTGGCCGAAGGCGAATTGCGCCGAGTAGGCCAGCAAGGGCTGACGATGGCCATCGATTGTCCCGGCAATCCGCTGCTGTCTGCCGAAGGCCTGGTGCTGCTGGATGAGTCCTGGCCGGTGTATATGCGAGGGCGCTGGTCAATCGACAAGGTGGTCCATAGCAGTGACGCAAAGGGCTACCGAAGCACGATCACCGCCAGTGGCCTGGCGCTTTAGTTGGTATTGGTGTCGCCCCCAAGGCCCGCTCACGAGCGGGCTTTTTATTGCCTGGAAAGTCCCATGAAAATCACGCCCTTACTCACCCACCTGCACGACCACTGCCCCAGCCTCACCCCGCATCTTCATGCCGGCCTCGACCTCGAAAGCCTGCAAGCGCTGGTCGGCACGCCGGCAGCGGTGGTGACCCCTATCGCCGATGCAGCTGCCCCCAGCCATTCACAGAACACCCTGCGCCAAGTGATTCGCGAGCGTTTTGGCGTGGTGCTGGTGATCGACCTGGTGGACGGCCAACAGGCCCAGGCGATGGACCAACTGCATACCCTGCGCGCCGAAGTCTGGCGCGCGCTGGTGGGGTTCAAACCGGAACGTTTCTACGAGCCCATCCGGTATGACGGCGGCCACTGGCTGCTGTTGAACAAGACGCGGGGCCTGTATCGCCTGCGTTTTTCTGCCGGGTTCCAGCTCGGCCGTAACCTCAGCACGCAGCCGGCGGAAACCTGGCACGAGCTTGAGCTGGACGCTTTGCCGTCCTTCAACGGGGCCACGGTGCGGGTCGATGCGATTGACCCGGCCGACCCCAACCTGCAACGCCCAGGCCCCGACGGGCGCCTGGAACTGACGTTTTCTGCCGAGGTAACACCATGAGCACACGTATCACCGTACTGCCGGTTGCCGGCCGTGCCGTACCCGACCCGCAGGCTGGCGACTTGTTGCCGGCCGAGGGTCGTGAAGTCCCGGACAACGCCTGGTGGCGTCGACGTCTGGCTGATGGCGACATCATCACCAAAGCCGCCAAGGCGGCAAAACCAAAGGGAGCCAAATAATGGCGATTGGATTCAGTCAAATTCCAGCGGACATTCGTGTGCCGCTGTTCTACGCCGAGATGGACAATTCGGCAGCCAACAGTGCCCGCTCGGCCTTGCGCCGGTTGATCGTGGGCCAGGTCAACGACAACGTGACCAGCGCCGAAGTCGGCAGCCTGGTGCTGGTGTCCAGCGCGGCGATGGCTAAGCGTATTGGCGGCTCGGGCTCGATGCTGGCGGCGATGTACGAGACCTTTCGCAAAAGCGATCCGGTGGGAGAGATCTGGTGCCTGCCCCTGCACAGCACGGAAGGCAGCGTGGCCAAGGCCGAGCTCAAGCTCGCCGGCACCGCCACCCAGGGCGGCGTGCTCAACCTGTATGTCGGCGGTGTGCGCGTGCAGGCCAGCGTCATCAATGGGGCGACCGCCGCCGTCGCGGCCAGTGCGCTGGCGGTGAAAATCAACGCCAGTAACGACCTGCCGGTGACAGCGGTCGCCGTGGACGGCACCGTCGCACTGGCGGCGAAATGGACTGGCGACAGCGGCAACGACATCAGCCTGCAACTCAACCGCCTGGGCCAGAGCAATGGGGAGCAGATCCCCGACGGCTTGACGGCGACCCTGGGCAAAATGGCGACGGGCACCGGTGTACCTGATCAACTGGCGGCGCTGGCAGCCCTGGGCGATGAACCGTTTGAATTCATCTGCATGCCGTGGGCTGACACCGCCAGCCTGAATGCCTGGCAGGCGGTGATGGATGACAACACGGGTCGCTGGTCCTGGGCCAAGCAACTGTTCGGTCACGTGTACACCGCCAAGCGCGGCACGGTCGGCACGCTGGTAGCGGCTGGCCAGGCCCGCAACGATCAGCACGTGACCCTCCAGGCCATGGAGCCGGGTGTGCCGCAACCGGTCTGGGTACAAGCCGCCGCCCTGGCCGCACGCACCGCAGTGTTTATCTCGGCAGACGCCAGCCGCCCGACCCAGAGCGGTAGCCTGCCTGGCCTTGATCCGGCCGCTGCGAGCGAGCGTTTCACCCTGACCGAGCGTCAGTCGCTGCTCAACTACGGCATCGCCACCGCCTACTACGAAGGCGGTTATGTGCGTATCCAGCGGGCAATCACCACCTACCAGAAGAACGCGTTCGGTCAGGCCGACAACTCCTACCTGGACAGCGAGACCCTGCACCAGTCGGCCTTTATCGTGCGCCGCCTGCAAAGCGTGATCACCAGCAAATACGGGCGCCACAAACTGGCCAGCGACGGCACGCGGTTCGGTGCCGGCCAGCCGATCGTGACCCCGAGCACGATCCGCGGTGAGTTGATCGCCCAGTACGCCAAGCTGGAGCTGGAAGGTCATGTGGAGAACGCCGAGCTGTTCGCCGAACACCTGATCGTGGAGCGCGACAGCCAGGATCCGAGCCGGGTCAACGTGCTGTTCCCGCCGGACTACATCAATGGGCTGCGGGTGTTTGCGCTGCTCAACCAATTCCGCTTGCAGTACGACGCGGCGCTCTAAGCCCCGCGCTTTTCGCAACTGATTCCAGCCCGCCGCGTGCGGGCTTATTTTTGGGAGAAACATCATGGGTCAACTGATTGCGGGCACCTGCTACGTCAAAGTGGACGGCGCTCAACTGACCATCAGCGGCGGCTGTGAAGCACCGCTGTTGAGCATCAAGCGGGAAACCGTGGTACCGGGTTTCTACAAGGAAACCGACATCGCCCCCTCGTTCAAGGTCAGTGCATTGCACACGCCGGACTTCCCGTTGAAGCAACTGGTCGCCGGTACCGACATGACCGTCACCTGCGAATTCAGCAACGGCAAAGTCTACGTGCTGGCCGGCGCCTACCTGGTGGAGGAGCCGGTGGCCAAGGGCGACGACGCAGTGATCGAGCTGAAATTCGAAGGCATCAAGGGGACCTGGCAATGACTGACACGGTAACCCTGCAAGTGGCCATCGAGGCCCACGGCGAGCCCCTGCGTGAACTCACTCTGCGCCGCCCGACGGTGCAGGAAGTGCGGGCGATCAAGGCGCTGCCGTACAAGATCGACAAGGGCGAGGACGTCAGCCTGGACCTCGACGTGGCGGCCAAATACATCGCCGTGTGCGCCGGCATCCCGCCATCGTCGGTCAACCAGTTGGATCTGGTGGACTTCAACACCCTGAGCTGGGCGGTCGCCGGTTTTTTCATGAGTGCGGCGCAGGCACCGTCGCCGAGCTGATTGCGGTGGCCTATGACCTGGCCTGGTTCTGGAAGGTTGACCCCGAACAGATGCTGGCCAGGCCTTTGGATGTGCTCCGGGAATGCCTGGAGCATGCGCAACGAATCAACGCGACGCAGCAGGTGCAGTGATGGCCAAATCTCGCAAGAAAAAAACCAAGGCGGTGCGCCTGACCGGTGTTGATGAACTGTCGCCCAAACTCGCCGGGCTGCGTGCCACCGTAGAGCGCTTCAAGCAGAACCTGACGAAAAGCGGGCTGGGTAGCCTGGATGTGTCCGGGTTGGTCAAGGGTGGCGGGTTGGCGGCCCCCTTTGTCAGCGGCATCAAGTCGGCAGTGGCGTTCAAGGAACAAGTGGCCTCGGTCAGTTCCAAGGCCAAGGCCACCGTGCTGCCGAGTGTGCCGCAAGTGGCTGCGCAGAACCTCAAGGATTTCAGCGCGTCGATGGACAAGGTTTCGGTGACCATTGGCACGGCGTTATTGCCGGCGGTGGGGGCGGTCACGGTTGGGCTGGAGCCGTTGCTTGGCAAGGTCACGCAGGTGCTGACTGACAACCCGCAACTGGTGCAGGGTCTGGCAGCCGGTGCCGCGGCGTTTTCCGTGGTTCAGGCGGCGGTCACCGGGGCCTCTAAAGCCCTGGCCTTCATGAACCTGGTGCTGGCGGCCAACCCCATTGCGCTGGTTGCCGTGGCCTTTGCGGTGGCGGCCGGCCTGATTGTCGCCAACTGGACACCGATCTCGGCGTTCTTCTCCAACCTGTGGGGCAGCTTGCAGGCGGCAGCGATGCCCGCCGTCGAGTTCTTCCAGACGATATTCAGCCAATCGCCGCTGGAAACGCTCGCCCAAGTCTGGGAACCGGTGCTGGGGTGGTTTTCGGCGCTCTGGGAAAAGCTCAAGGCGATCCTCGAGCCGATCCGACAAGCCTTTTCGCAAACCCTGGGCAGTTGGATGGCGCTGTTCACGGGCGGTGACGTGCAGGTCACGCACAACGCTGCGCGGCCGGGGCTGGCGGGTGAGCAGGGCGCTTCGTTGCTGCCGCCGGCTGCGGTGGCGATGACGTCGTCGAGCCGGGTATCCAACAGCCATTCGCTGACCTCAACGCACTTGGCATCGACCTCCCATTCGTTGCTGCAGCAGAGCGCCGCGAATAACCGTACCCAACTCAACGGCGACCTGCGGGTGAGCTTCGACAATGCGCCGGCGGGCCTGCGGGTCAGCCCGCCGCAGACCAATCAACCGGGCTTGAGCGTGACGCCGCGCGTCGGCTACCGCTCGCTGTCCCTTGGAGGCTCCAATGAGCTGGCGTGATCGTTTGTTGCCGGCGTCGTTTCGCGGCGTCGGGTTTTGGGTCGACCAGGCGAAAACCCCGGTCGGCAAGAAGGGCCAGTTGCACGAATACCCCCAGCGCGACGAACCGTTTTTCGAGCGCCTGGGGCAGCAGTCGCGGGTGCATGAACTGACCGCGTTTGTGGTGGGTGAGGATTGCCTGGAGCAGCGCGACAAGCTGCTCAAGGCGCTGGAAGAAGGCGCGGGTGAACTGGTACACCCGTGGCTGGGACGCTTGCAGGTCAAGGTGGGCGAGTGCGAGATGACCCAGACCCGACAGGATGGCGGGCTGGTGACGTTTGCACTGAAGTTCTACCCCGACGCGCCCCTCAAGTTTCCCACCGCTGCCGTGAATACCCGCCAGCAATTGCTGGTGTCGGCCGACAGCCTGTTGGGTTCAGCCATGCTGCGTTTTGAGCAGGCGACGGCGCTTGTTCAGCAGGCGCGTGTCGGCATACAAGCGCTGCGCAATGGCTTGGCCGATGTCTACCAGGTGATCGAGCATCAATTCGCGCCGCTGATCGAGCTGTACGGGGATGTGAATGCGCTGGTCAAAGGCATCAAGGAACTGCCTCGGGAACTGAGTGCCGAGTTCAAGGGCCTGCTCGGCGATGTGAAGGAGCTGGGCGAGTTTGCCCGCATTGGCTATCGCGGCATGCTGGCCAACGTTTCGCAGCAGGTGGAGGCAGCGCGGCGCATTGATGCGCCGAAACTGACCACCGGCAAGGACAGTGTTGCCGCCGTGCAAGCGACGGCCAACCTGGTGCAGGACGCGCTCTGGGTGCAAATAGCCCATTGGCTGGCGGACACCCCGGTCGCAACCAAGGCTGTCACCCTCACCACCACGCCGACACTGGCGCAACAGGCGACGCAACCGGTGCAACGCCGCGAAGTACCGGTGGCCGACGATGTGCTGGCGCTGCGTGATCAACTCAACGAAGCCCTGTGGCACGCCGCGCTCAAGGCCGATGCCGGGCATTACGTGGCGCTCAATGACCTGCGCCAGCAACTGTTTGCCCACCTCAACGCGGTGGCATCGTCCGGTGTGCGCCTGGTCAATCTCACGCCGATGCGCAGCATGCCGGCGCTGGTGCTGGCGTATCAGCGCTTCGGCGATGCCACCCGCGTGGGTGAAGTGGTGCAGCGCAACCGGGTGGCTCACCCGGGGTTCCTGCCACCGGCTGACCTGCAAGTGGTTCGGGAGTAAGCCATGAATGACCTGGACAATACCGTCACCTTGACCGTTGACGGCCTGGAGTACGGTGGCTGGAAAAGCGTGGAAATCACCGCGGACCTGGAGCGCCAGTTCCGCACCTTCAACCTGAGCATCACCTGGCAATGGCCGGGGCAAACCCTGGAGGTGCCGATCCAGCCCGGCGCACGTTGCCAGGTGCGCATCGGCTGCGACCTGGTGCTGAGCGGGTATGTGTTCAAGGCGCCGGTCACCTACGACGGCAACAGCATCAGCCTGGCCCTCGAGGGCAGTTCGCTGACCCAGGACCTGGTCGATTGCGCGGCCATCAACACGCCCGGCCAATGGCGCGGGCAAACCTTGCCGAGCATTGTTCGCGCCCTGGCCGCGCCTTATGGCATCGAGGTGCGCAGCGAAATCCCTGAAACCCCACGCCTGCATACCCACAGCGTGGTGCCCGGTGAGACGGTGTTTCAGTCTATTGATCGCTTGCTGACGTTGTACCGGCTGTTCTCCACCGATGACGAACAAGGCCGCCTGGTGCTGGCGCAACCGGGCAGCGGCGGACGCGCCAGTGACGCATTGGCGCTGGGCAAGAATATTCTCTCGGCCGATGCGCCCCGGGACTTTGGCGGTGTGTTTTCCGAATACCGGGTGATTGGTCAGCACAAGGGTGACGACCAGAAAAGTGCGGCGGCGATCAGCGAAGTGTATGGCGTTTCGGTGGACGACAAGGCCGCGCGCAAACGCATCACGGTCATCAGCGAAGCCACGCAGATCACCCCGGAAATGGCCCAGCAACGTGCGAACTGGGAGCGTGCCACGCGCACCGGAAAAGCCCTGACCACCACCTATCGGGTGCAGGGCTGGCGCCAATCCAACGGGGAACTCTGGCGACACAACCGACTGGTGCGCGTGATCGATCCGGTGCTGGGGTTCGACAGGGACCTGCTGATTTCAAAGGTCACTTACTCGCTGTCCGACAGCGGCTCGATCACCACCCTGCAGGTGGCGCCGCCTTCCACCTTCGACGCCAACCCGGCGCCACCTGCCTGACCTTCAAGGAACCTGTATGAGCCTACTGACACGCCTGCTGGCGCGCGGCACCGTCGTGCTCGCCCAGTCGGCTTCCAAGCTGCAAACCCTGCAGATGCGCCTGACCGCAGGCGAAGTGAATGACGACATGGAGCATTTCGAACCCTACGGTTTCACCAGCAACCCGCTGGCAGGTGCCGAGGGAATCGCCACCTTTCTCGGGGGGGATCGCTCCCATGCGGTGGTGCTGGTGGTGGCCGACCGTCGCTATCGCTTGCAGTCGCTGGCCGCGGGCGAAGTGGCGATCTACACCGACGAAGGTGATCGCATTCACTTCAAGCGTGGGCGGGTGATCGACATTGAGACCGGCACTTTGAATATCCGCGCGAGCACGGCGGTGAACATTGATACGCCGACGCTGACCCAGAGTGGGCAGATCGTTTCCAAGGGCGACCAGGTGGCGGGCGGTATCAGCCAGATCCAGCACCTGCATCCCGGCGTGCAACCCGGCAACGGCCAGACCGGTGCGCCGGTAGGAGGGCCGTGATGTTTGTATCCGACACCTTGAAAAATGCCCTGACCCGGGCGGTGCTGATCAGCCTGTTCACCTGGCGCCGTGCGGCACCCGATGACCCGGTTGAAGACGACGAACGCTTCGGCTGGTGGGGCGACAGTTTCCCCAGTGTGGCCGATGACCGCATTGGCTCCAGGCTGTGGTTGCTCAGGCGGGTCAAGTTGACCCGCCAAACCCGTCTGGATGCTGAATTCTATGCCCGCGAGGCGCTGCAATGGCTGATCGACGACGGTCATTGCCGCGCCATTGAGGTCCTCAGCGAACGCATCGACGCCCAGCGCCTCAACCTGCGCACGCAATTGACCCTGGCCGACGGCGAGCGCCTGGACATCAACCCTGATAACAGTTGGCAGGTGATCTATGCCCTTTGAAACCCCTTCGCTGCCGGTGCTGATCAACCGCACCCAAAGCGACCTGGCCAGCGATTCGCTGCGCCAGTCCGATGCCCAGGTGTTGGCGCGCACCCTCAGCGGTGCCGCGTTTGGCCTGTATGGCTACCTCGATTGGATCGCCGAGCAGATCCTGCCGGACACCGCCGACGAAGCGACCCTGGAGCGCATGGCCGTACTGCGTTTGAGCCAGCCACGCAAGGCTGCGACGGCCGCCAGCGGCAGCGTGAGCTTTACCGCCGCGGCCGGTGCGGTGCTGGACGTGGGCCGCGTATTGCAAGCCAGCGACGGGCGCGGTTACGTCGTGACGGCTGCGGTGACGACCCAGGCCGGGCTCAACACCACCACCGTGCAGGCGGTGGACGCGGGCCTTCTTGGCAACGCTGACGCCGGGTTGAACCTGGTGGCGGTGCAGCCGCTGCAAGGCATTGGCTCGACCTTCACCGTGCTGGCGCCGGGGCTGACCGGCGGTGTTGCACGGGAAAGCCTGGAGGCGCTGCGCACTCGGGTGATTCGTTCCTACCGCGTGATTCCCCAAGGGGGCTCGGCCCAGGACTACGAGACCTGGGCGCTGGAAGTGCCCGGCGTCACCCGAGCCTGGTGCCAAGGCAATTATTTGGGACCGGGCACGGTAGGTGTCTTCGTGATGCGTGATGACGATGCGCAGCCCATCCCCAATGCAGCCCAACTGGCAGCGGTACAGGCCCATATCGAACCCCTGCGCCCGGTGACGGCAGATGTGTATGTGCTGGCGCCGGTGATGAAACCGGTGAGCTACCAACTGCGGCTGACCCCGGACACGACGGCGGTGCGCGCGGCGGTGGAAGCCCAGTTGCGCGACCTGCACAGCCGCGAGGCGGGGTTGGGCGACACCCTGTTGCTCAGCCACATCGCAGAAGCCATCAGCAGCGCGACCGGCGAGACCGATCATCGACTGGCGAGCCCCGTGGCGGATGTGACCGCTGCCAATAACCAACTGCTGGTGTTTGGAGGTATCACATGGGTGGGATGAGAACGGCGGAACAGTATCGGCAGCAACTGGTCGACCTGCTGCCCAGCGGCCCGGCCTGGGACCTGGAGACGGTGCCGCAACTGGGCCAGGTGCTCAGCGGGCTTGCCGAGGAGTTGGCCCGCGTCGACGCCCGTGCCTGGGCCCTGCAAAACGAAATGGACCCGGCCAACGTCAGCGAACTGGTGCCCGAATGGGAACAGGTGATGCAACTGCCTGACCCGTGCCTGGGCCTCAGCCCGCTCTACGACGACCGACGCCTGGCAGTACGTCGACGCTTGCTGGCCGTGGGCAACCAGCGTGCCGCGTACTACATCGACATCGCCCGCAGTCAGGGCTACCCCGACGCCAGCGTCACCGAACTGCGCGCACCGCGCATGGGCCACGCCCGCTTTGGCGCCGCGTGCTTCGGCACCTGGCGCGCTCACTTCATGTGGACCCTTAACACGGGCGGGCGACAACACCTGGGCCGTCGGTTCGGCGCGAGCTATTGGGGCGAACGCTTCGGCGCCGACCCGGGCAGTGCCCTGGAATGCCTGATCCATCGCAGCGCACCTGCACACACGCAGGTGAACATTAATTATGACTAGGGGATAAAACAGTGGATTACCCAAAAAGTGTGCCCAGCGTTGGGCTGGTAAATGGCAAGTTTGTGGACGAGAACCCCGTGACCGGGACGCCAGGAAGCCTGGTGCCGGCGAGTTGGGGGAATGGGGTGACGCAGGAGATTTTGAACGTACTCAGTGCGGCGGGGATTGTGCCCGATGAGCTGAAAACCGATCAGCTTGCCGCAGCCGTCGGCAAAATCGCTGCGTCGAATGTGACCTGGCCCCAATTGCTCAACAAGCCCACCACGATTCAAGGCTTCGGCATGACGCCGGCCACGCCTGCAGACGTTGCCTTGGGCACGGACAATGCCAAGCCGGTGACGGCCGCCAGCCTGGCCGGCTTTGACCCTTGGGCCATGCAACTGGTGGGGGTGCCGATTGCGATATTTGATCATGTGCCGGGTGTCGCAATCCCACCGATTAACAGCAACCAGTATCGGTACATAAAACTCACTGCTTCTGACCCCTACAACGCCGGGGTTCTGGTCTCCGAGAGCGTAGCGGGGGTAGCGCCGTTGATTATCGCCAGTGCGATCGTCAACTTGGCGGGCAGCCCGTTCAACGCACGGTCGGTTTCGTTGTTGAACACGGAGCGGCGTTCGCTTCGCGCAGGTACGTCCGGGGTGCTTGAGCAGGATGCGTTTCAAGGACACAAAGTCAGAGTCACGGGTTGGAACCCTTACTACCTGGGAAGAGGCGACAGCATGTCGTTGGCCGCAATCGGCGGCGGGGTATTGGGTGATCCGGTGGATGACGGCGTTAACGGTGTACCTCGGCAGGCCAACGAAACCCGCGTTAAAAACATCGGCGCCACTTACTACATGAGGATCAAGTAATGCCCTACGCAGCCAAGAATCGAATCGCCCAGGATGTGTTTGAGGGTGCTATTGAAATCACCCCGCTTGAATACGCCGAGGCGCTTGAGGGGTTATGCAATGGCCTTGAAGTGATCATCGAGGGTGGATTCAAGGTCAGGCCGCTGCCTGTTCCAGAGGCGCCGGTTGATCCCGTTCACATTGTTGAAGACAGTGCGTGAGGACCGTTATGCCTATTACACGGCAACAGTTGTCGCAGGTCTTTCAAAGCGCCGGCCCACGAGCCGGCGTTTTCATATCCGCCCTGAACGCGGCCATTGCCCGCTATCAAATCACTACCCCCAAACGCATCGCTGCCTTCCTCGCCCAAATCGGTCACGAATCCGGCGAGTTGCGCTACGTGCGTGAGCTGGGCAGTGATCAATACCTGAGCAAATACGACACCGGCACCTTGGCCATACGTCTGGGCAATACCCCGCAAGCCGACGGCGATGGCCAGATGTACCGGGGCAGGGGGCTGATACAGATTACCGGTCGGCGTAATTACCTGGCGTGCAGCCAGGCGTTGTTCGGTGATGATCGCTTGCTGCGACAGCCCGAGCTGCTGGAGCAACCGCAATGGGCCTGCGAATCCGCTGCCTGGTTCTGGCAAAGCAACGGTTTGAATGAATTGGCTGACAAGGACCAGTTCACCACGATCACGCGGCGGATCAATGGCGGGCTCAATGGCTTGGAGGACCGCCTGCAACGGTGGGCGCGGGCGAAGGCGGTGCTATGCGTTTCCTAGTCGGTTGTCGCGTGGTCGGCGTTTGCCTGCTGATGGCCGTTGTGTGGCAAGTCCAGGCCTGGCGTTATGGCGCGCAGCTTGAGCAGCAAGCGGCTGCACAGGTGCAGGCGCTTAGTCAGCAATCTGCGTCTGCCCTGCACCAGCAACAGATACAGCAGGAAAAACGGCTGGCGCTGGAGCAACAGCTCAGTGCCAGCGACCAACAACATGCCCAGGAATTGAACGATGCCCAACGTCATCAGGCGGCTCTGCGTGACCGCCTGGCCACTGCTGATGTGCGGTTGTCAGTCCTTCTCGACACCGCCGACACCTCCCGTGGTTGTGCAGTGCCAGCCGCCACCCCCACCGGCGGCGTGGTTCATGCAGCCGCGCGAGCCCAACTTGACCCGGCGCATGCTCAACGAATTATCGCCATCACCGACGACGGCGACAGTGCGCTGATCGCCCTGCGTGCGTGCCAGGCGTATGTGCAGGCCGTCGCGCATTAGCGTCTTGATGCACTCTGTAACTTGCATGGCCAATGGGCTCCTGTAGGGTAGGCGAACCCCCGCCCATTCCTGGAGACGACCGTGAAGGAAATCACTCAACTGGCCGCTGAACTGGGTCGCCGCTTGCAGGTGCTCAATGCCCATGTCACCACTGCCGAGTCCTGCACCGGTGGCGGTATTGCCGAAGCCATCACGCGGATTCCAGGGAGTTCGGCGTGGTTCGAGGCGGGCTATGTCACTTACTCCAATCGTCAGAAGACCCGGCAATTGAATGTGCCGGAAACGTTGTTTCCAAAAGTGGGCGCTGTCAGCCAGGAAGTGGTGGAAGCGATGGTCCGTGGCGCCCAGGAGAAAAGCCTGGCGCGCTTTGCGGTGGCAGTCAGCGGTGTGGCGGGGCCGGACGGCGGTTCGCCGGACAAACCGGTGGGCACCGTATGGCTGGCTTTTGGTGTGGGTGATGAGGTGACGGCTGAGCGTGAACACTTCACCGGCAACCGCGACGAGGTCCGCCGACAAACGGTAAAGGCCGCCCTGGAGGGCTTGTTGCGACGAGCTGCAGCAGAAATCGAAAATCAGGGGTAGGCGATCCCGGATCTTTGTGGAACAATACTGTCTACTTATACAGGTGTTGGCCGACCAGGCCTTATTGATTACGTGAGGACTTTAATGGACGACAACAAGAAGAAAGCCTTGGCTGCGGCCCTGGGTCAGATCGAACGTCAATTCGGCAAGGGTGCCGTAATGCGTATGGGCGATCACGACCGTCAGGCGATCCCGGCTATTTCCACTGGCTCTCTGGGTCTGGACATCGCGCTCGGCATTGGCGGCCTGCCAAAAGGCCGTATCGTTGAAATCTACGGTCCTGAATCTTCCGGTAAAACGACCCTGACCCTGTCGGTGATCGCCCAGGCGCAGAAAATGGGCGCCACCTGTGCGTTCGTCGACGCCGAGCACGCCCTGGACCCCGAGTACGCCGGCAAGCTGGGCGTCAACGTTGACGACCTGCTGGTTTCGCAGCCGGACACCGGTGAGCAAGCCCTGGAAATCACCGACATGCTGGTGCGCTCCAACGCCATCGACGTGATCGTGGTCGACTCCGTGGCGGCCCTGGTACCCAAGGCTGAAATCGAAGGCGAAATGGGTGACATGCACGTGGGCCTGCAAGCTCGTCTGATGTCCCAGGCGCTGCGTAAAATCACCGGTAACATCAAGAACGCCAACTGCCTGGTGATCTTCATCAACCAGATCCGTATGAAGATCGGCGTAATGTTCGGCAGCCCGGAAACCACCACCGGTGGTAACGCGTTGAAGTTCTATGCTTCGGTCCGTCTGGATATCCGCCGTACTGGCGCGGTGAAGGAAGGTGACGAGGTTGTCGGCAGCGAAACCCGCGTTAAAGTCGTGAAGAACAAAGTGGCTCCGCCTTTCCGTCAGGCCGAGTTCCAGATTCTCTACGGCAAGGGTATCTACCTGAACGGCGAGATGATCGACCTGGGCGTGCTGCACGGTTTCGTCGAGAAGTCCGGTGCCTGGTATGCCTACAACGGCAGCAAGATCGGTCAGGGCAAGGCCAACTCGGCCAAGTTCCTGGCGGACAACCCGGACATCGCAGCCACGCTTGAGAAGCAGATCCGCGACAAGCTGTTGACCGCCGCACCAGACGTAAAAGCGGCCGCCAACCGTGAGCCGGTTGACGAGATGGAAGAAGTCGACACTGACATCTGAAGCAAATGATGACTGTTGTACTGGATACACTCGTCGCCGTTCGGCGCACTGCAATGGACCTGCTCGCTCGCCGCGAGCATGGTCGAGTCGAGCTGACGCGTAAGCTGCGTCAGCGCGGCGCAGAGCCTGAGATGATCGAAAGTGCCCTCGACCGTTTGACGGAAGAGGGACTGCTGTCGGAAGCCCGTTATCTCGAAAGTTTCGTTTCCTACCGAGCGCGCTCTGGCTACGGCCCCGCGCGAATTCGCGAAGAGCTGAGCCAACGTGGCCTGCAGCGTGCCGATATCGACCTTGCCCTGCGTGAGTGCGGTATCAGCTGGCAGGCGCAGTTGGAAGACACTTGGCGTCGCAAGTTTTCCGGCCATCTGCCGATCGATGCCAAGGAGCGCGCTAAACAGGGCCGTTTCCTGAGCTATCGCGGTTTCTCGATGGAAATGATCAACCGCCTCTTGAGCGGCCGAGATCTGGACGACTGAGCAAACCAAAAAACAAAGGCCCACTATGAAAATAGTGGGCCTTTTTTTTCGGCTTTCAAAAAGTCACGCTGGCTCCGGCGCCACCCGCTGCTGCGCCTTCCCCTGAGCCTGCGCCCAGTTCTCCGGCAAATTGATGTAATCCACCAACTCCCGCAGCCGCCCCTGATCCCGTCCATTGAAGTTGAACACCAACCGCGTCAAATGGCTGAAGCGCGCTTCATCATGCTCCTCACCCGTATACGCCAGCTGCTGGAACTCCCCACTCAATCGCAGGCTGGCAAACTCGCTCTGCAGATGAGCCAATGCCCGATCACTGAGCGGATAATTCATGCGCACCACAAACTCACGTTTCAGCCAGCGAGTGGAGTGGAAGTTGGCATAAAACCGGTTGATCTCCTCCACCGCTTCTTGTGCGCTGTACACCAGCCGTACCAGCTTGAGGTCGGTGGGCAAGATGTAGCGATTGGCCTCCAACTGGCTACGGATGAAGTCCAGGGCGCCTTGCCAGAAACCTCCACCCGGTGCGTCCAGCAATACCACCGGTACCAACGGGCTCTTGCCGGTCTGGATCAGCGTCAGCACCTCCAGCGCTTCGTCCAGGGTGCCAAAGCCACCCGGGCACAGCACCAACGCATCGGCTTCCTTGACGAAGAACAGCTTACGAGTAAAGAAGAAGTGGAACGACAACAGGTTGTCGGTGCCATCGATGGTCGGGTTGGCGTGTTGCTCGAACGGCAGGGTGATGTTGAACCCCAAACTGTGTTCCAGGCCCGCACCTTCATGTGCAGCGGCCATGATGCCGCCACCGCCGCCCGTGATCACCATCAGGTCCGATTGCGCCAGCATGGCGCCCACTTCCCGGGCCAGGGCATACAGTGGGCTTTCGACGGGGGTGCGTGCTGAGCCGAACACCGTGACCTTGCGGCGATCCTTGAATTGCTCCAGGACGCGGAAAGCGTTATCCAACTCGCGGATCGCTTGCAGGGTGATCTTGGCGTTCCAGCGGTTGCGGTCGTCCTGGGCCATGCGCAGCACAGTCAGGATCATGTCGCGATAAAGGGGGATGTTCGGGCTGTTGGGGGCGATCAGCTGGAGTTGTGCGTCGACCTGCTGCGTGAGGTCGGCCCCGTTTTCTTCAAAGTGCCGTAATAGGCGGTCATTCGATTCGTAAGGCATTCAACTTCTCCTTTTTGCAGGGCCCGGGTGGCCGACGAGCCATTCGCCGGAGGCGACGACACTGCATGTGTCGTTGCTTGCCGCAGGGGGCAACCTTCTTTTGCCCTGAAAATGTTACAGAACAGCATGAAAAGCGCTGTGATTGAACGGTTGGGATGACTTGATCATGGGCCGGAAAACCCTTGGCTGGCAACCACTTAATTGGCCGCTTGATAGGGAGTCTAGCTGCTGGAGAGGACTTGAAGCGGGGGGGCGTGCGCACCGCCGGACGGCAGTGCGCGCAGGTCACGAGGTTACTTTTTCTTCTTCGCTGCAGCCGGTGCCGGGCAGTCAGCCTCGATGAACTTTACCGACGCCACGGGGCGGTTGGTCTTGTTCTCGGTGATGTCGTAGCGCATCACTGCGCCCTTGGCCATCAGCTCGCGGTAGCCCTTGTTCAGGCACACGCTCTGGCCCAGCTGGAAATACACAGCCTTGGGGTTGGCGCGCATCTGTTCGGCCCGATCAGGCTGCACGCTGAGGTGGTCGATCAGCTGCATGCCTTCGACGGTGTAGGCCACTTCCAGTGTCTTTTCATCGATTTCCCGGGGCAGGTCCTTGTTGCTTTCAGCCGCGACGCTTTGCAGCTTGCGGTTCATTTGGGCCTCCAGCAACGAGGCTGCCTGGGCACCCATGGGCAAGACCAGCGCCAAGGCGACGGATGGAACAACAAGGCGCAGCATGGAACGCAGCATGAAACTCTCCTGATTCGGTTACTGGTGCATAGACCAGCCACTGCGCTGTGCGTTCAGTGGCGCGCAATTATAGGTGACCCCTTGCCACTACAGCCAGGCGTATCGCTGGTAAACTGCGGCCACTTAAGCCCTCCACGAGTTTTCACCGTGTCGATTTACCCGTCCCAACGGCGCATCCGATGAGCCACGCCGTCTCCCGCCTGCGCGCCCAGCGCCTGGCCCGTGCCGTCCGGCCGTTCCTCAACCGTGGCTCCCGCGCCGAACGTTGCCCCGGCTGTCGGGTCATCCCCGAGTATTGCCTGTGTGCCTGGCGCCCCAAGGTTCAGGCGCGGTCCGCGATGTGCCTGCTGATGCATGACGTGGAACCCATGAAACCCAGCAACACCGGCTGGCTGATCGCCGATGTGATCGACGACACCACTGCGTTCGCCTGGTCTCGCACCGAGGTCGACCCTGAGCTGCTGACCTTGCTGGCCGACCCGCAGTGGCAACCGTACATCGTGTTTCCCGGCGAATTTGTTGCGCCGCAGCGGGTGGTCAGCGAGGTCACGGTGGAGACGGGCAAGCGCCCGCTGTTCATCCTGCTGGACGGCACCTGGAGCGAAGCGCGCAAGATGTTTCGCAAGAGCCCGTACCTGGAGCACCTGCCGGTCCTGAGCCTGGCGCCGGAACAGCTGTCTCGCTACAAGCTGCGCCGATCGAAGCGCGATGATCATTTCTGTACCGCTGAAGTGGCAGCGCTGTGCCTGGAGTTGGCCGACGACCAAACCGCCAGTGAAGTGCTGGATGCCTACCTTGATGTGTTCAGCACCCACTACCTGGCGGCCAAGTTCCAACTGCCGCTGGACCCTGCGGACATCGTCCATACTCGTCTTGCACCCTATATCCCGGCGGTATAACCAGACGACGTTTGCATGATGGCACCGCAAACCGGTAACCCGCTAAAATGCCCACGGGCGTAGTGCTTGACCCCCCAGGCTACGCTGGGCATGCTGGGCGCCGATTGGGGCGTAACCGTGAATTTTCAGCGTCGTTCCAGGTGTTTTTGACGCTGAGTGTGCCCTGTGGCGATGGCTGCCTGGCCGTCGCCTTGTGTACTGGCGAACCCTGAACCCATCAGGGCTCCCATAAAAAACAGGATCATTTAATCAATGGCCACATACGACATCCTGATAGCCGATGACCACCCGCTGTTTCGCAGTGCGCTGCACCAGGCGGTGACCCTGGGCCTCGGCCCGGACGTGCGCCTGGTCGAAGTGGCCAGCATTGCCGAGCTGGAAGCCCGCCTCACCGAAAAATCCGACTGGGACCTGGTGCTGCTCGACCTCAACATGCCCGGTGCCTACGGTTTTTCCGGCCTGGTGCTGCTGCGCGGTCAATACCCGCAGATCCCCGTGGTGATGGTCTCGGCCCAGGAAGAGGCCGACGTGGTGGTGCGCTCCAAGGAGTTTGGCGCCAGCGGTTTCATTCCAAAGTCCAGCGCCATGGAAGATATCCAGAACGCCGTGCGCACGGTGCTCGACGGCGACGTGTCTTGGCCGCCCCAGGCGTTTGAAGAAATCAATGTGTCCGACGAAGCCAAGGCCGCCCGTGATGGCCTGGCCAGCCTCACGCCCCAGCAGTTCCGCGTGCTCACCATGGTGTGCGAAGGCTTGTTGAACAAGCAGATTGCCTACGAGTTGAACGTGTCGGAAGCGACCATCAAGGCCCACGTGACGGCGATCTTCCGCAAGCTCGGCGTACGCACGCGCACCCAGGCGGCGCTGCTCTTGCAACAACTTGAGTCAATTTCGCAGCATTAAGATGTCACCGGTTCACGCTTTTTTGACTTTGCGTGAACTAGTTTCCCCACTCCTTTGGTTCAGTTGCCTACATCTATGTCGCCTTTCAAGGGTCAAACCGGTATCAAACGTATCTTCAACGCAGGGGGCTATTCCCTGGATGGTCTGCGTGCGGCTTTCACCGGCGAGGCGGCATTTCGTCAGTTGGTGTTGCTGAACGTCATCCTGATCCCGCTGAGCTTTTTCCTGCACGTCAGTCGCGTCGAGCGCGCGTTGCTCATCGCGGTGTGCCTGCTGGCCCTGATCGTCGAGCTGCTCAACTCGGCGGTGGAAGCGGCGATCGACCGTATTTCCCTGGACCGCCACCCCTTGTCCAAGAACGCAAAGGACATGGGCAGCGCCGCACAATTTGTGGCCCTGACCATGATCACCCTGGTGTGGGCCGTCATCCTGATCTAAGCCTCAGGCAATGCTCGGCAGCACGATTTCGTCGCTGCGCTGAACCCCGGCGGTAAAGGCGCGGCACAGCTCCAGGAACTCACGCATCGCCGAGGTCTGGTACTTCTGTTTATGCCAGATGAAGTAGAACTGCCGGGCCAGGTCCAGGTCCGGGGTTTCCACCGGCACCAGGCTGCCACGGCGGAATGCATCTCGCAGCGCCAGCCGGGAGATGCAACCAATCCCCAAGCCTGACTCCACCGCCCGCTTGATCGCTTCGGTGTGTTCCAACTCCAGGCGGATATTCAGCGCGCTACGGTGATGGCGCATGGCTTGGTCAAACGTCAGGCGCGTGCCCGAGCCTTGTTCCCGCAGGATCCACGCCTCATGGGTCAACTCGTCCATGCTCGCCACACCCCGCTTGGCCAGGTGATGCTGCGGCGCGCAGAACACCACCAGCTCATCCTCCACCCAGGTTTGCACCTCGATATCCGGGTGGCTGCAGTCACCTTCGATTAGACCTAGGTCAATTTCGTAGTGCGCCACCTGGTGCACGATATGGGCAGTGTTCTGCACATGCAGCTTCACCTGGCTCTCGGGGTGCTGCTGCATGAAACTGCCGATCAGCAGGGTCGCCAGGTAGTTGCCGATGGTCAGCGTGGCCCCGACTGCCAGGGAACCGAAGCCGGACTTGCCGTTGAGCAGGTCCTCGATCTCCTTGGCCTGGTCCAGCAGCGCCACCGCCTGGGGTAACAGCTGATGGCCGAGGGCGTTGAGGCTCAGGCGTTTGCCCGCGCGGTCGAATAATTGGCAGCTGGATTGACGCTCCAGCTCGGTGATCGAGGTGCTGGCGGCGGATTGAGATAAGGCCAGAAGGCCAGCAGCGCGGGAGACGCTTTCCTGCTGGGCGACGGCGACGAAAACTTGCAGTTGACGGAGAGTAAATCGCATATCGATATAACCGATAACCCTTATCTTAATAATCCAGTTAACAGATATTGTCGCCGCCATTAGAATGCTGTGCAATTGCGCATCCCATCTTTGGCGCAGACCCATTTCCAGGAGTCCCCCGTACATGAGCAACATGAACCACGAGCGTGTCCTCAGTGTTCATCACTGGAACGACACTCTGTTCAGCTTCAAGTGCACCCGCGATCCGGGCCTGCGCTTCGAGAACGGTCAGTTCGTGATGATCGGCCTGCAACAGCCCAACGGCCGCCCGCTCATGCGTGCTTACTCCATTGCCAGCCCGAACTGGGAAGAGCATCTGGAGTTCTTCAGCATCAAGGTCCCGGATGGCCCGCTGACTTCCCAATTGCAGCACTTGAAGGAAGGCGACGAGATCATCATCAGCAAAAAACCGACAGGCACCCTGGTGCTTGACGATTTGAAGCCGGGCAAGCACCTGTACCTGCTCAGCACCGGTACTGGCCTGGCGCCGTTCATGAGCGTGATCCAGGACCCGGAAACCTACGAGCGCTTTGAAAAAGTGATCCTGTGCCACGGCGTGCGTTACGTCAACGAAGTCGCCTACCGCGAGTTCATCACCGAGCACCTGCCGCAGAACGAATTCTTCGGCGAGGCCCTGCGTGACAAGTTGATCTACTACCCGACCGTGACCCGCGAGCCGTTCGAAAACGAAGGCCGCCTGACGGACCTGATGCGCAGCGGCAAGCTGTTCAGCGACATCGGTCTGCCGCCGATCAACCCTGAAGACGACCGCGCCATGCTGTGCGGCAGCCCAAGCATGCTGGACGAAACCAGCGAAGTGCTGAACAGCTTCGGCCTGAAGGTTTCGCCGCGCATGCGTGAGCCGGGTGACTACCTGATCGAACGCGCATTCGTCGAAAAATAAACACCGATACAAAAAATTGTGGGAGCTGGCTTGTGTGGGAGCTGGCTTGCCTGCGATGCAGACGCCGCGGTCATTCAGTTGAACCGAGGTGATGCTATCGCAGCGGTGCGGCGATCCGACAAGCCAGCTCCCACACAAGCAGCTCCCACAGTCGTTTCAGCGTTTATTTCGCCGCGAGCACTTCCAACACACAAATCACCCCAGCCTCGGGATAGTGCCAGCGCACATCCACATCCCAGAACTGCGCGCCGTATTCACGCTCTGGCCCTGGTGTCTGGTACGCCGGCCGTGGGTCCTGTGCCAGGCATTGATCAATCAACGCCACCAAGGGTTCGCCAAGGCGTTCGGCGTGGCTTTGTGCCTGTTGCAGGGCGGTCTTCAGCCATTGCACCGGAATCAGTTGTGGCGCGGCGCTGGCGATGCCGTTGGTGGCGATGTCGACAATGTCGGCATACGGCACGTACGGCTTGATATCCAGCACCGGCGTGCCATCGAGCAGGTCGATCCCGGAGATCCACAGCTTGCCGGGTTCCACCTTGTCCAGCTTCACCACCGACTGGCCGATGCCGTTGGGTCGGTGGGTGGCGCGGGTGGCGAACACGCCCATGGATGCATTGCCGCCCAGGCGGGGCGGGCGCACTTTCAGGCGGGGCTTGTCTTCCAGGGCCTGGTGGAACAAAAACAACAGCCACACATGGCTGACCTGCTCCAGGCCCTGCACCGCCTCGCCGCCGTCGAACGGCGCCACCAGCTCCAGTACGCCACGGGCGGCGGGCGCCAGTTGCGGTTGGCGCGGGATGGCGAACTTCTCCTTGAAGCAGGAACGCACGAAACCGACGGGAGAGACGTTGTAGCTCATGGCTTAGGTGCGAACCCGCAGGGTCAGGCCCTTGAGGAAGTTGCGCAGCAACTGGTCGCCGCACGGGCGGTAGTTGGTGTGGCCGAATTTGCGGAACAGTGCGCTCAGCTCCGGCTTGGACACCGGGAACTCGGCGGCCTTGAGGATGGCGTGCATGTCGTCTTCCTTCAGTTCGAAGGCCACGCGCAGTTTCTTAAGGATGATGTTGTTGGTCACCGGCGTCTCGATCGGCTGCGGCGGACGGCTTTCGTCCTTGCCGCGCTTGAAGATCACCAGGCCATCGAGGAAGTGCGCCATGACTTCATCCGGGCAGAACACGAAGCCTTCTTCCTCGTCTTTCTTGAGGTAGGTCAGCAGATCGTCCTTGGTCACGTCCATGCCGCCGAGCTTGATGATCTCGACCATCTTGTTGTCGCTGATGTCGAGCATGTAGCGCACGCTGCGCAGTACGTCGTTGTGAATCATGGTGGGCAATCCTGGTATTCAACTGAGGACACCGCTCAAATCCGGCAGTGTCGAGAAAAAGGGTAGCGGCTTAGAACTTCTCTTTGCCGGACAGGTAACGCCATTGGCCGACCGGCACCTTGCCGATGGACACGCCGCCGATACGAATACGACGGATGGCGATGACTTTGAGGCCAACCGCTTCACAGAACAGGGCGATCACGCCGGGCTGCGGGTTTTTCATCGCAAAGCGCAGGCGGTTTTCGTTCTGCCAGCTGGCTTTGACGGGCGGCAACTCTTTGCCTTTGTAAGTCAGGCCGTGGTTCAGGCGGTTGAGGCCGTGGGCAACCATGTCGCCTTCGACCTCGACCACGTATTCCTGCTCGATCTTGGCGGCATCGGCGGTCAACTTGCGCAGAATCTTCCAATCCTGGGTAAACACCAGCAGGCCGCTGGCCTTGGCTTGCAGGTCGGCGCTGGCGGTCAGGCGCAGGAAGTGGCCCTTGAGCGGGCGCTTGCCGAAGCGGTGTTCTTCGGAGAGGGTGTCGGCGCTGATCGAGGCCAAGGCCGTTTCGGCGTCCACGCCAGCCGGCGCGTGCAGCAGGAGGGTCACCGGCTCCGGCGCGGTGGCCTTGGCCTCGGGGTCGAGTTCGACCTTTTGGGTAGTGACCTTGAACTGCGGCTCGTCGATCACTTCACCGTCCACCGAGACCCAGCCGCCTTCGATGAACAGCTCAGCCTCCCGACGGGAGCAACCGACCAGTTCGATAAGGCGTTTGGAGAGGCGTATGGGGTCAGTCATGACAAGGGCCGTAACAAAAGGGGGCGACTATTGTACCTGCCTGGCGCCGGTTAATCCCGGCTCCATTTCAGTGCGGGTGTTTTTTGTGGGGGCTCTGGCTTTGCTGGGAGCTGGCTTGTGTGGGAGCTGGCTTGCCTGCGATTGCCTCCACGCGGTACATCAGGCAGACCGAGGTGCCTGCATCGCCGGCAAGCCAGCTCCTACAGAAGCGCGCAAGCGCATGTGCAGCAGTGGGTAAGGCTGGCCGAGGCCATCATGCTCCGTACGCCCGATAACCTCGAACCCCTGCTTGAAGTAAAACCCCAACGCTTGTGGGTTCTGTTCGTTCACATCCAGCTCATCGGCGTTCAAATGCTCGATCGCATACCTCAGCAATTGCCGGCCCAGACCTTCACCCCGGTGCTGCGGATCAATAAACAGCATCTCGACCTTGCCCGCCGCCACCCCGGCAAACCCGGTAATGTTCTGACGCGCGTCCTTCGTACAGATCAGCATCACGGCATCCAGATAGCGGGTCAGCACCAGGTTTTTCAACAACAGGATGTAACTGTCTGGCAGAAAGTCATGGGTCGCCCGCACCGAGGCCTCCCAAAGGCGCGCCAGCTCCGCATAGTCGCTGGTTTTAGGTGTGTGGATAACCGAACGCTGACGCATGCCCGCTGCCCCTTGCCGATGAATGGCGCCGATGGGCAAACGATAGACCGAAAAAAGCCCCGCATCTTGTCCAGAGGCGGGGCTTTTTCAAATTATTACGCAGGCGCGATTCAGTCGCGCTTTTCAGCCCACAAGTCGTACTCGTCGGCGTCGGTCACGGTGCACCACACCTTGTCACCTGGCTTCAAACCGCTGGCATCGTCGATGAACACGTTACCGTCGATTTCCGGCGCGTCGAAGAAGCAACGGCCAACGGCGCCTTGCTCGTCGACTTCGTCGATCAGCACTTCGATTTCCTTGCCGATGCGCAGTTGCAGGCGCGCCGAGCTGATCGCTTGCTGGTGCGCCATGAAACGCTCCCAGCGGTCTTGCTTGACGTCGTCCGGCACCACGGCCAGGTCCAGCAGGTTGGCCGGCGCGCCTTCCACCGGCGAGTACTGGAAGCAGCCGACGCGGTCCAGTTGGGCTTCGGTCAGCCAGTCCAGCAGGTACTGGAAGTCTTCTTCGGTTTCGCCAGGGAAGCCGACGATGAAGGTGGAACGGATGATCAGCTCCGGGCAGATCTCGCGCCAGTTCTTGATGCGCGCCAGGGTCTTGTCTTCGAAGGCTGGGCGTTTCATGGCCTTGAGCACTTTCGGGCTGGCGTGCTGGAACGGGATGTCCAGGTACGGCAGGATCTTGCCGGCAGCCATCAGCGGGATCAGCTCGTCCACGTGCGGGTACGGGTACACGTAGTGCAGGCGCACCCACACGCCCAGGCTGCTCAAGGCTTCGCACAGTTCGGTCATGCGGGTTTTCACCGGCGCGCCGTTCCAGAAACCGGTGCGGTATTTGACGTCGACGCCGTAGGCGCTGGTGTCCTGGGAGATCACCAGTAGCTCTTTCACACCGGATTTGACCAGGCGCTGGGCCTCGTCCAGCACGTCACCCACCGGGCGGCTGACCAGCTTGCCGCGCATCGACGGGATGATGCAGAAGCTGCAGCTGTGGTTGCAGCCTTCGGAAATCTTCAAGTACGCGTAGTGACGCGGGGTCAGCTTGATGCCTTGCGGCGGCACTAGGTCGATCAGCGGGTTGTGATCCTGGCGCGGTGGCACCACTTCGTGCACGGCGTTGACCACCTGCTCGTACTGCTGCGGGCCGGTCACGGCCAGCACGCTTGGGTGCACGTTGCGGATATTGCCTTCTTCCACACCCATGCAACCGGTCACGATGACCTTGCCGTTTTCCTTGATCGCTTCGCCGATCACTTCCAGGGACTCAGCCTTGGCCGAGTCGATGAAGCCGCAGGTGTTGACCACCACCACGTCCGCGTCCTGGTAGGTGGACACGACGTCATAGCCTTCCATGCGCAATTGCGTAAGGATGCGTTCGGAATCGACCAGGGCCTTGGGGCAGCCCAGGGATACAAAGCCGACCTTGGGATTGGCCGTCGCGGGAGTGGTGGACATGTCTAACCTCGGTATTGAATGACGCCGCCAGTCGGGCACGACAAGGCGGTAGACGGGCGCTTGGTGCGCCTCTGATCAAAAAGTGCGCAATTCTAGCGACGGGCAACGCACTTGACCAGCTTTATGCAGGGAAATACGACGAGTGCTGCGCTATGCTTCGCGCCGTTGCACACGGGTAAAACCCCGAGGTCAATAAAACGTCTGTTACGAGAAGTAAAACAGCGCATGCTAGGGTCAGCTTAGACGCGCTGTTTATAAAAGACCTCAGGTCAAAGGGCAGGAGTGGTTGATGGGTCAGGCAAGTAGTCAGGCAGCAGGTGCCGAGCATTCCAACGCAAAGCCGATTGGCATGCTGGTGGCGGCGGTCGGGGTGGTTTACGGCGATATCGGTACCAGCCCGCTCTATACCCTAAAAGAAGTGTTCACTGGCGGTTACGGGGTTCAGGTCAACCATGATGGGGTGCTGGGGATCCTGGCGCTGATCTTCTGGTCGCTGATCTGGGTCGTATCGATCAAGTACATGCTGTTCGTGCTGCGCGCCGACAACCAGGGCGAGGGCGGCATCATGGCCCTGACGGCACTGGCACGTCGGGCGGCAGGGGAGCGCAAGAAGCTGCGCAGTTTCCTCGTGGTGTGCGGGTTGTGCGGTGCGGCGCTGTTCTACGGCGACAGTATGATCACCCCGGCCATTTCCGTGTTGTCGGCCATCGAAGGCCTGGAGTTGGCGTTCGACGGCCTTGAAAAATGGGTCGTGCCCATCGCGTTGATCGTGCTGGTGGCGTTGTTTCTGATCCAGAAACACGGCACCGACCGCATCGGCAAGCTGTTCGGGCCGGTGATGGTGACCTGGTTCCTGGTGCTGGGCGGCCTGGGGGTGTATGGCATCACGCTGCACCCTGAAGTGCTCAGCGCGTTGAACCCGCTGTGGGGCGTGCGTTTCTTCCAGGCCCACCCGGGGATTGGCGTGGCCATTCTCGGCGCCGTGGTCCTGGCATTGACCGGGGCCGAGGCGTTGTACGCCGACATGGGCCACTTTGGCCGCAAGCCCATCGCCCGCGCCTGGTTCATGCTGGTGCTGCCGGCGCTGGTGCTGAACTATTTCGGCCAGGGCGCCATGCTGCTGGGCGACCCGGAAGCGGCGCGCAACCCGTTCTACCTGCTGGCGCCGAGCTGGGCGTTGATCCCGCTGGTGGTGCTGTCCACCCTGGCGACCGTGATTGCGTCCCAGGCGGTGATTTCCGGTGCGTTCTCGTTGACGCGCCAGGCGATCCAGTTGGGCTACATCCCGCGCATGCACATCCAGCACACCTCCAGCGCCGAGCAGGGCCAGATCTATATCGGTGCGGTGAACTGGTCGTTGATGGTCGGCGTGATCCTGCTGGTGCTGGGCTTCGAGTCCTCTAACGCCCTGGCCTCGGCCTACGGTGTGGCGGTGACCGGCACCATGCTGATGACCACTATCCTGGTGTCGGCGGTGATGTTGCTGCTGTGGAAATGGCCGCCGATCCTGGCGGTGCCGGTACTGGTCTGCTGCCTGTTGGTCGACGGCCTGTACTTTGCGGCCAACGTGCCGAAAATCATCCAGGGCGGTGCCTTCCCGGTATTGGCGGGGATCGTGTTGTTCGTGCTGATGACCACCTGGAAGCGCGGCAAGCAATTGCTGGTGGATCGCCTCGACGAAGGCGGCCTGCCGCTGCCGATCTTTATTGGCAGTATCCGCGTGCAGCCGCCGCACCGTGTGCAAGGCACCGCCGTGTTCCTCACCGCGCGGCCTGACGCGGTGCCCCACGCGCTGTTGCACAACCTGCTGCACAACCAGGTGTTGCATGAGCAAGTGGTGATGCTGACGGTGGTCTACGAAGACATTCCCCGTGTGCCCACCTCGCGTCGCTTCGAAGTGGATGCCTACGGCGAAGGCTTCTTCCGGGTGATCCTGCACTTTGGTTTTGCCGACGAGCCGGACGTGCCCGAAGCCCTGAAGCTGTGCCATCTGGACGATCTGGACTTCAGCCCGATGCGCACCACCTACTTCCTTAGCCGTGAGACCGTCATCGCCTCCCGGATCAAGGGCATGGCGCGCTGGCGCGAGGCGTTGTTCGCGTTTATGTTGAAGAACGCCAACGGCAACCTGCGTTTCTTCAAGCTACCGGTCAACCGCGTGATCGAGCTGGGCACCCAGGTCGAAATGTAAGCGGCTGCAAGACGGGAGCCGGCAATCGGCTCCCGTGTTCCATTCTGAACCCTGTGCAATCGCGCGTTGTCGACTAGGCTCTAAGCACCGTTGAGTGCCCATAGAACCCAGAAGAGGTGCGCCATGAGTCAGCTGCTCGAACCCTATACCCTCCGTCAATTGACCCTGCTCAACCGCATCGCCGTCTCGCCGATGTGCCAGTACTCTGCGGATGATGGCCTGGCCAATGACTGGCACCTAGTCCACTTGGGCAGTCGCGCGGTGGGGGGCGCCGGGCTGATTTTCACCGAAGCCACCGCCGTGACCGCCGATGGCCGCATCACCGCCCAGGACCTGGGCCTGTGGAACGACGCACAGATCGAACCACTGCAACGCATCACCCGGTTTATCGCGGCCCAGGGGGCGGTCGCAGGTATTCAACTGGCCCACGCCGGGCGCAAGGCCAGCACCCATCGGCCCTGGATCGGCAAGCATGGCAGCGTCAAGCCTGAAGACGGCGGCTGGGTGCCGGTAGGGCCGTCACCGATTGCCTTTGACCCCAACCACACACAGCCCAAGCCACTCGATGAAGCGCAGATCCAGCAGGTGATCGCCGACTTTGTCGCCGCCGCCAAACGCGCACTCACGGCGGGTTTCGAAGTGGTGGAGATCCACGCGGCCCACGGTTACCTGTTGCATCAATTCCTCTCGCCCATCAGTAACCAGCGCCAGGATCAATATGGCGGCTCCTTTGAAAACCGCATCCGCCTGGTGCTGGAAGTGACGAAGGCCGTGCGCGACGTCTGGCCCCAGGAGCTGCCGTTGTTCGTGCGCGTATCGGCCACCGACTGGGTGGAAGACGGCTGGAACCCCGACGAAACGGTGGAGCTGGCACGCCGCCTGAAGGACTTGGGCGTGGACCTGATCGACGTGTCCTCCGGTGGCACCGCCGCCAACGCCGAGATCCCCACGGGCCCCGGCTACCAGACGCGCTTCGCCGAGCGTGTGCGCAAGGAGTCCGGCATGGCCACCGGCACCGTCGGCATGATCACCGAGCCGGCCCAGGCCGAGCACATCCTGCGCACGTGCCAGGCCGATATCATTTTCCTGGCTCGTGAACTGCTGCGCGACCCGTACTGGCCGCTGCATGCCGACGACGACCTGGGCGGGCGCAAGGCCATCTGGCCAGCGCAGTACCAACGGGCGACCCATCGCGACCAGCCGATTCACGAGTCCGATCTCAGGGATTGATCCTACAGTCGCTTAATACAAACCCACCCTGGCCCGGTGGGTTTTTTCTTGCCCGCGGTTCACGCAACCCCGATGCTTGGCGCTCAAAAGCAGGAGGCCACCATGTCGGTCGAACGAGCGTTAACTAAAAACGATATCCCTTTGTTGGCCACCATCGACCGCACGGAACTGGTACACGAGTGCTACCGCGTCGAGGACGGCGAGCTGGTGCTATACCCCGACTTCCACGACATGCGCGGCTGGCCCGAAGGCGAGGCTGAACAGGACGCCATTGCACTGCTCGCCTGCCTTGAGCGGGGCGGGTGGTTATGGGGTGTGTTCGACGGGCCAACCCTGGTGGCTGCAGTGGTGGTGGACAATCGCCCCATCCACAACCAGGGCCTGCTCCTGCAGCAGTTGAAGTTCCTGCACGTCAGCCATCGGGCGCGAGGGCACGGGCTGGGAGGGCGGTTGTTTGCCCTGGCGTGTGAGCAGGGGCGAAAGGCTGGCATCGATGGCCTGTATGTATCGGCTACGGAGTCGCGCAATACCGTGGACTTTTACCTGCGTCATGGCTGCCAGAGGCTGCAACACCCCGACCCCGGACTGTTTGCACAGGAACCCCACGACATTCACCTGTATCGGCCATTGCGTGAGAAAGGGCTGTAGGCCTTTGTTACCACTGAATTTTTTTAAGTTAATACTCTAAAAAAATCCCACGTCTGGCGAGATAGTTTCTACGCTTAGGGTAAGTCTGATTTCTGGCCCAGGGAGTCAGTCGGTTTGTTCACGCAGGCATTGCGCTTTGCGGGAGGCGGGTGATGGGCACCGACAGTATTTGATCGATATCAGGAGTAACGGTCCATGGCCAAGTCCTATGGTGTAGCGGGTGCGGTGGCGGCTTATGTGGGTCGCAGGTTGTCGTTGTGGGGGCGAAGGCTGAGTTCCGATGAAGCTGAATTGCTGGCGCAGTACCGGGCGTTGACCGAAAACGATCAGGTGGCGATGCGCTATTTGATTGGGGCGATGAAGAGTGTTTCGCGGTTCTAGATGAAGGGGCATCACTGTGGGAGCGGGCTTGCCCGCGATAGCATCGCCTCGGTACAGCCGAGAAACCGAGGTGTCTGCATCGCTGGCAAGCCAGCTCCTACAAGGGGGTATCAGGTGTATTTACGCGCCTCTGGCGCTGGCGGGAAGTATTGATACAGCCAGGTCTCGCTCAAGGTGCGGTCCTGGGTGCGGATGAACAGCCGCAGTTCCACCGGTTCCACGCTGTCGCTGGTCGGGTACCAGTCGAACAGGATGCGGTAGCCCTTGATGTTGTCGAGCACCAGCACGCTGAAATCCTTCACCTGGCCGTGGGAGCAGGTCACTACCGGCTCGATCCCTGTGCCGGCCGGCAGGCGGTCGAGGCCGCCCCCCTTGAAGTCCACGGCAAAGCGACGTGCCCACACCTCAGGGTAGTGCTCGCCCGGTGCCCAACCTTCGGTAAAACCACCCATGCCGGAACGGGTCGCATCGACCTGCGCCAGCGGCGTGCTCACAGGCGGCAGGGCGCTCCAGTACAGCTTGTAGCCGTAGTTCAGCGAGTCACCGGCAGCCACCGGCGTTTTCGGGATCCAGAAGGCCACGATGTTGTCCAGGGTTTCGCCAGTCGTCGGGATTTCCAGCAGGTCGATCGAGCCTTCGCCCCACGCCGTCGTTGGTTCTACCCACAGGCTTGGACGCTTGCTGTACCAGTCCACGGTGTCCTGGTAGCTGGCGAATTCGTGGTCGGTCTGCACCAGGCCAAAGCCTTTCGGGTCTTTGTCGGCAAAGGCGTTGAACTGCAGCTTGGCCGGGTTGTTGAGCGGGCGGCAGATCCACTCGCCGTTGCCGCGCCACATGGCCAGGCGGTCGGAATCGTGGATCTGCGGGTGGATGGTGTCGCACATGCGGCGCTCGTGGGTGCCACAGCTGAACATGCTGGTCATCGGCGCGATGCCCAGTTGTTCGATGGCGGTACGCGCATTGATGTGCGCGTCGATGGCCATCACCACCTGGCTGGCCTGGCAGTCGATGTCGAAGCGGTAGGCACCGGTGGCGCTTGGCGAGTCGAGCAGGGCGTAGACCACAAAGCGGGTCGCGTCCTTGTCAGGGGTTTCGAACCAGAACTGCGTGAAGTCGGGGAATTCCTCGCGTTTTTTCGCGTAGGTATCGATGGCCAGGCCACGGGCAGAAAGGCCGTACTGGCCGGTGGAATCCACCGCGCGGAAGTAGCTGGCACCCAGAAACGACAGCACGTCATGGCGGTCCAGCTCAGGCGCCTTGAACAGCTTGAAGCCGGAGAAACCCAGGTCGCCGGTCAGTTGCTTGGTGTCGACGGTGGTTTTTTCATAGTTGAACAGCGACGGGCGGAAATGCACCTCGCGGGCTTCACGGGTCTTGGGGTCGACGCTGTGCATGCGCACCGGCGTCTTGAAGCCCATGCCGACGTGGAAGAACTGCACGTCCAGTTGGCCGTTCAATTCCTTCCACAGCGAGTGTTTGCCGTCGTAGCCGATGGCGTTGAAATTCTGCGGGGTCATGGTCGCCAGGGTCGGCGGCAGCACCTGTTTGGTGTCTTTGTAAGGCGTGCCGGCCAATTGCTTGGCCTGGGCCTTGAGCGATTCAAAATCGAAAGCGATGGCCTTGCCGTCGGCGGCGCGGTTGCCGGCCCAGGCTTGCGCAGCGAGCAGGCCGCTGGCCGATAAACCGGTGTAAGCCGCAATGGCCATGGACGCTTTGAGCAAATTCCTGCGGTGCATAGAGACAACCTGTCGTGAGCAAATCCTGCGCCGTTCCTGGCACGTACTGGATCAGAAATTACGGTTCGGACATGCCTTCGACCAAACGCAACGAACAATAAACAGACGCCGGATAGCTTAAGCGGTTCGGTGACGTAGGAAAAATGATTGATGGCGGGACGATGGCGTTGCAAGTGCGACAAGACATTTCCAACTGACACAACTCCAGTGTAGGAGCCGGCTTGCCGGCGATGAGGCCCTTGACGTCAGCGCAACATTCAAGGTCGCCATCGCCGGCAAGCCGGCTCCTACAAGGG
>NZ_JBWKRS010000018.1:0-11356 GCF_059419385.1 Pseudomonas sp. GW821-FHT05H12 | reverse complement strand
CCCCCCCCCCCCCCCCATCCCCCCCCCCCCCCCCCCCCCCCCCCTCCCCCCCCCCCCCCCCCCCCCCCCCCCCCCCCCCCCCCCCCCCCCTCCTACAAGGGTTAGGCGATTTCGCCGACTGCCCGGTAAGCCTCATCAATCGCCGCATGGGCATACGCGCTCCATGCGGCATCCGAGTTGGCGATGCTCACATGCCCCAGCGGTTTTTTCGCCAGTTTCATCCACGCTTCGGTCTGATCCGCATCGTCATACAAACTGTTGGAGAAGCTCGCATAACCGTGTGACCAGCGGTTGACAGTGATCGCCAGAATATCGCGCTCATGGTTGAAACCGCCCGGGCCCAGCATGCGCTGCAACTGGTCGCGCAGCTGTGCTTCCAGTTGCTCGAAGGTCTGCCCATATAACTTGCCCCGCCCGGCGCGGGCCTGGTCACGGGCGTTCATGCCGCTGTTGGGGCTGGTGGGCACGTAGACCATGTGCAAGCCGATCGGCTGCGTCGGGTCGCGGGGGTGGTCGTAGCCGCCCATGCTCACCGGGTAATCCAGCTTGATCCGGCTGTAGGGCTGGGTCGCCGCGTAAATTTCATGCACCCCCAGTTTCTGGAACGACTGCCAATTGCGGATCACCACCTTGGTGTACACCAGCGGGTATTTCACGTTCTGGCTCAGGGCTTGGGCCTGGGGCGCCGGCAAATCCTTGAGCAGGTAGGGGATCATCATGTTGTAGCAGGCCAGGATGCAGCGTTTGCCGCGCACCTGTGCGAGTTGCCCACCACGGCTGTAGCCGATATGCACGCCATCGCCGACGTTGCGCACGCTGACGGCGGTGCTGTTCAAGCGCAACCGCACGGGCGCCTTGGGCTGGTCCAGCTTGGCGTAGTCAAAGGCCGCCAGCACGATATCGTCCATGGTGTGCCCCGGCGCCACACCCGGGATCAGGCTGCGCACCAGCAAGCGCGCCACCGACGCATTGCCATCCGGGAAGTGATAGATGTAGGGCTCTTCCATTTCCGCAGCGGCTTCTTCGCTGATCGGCGCCAGGTTCATCCCGCCAAAGCCTGGGAAGCCCACGTTGTAGGCGTCAGCCGACGCCACGGCATCAATGCTCAGGGCCATGAAGTCATTGGTACGGCTCTGGAAGTACTTCACCGCACCTTCCGACAAGCCCACGTTTTTCAGCAGAAAATCCCGGTAGCTGGTGGCCGCGAGGTAGCTGACTTTTTCCTCGGCGGTCTTGCCTGGCAGGTAGTCCTTTGGCGCCGTGTGCAGCTCGATCAAGGCCTGGCGATCGGCCTGTGGCAATGGGAAGTCATTGATGAAGTCGCGGAGGGCGCGCGCGTTCAGTTGGTCTGGCGCGATATCGTCGGCCACCATCGGCGTGGGGTCGCCGGTCACCAGCTTGTCTTCGCCGAAGTTTTCCTTGTCGAAGAACACCCCGCGCGACAGCCCCAGGCCCGGATAGAATTGGCGGTCGAAGGCGGTTTCAAAGCGCTTGATGTTCACGCCAAGTTTTTTCAGCAGGCCATTCACTTGCTTGCTGTAGAGATGGTTCGGCGACTGGAACGCCTCGCTGCCGCCGTAGCCGATGATCATGCGACCACCGGCCTGGAATTCATTGCGCTTGGCGTGGCCGCCGAAGTCGTCGTGGTTTTCCAGGATCAGGATCTTCGCCTTGGGGTGCTTCTCGCGGTAGAACCACGCCGCCGACAAACCGCTCAAGCCGCCGCCGACCACCACCAGGTCATAGTCCTCGGTGATCGGCAGTTTCTCGGTATCGAACACCTTCTTTTCCCAGCCCATCTGGTGCGCCACCTCGAACGAGCCGACATGGCTGCCGCGCAGGCCGGTAAGGGCGGGAGGGTAGTAGCGTCCATCGGGCGCGGCTTGCAAGAGTTGCAGCGGGGTCATGCCGGCGGCAACGGTAATGGCGACGCCGTTGAGGAAGTCGCGGCGGGTGATATCCATGGGGAAGAACCTGAATTTTATTGTTATGTGAGCCCGTAGGAGCCCGGCTTGCCGGCGATGGCGTTCGCAAGAACACCACAAGGCTCAAGGGCCTCATCGCCGGCAAGCCGGGCTCCTACAAGGGCGTTTTGCGGGTCAGTGCTTGAACATCACATGGCGAACGGTGGTGTAGTCCTCCAGCCCGTACATGGACATGTCCTTGCCATAGCCCGACAGTTTCTGACCGCCGTGAGGCATTTCGCTGACGAGCATGAAGTGGGTGTTCACCCACGTGCAGCCGTATTGCAGGCGTGCGGCCAAGCGGTGGGCACGGCCGACATCGGCGGTCCAGACGGACGACGCCAAACCGTAGTCCGAATCGTTGGCCCAGCCGAGCACCTGTGCTTCGTCATTGAACTTGGTGACCGACACCACTGGCCCGAACACCTCGCGACGTACGATTTCGTCGTCCTGCTGCGCATCGGCCAACACGGTAGGTTCAAAGAAGAAGCCATTGCCTTCCACCGCCTTGCCCCCGGTGACCAGGCGAATGTGCGGTTGCGCCACCGCGCGCTCGACAAAACCGGCCACGCGGTCGCGGTGTTGCGCGGTGATCAGCGGGCCCAACTCGGTGGCCGGATCATCCTGCAAGCCGTACTGGATGCTGGCTACCGCTGCGCCAAGCTTCTCGACAAACGCGTCGTAGATATCGGCTTGGGCATAGATGCGGCACGCCGCGGTGCAATCCTGGCCGGCGTTGTAGAAACCGAAGGTGCGAATACCTTCCACGGCAGCGTCGATGTCCGCGTCGTTGAAGATGATCACCGGCGCCTTGCCGCCCAGTTCCATGTGCATGCGCTTCACGCTGTCGGCGGTGCTGGAGATGATGTTCGCACCGGTGGCAATGGAGCCGGTCAGCGAAACCATGCGCACTTTCGGGTGGTTCACCAGCGGGCTGCCCACGGTGGGCCCACGGCCGAACACCAGGTTGAGGACGCCGGCCGGGAAGATTTCAGCGGCCAACTCGACCATGCGCAGCGCGGTCAGCGGGGTTTGTTCCGACGGTTTGAGCACCACGGTATTACCGGCTGCGAGGGCGGGGGCGATTTTCCAGGCGACCATCATCAGGGGGTAGTTCCACGGCGCGATGGAGGCGATCACGCCCACCGGGTCGCGGCGGATCATCGAGGTGTGCCCCGGCAGGTATTCGCCCCCGGCCGAGCCACTCATGCAACGGCTGGCGCCGGCGAAGAAGCGGAACACGTCGGCAATTGCCGGGATCTCATCGTTCAGCGCGGCGCTGTAGGGCTTGCCGCAGTTGTCCGACTCCAGCTTGGCCAGCTCTTCGCCGTGGGCTTCGATCACGTCCGCCAGTTTTAGCAGCAGCAGCGAACGGTCCTTGGGCGCGGTTTGCGACCAGCTTTCAAACGCCGCATCGGCAGCACGCACGGCGGCGTCGACCTGGGCTTCGCTGGCTTCGTTGATTTCTACCAGCACACGGCCGAGTGCCGGGTTGAAGACGGCTTGGGCCGGGCCTTCGCCTGCGACCAATTGGCCGTTGATCAGTAATTTGGTTTGCATGGTTCAATCCTCCTCAAAATTCCCTGAAGAAACCGGTTCACCTGTAGGAGCTGGCTTGCCAGCGATGGCGGTTTCAATTGACCCACCGCGATCGCCGGCAAGCCGGCTCCTACAATGACCGTGTTTCAACAGTGGCTATGTGTTGTCCGTTATTTACCGCCACTCCCCGCCACGCTTTCACCGCCGCGTGTCAGGTAATAGGCACCGAGAATCGGGAACATCGTGACCAGCATCACCAGCATCGCCACCACGTTGGTCACCGGCACATCCCGTGGGCGGCTCAGCTGGTTGAGCAGCCACAGCGGCAAGGTGCGCTCGTGGCCGGCGGTGAAGGTGGTGACGATGATTTCGTCGAACGACAGCGCAAAGGCGAGCATGCCGCCGGCCAGCAGTGCCGAGCCCAGGTTGGGCATGATGATGTAGCGGAAGGTCTGCCAGCCGTCGGCGCCCAGGTCCATCGAGGCTTCGATCAGGCTGTGGGAGGTGCGGCGCAAACGCGCGATCACGTTGTTATAGACGATCACCACGCAGAACGTCGCGTGGCCGACGATGATGGTGAACATCCCGGGCTCGATGCCCAGCGTCTTGAACGTTGCCAGCAGCGCGATACCGGTGATGATCCCCGGCAATGCAATCGGCAGGATCAGCATCAGCGACACGCCTTGTTTGCCGAAGAACTCGCGGCGATACAGCGCCGCTGAGGCCAGGGTACCGAGCACCATGGCGATCAGCGTGGCAATCGCCGCGATCTGCAGCGACAACTTGATCGCGTCCAGCACGTCCGGCCGGGCGAAGGCCACGCTGAACCACTTCAGGGTGAAGCCCTGGGGCGGAAAGCTGAACGCGGCTTCTTCGGTGTTGAAGGCGTAGAGGAAGATGATCAGGATCGGGAAGTGCAAGAACACCAAGCCGCCCCAGGCTGCGATCTTCAAGCCTAATGATGATTTCTCAGAGTGCATCGAAGGCCCCCAGGCGTTTGACGATGGAGAGGTAAACCGCGATCAGCACGATGGGCACCAGGGTGAACGCCGCGGCCATGGGCATGTTGCCGATGGCGCCTTGCTGGGCGTACACCATGCCGCCGACGAAGTAACCCGGCGGGCCGACCAGCTGCGGCACGATGAAGTCGCCCAGGGTCAGCGAGAAGGTGAAGATCGAACCGGCCGCAATCCCCGGCACTGACAGCGGCAGAATCACCTGCATGAAGGTTTGGCGCGGCTTGGCGCCGAGGTCCGCCGACGCTTGCAACAGTGAAGGCGGCAAACGCTCCAGCGAGGCCTGGATCGGCAAAATCATGAACGGCAGCCAGATGTAGACGAACACCATGAACCGCCCCAGGTGCGAAGTGCTCAAGGTACTACCGCCTACACCCGGAATGCCCAGCACGAACTGCAACACCGGCTCCAGGCCCAGGTGCTGCACGAACCACTGCGCCACGCCGCCTTTGGCCAGCAGCAAGGTCCAGGCGTAGGCCTTGACGATATAGCTGGCCCACATCGGCATCATCACCGCGATGTAGAAAAACGCCTTGGTCTTGCCCGTGGTGTAGCGCGCCATGTAGTAGGCGATCGGGAAGGCGACCACGGCGCTGGCGATCGATACCACAATCGCCATGCTCAAGGTGCGTACGATGATGTCGAAGTTCGACGGCTGGAACAGCGCGGCGAAGTTGGCCAGGGTCAGGTCCGGCGTGACCGCCATGGTGAAGTCGTCGAAGGTGTAGAAACCTTGCCACAGCAGGGTCAGCAACGAGCCCAGGTAGATCGCGCCGAACCAGATCAGCGGCGGCACCAGCAACATCGCCAGGTACAGGTTGGGCTTGCGGTACAGCAGGTTGGAAAACCTGCGCATCGGCGGTTGGGAAAGGGCCAGGCTCATGTCACACCTCGCCTGCGCTGTCGGTCAGGGGCGTCATCGCTTCCCGTGCCCAGCGTGCAGTGATGGACTGGCCCACCTGGTAGCCGCTGCTGGTGTCCAGCCACTGGTTGTTGGCCTGGCTGATGTTCAGCGCCTGGCCGTTTTCCAGCTTGAGTTCATAGCGGGTGGCGCTGCCTTGGTACTGGATGTCATGCAGCAGGCCGCTGACTTCCACCTCACCAGCGCCCAGCGCGCCTTCGGCAAAGCGCACGTGTTCCGGGCGGATCGAGAAGGCTTGCGCGCTGCCGCTGAGGCGTTGCGCCAGCTCGCCGCGAATCACGTTGGAGGTGCCGACGAACTCGGCCACGAACGCGGTGGCGGGCTTCATGTACAGGTTGCGCGGGGTGTCGACTTGCTCGATGCGGCCCTTGTTGAACACCGCCACGCGGTCGGACATCGACAGCGCTTCGGTCTGGTCGTGGGTTACGAAAATAAAGGTGATACCGAGCTGGCGCTGCAGCTTTTTCAGCTCGCTTTGCATTTGTTCGCGCAGCTTGAGGTCGAGGGCGCCCAACGGCTCATCCAGCAGCAACACCCGTGGACGATTGACCAGGGCGCGGGCCAGGGCGACCCGTTGGCGTTGGCCACCAGACAGTTGCACCGGCTTGCGGTCGCCGTAGCCACCGAGGGCGACCATGCCGAGGGCTTCTTCGGCGCGGTTCAGGCGTTCGGTCTTGCCGATGCCCTTGACCTTGAGGCCGTAGGCCACGTTGTCGCGCACGTTCATGTGGGGGAACAGCGCGTAATCCTGGAACACGGTGTTCACGTCACGCTGGTACGGCGGCAAGCCCGCGGCTTCCTCGCCATGAATACGGATCGAGCCTGCGCTCGGTTGCTCGAAACCGGCAATCAGGCGCAGGCACGTGGTCTTGCCGGAGCCGGAAGGGCCGAGCATGGAAAAGAACTCGCCGTCCTGGATATCGATGGAAACCCGGTCAACGGCTTTCACTTCGCCGAACTGACGGGAAACGTGGGTGAATTGGACTGCAAGCGTCATGGTGCGGTGCTCCAAAAAGGCGCGGGTCGTCGCAGCGGCCCGGCCTGGACTTCTGAAAAAACAAAATCTGTAATCGCAACTCAAATATGGGTGCTTTTCTGTGGGAGCCGGGCTTGCCCGCGATGCAGGCGCCTCGGTGTGTCTGTTACACCGAGGTGATGCCATCGCAGGCAAGCCAGCTCCCACAGAAGCCAGCCTCCACAAGGGAGGCTGGCGGTCAGCGGCCGCCCATGATCGCGATGTAATCCTGGGTCCAGCGGCTGTACGGCACGAACTTGCCGCCTTCAGCCTGCGGGGTTTTCCAGAAAGCGATCTTGTCGAACTGGTCGAAACCGTTGGTCTTGCAGCCTTCGGCGCCCAGCAGTTCGCTTTCCTTGCAGGCCGCCGGTACCGCTGGCAACGAGCCGAACCAGGCCGCGACGTCGCCCTGGACTTTCGGTTGCAGCGACCAGTCCATCCACTTGTAGGCGCAGTTCGGGTGCTTGGCATCGGTGTGCAGCATGGTGGTGTCCGCCCAGCCGGTGGCGCCTTCCTTCGGAATGGTCGAGGCAATCGGCTGCTTCTCGTTGACCAGGCCGTTGACCTGGTACGGCCAGGCGCTGGAGGCCACCACGCCTTCATTTTTGAAGTCGCTCATTTGCACGGTGGTGTCGTGCCAGTAGCGGTGGATCAACGGCTGCTGGGCACGCAGCAGTTCAAGCACGGCCTTGTACTGGGTTTCGGTCAGTTCATAGGGGTTCTGGATACCCAGCTCCGGCTTGGTACTCTTGAGGTACAGCGCCGCATCAGCGATGTAGATCGGGCCGTCATAGGCCTGCACGCGACCTTTGTTCGGCTTGCCGTCCGGCAGGTTCTGCGCGTCGAAAATCACATTCCAGCTGGTGGGGGCGGTCTTGAACACGTTGGTGTTGTACATCAACACGTTCGGGCCCCACTGGTACGGGGTGCCATAGGTTTGCTGGCCGACCACGTACCACGGTGCATCCTTGAGGCGCGGGTCGATGTTCTTCCAGTTGGGGATCAGCGCCGTGTTGATCGGCTGCACACGCTTGCCACCGATCAAACGCAACGACGCGTCGCCCGAAGCGGTGACCAGGTCATAACCGCCCTTGGCCATCAGGCTGACCATTTCGTCAGAGGTGGCGGCGGTTTTCACATTGACCTTGCAGCCGGTTTCCTTCTCGAACCCGGTGACCCAGTCGTAGGCCTTGTCGCTGTCGCCACGTTCGATGTAGCCGGGCCAGGCGACGATATCCAGTTGGCCTTCGCCAGCGCCGACCGCCTTGAGCGGTTCGGCGGCCTGGAGGCTGGCGCTGGCCAGCAGCGCGGTGGTCAGGGCACTGAGCAGTGCGGTCTTGTGCGCAGACATGGGGATTCCCTCTTCTTTAATTATGGTCGGGGCAGTGTGTGAAGCCGTGACGCATGAGCTTAGTTGTTGTTTTAAAGATGCTGGCCGTGGCGGGCCATGATGTGCCGCACCACGCTGTAGTCCTGTAGCGAATCGCTGGACAGATCTTTCCCGTACCCCGAGCGCTTCAAGCCGCCGTGGGGCATTTCGCTGACCAGCATGAAATGGCTGTTGATCCAGGTGCAGCCGTATTGCAGGCGTGCGGCCACTTGCATGGCCTTGTCCAGGTTCTGGGTCCACACCGACGAGGCCAGTCCGTATTCGGAGTCGTTGGCCCAGTCCACGGCTTGTTCCAGCTCGTCGAAGCGGGTCACGGTGACCACCGGGCCGAACACTTCGCGCTGCACGATTTCATCGTTCTGCTTGCACCCGGCCAGCAGGGTCGGCTGGTAATAGAAGCCCGCGCCCGAATGCACGGCGGCGCCGGTGATGCGTTCGATATGCGGCTGGCCGAGGGCGCGTTCGACAAAACTGGCCACGCGGTCGCGCTGGCGTGTGCTGATCAGCGGGCCCAGTTCGTTGTCGGCGTCGCGTTTGCCGGCAAAGCGCAGGCTGCTCACGGCGGCGCCGAGTTCGGCGACCAATTTGTCGTGGATACCCGCCTGGGCGTAGATGCGGCACGCGGCGGTGCAGTCCTGGCCGGCGTTGTAATAACCGTAGGCGCGCACGCCCTCGACCACAGCTTGCAGGTCGGCATCGTTGCACACGATCACCGGGGCCTTGCCGCCCAGTTCCAGGTGCGTACGTTTAAGGGTTTTGGACGCGGCTTGCAGGATCTTCTGCCCGGTGACGATATCGCCGGTCAGCGAGACCATGCGCACTTTGGCGTGGCTCACCAGATGGCTGCCGACGCCTTCGCCGCCGCCACACAGAATGTTGATCACGCCGCGCGGCAACAGCTCTTTAAGGGCGGGGGCCAGGGCCAGGATCGACAGCGGCGTATGTTCCGACGGCTTGAACACCAGGGTATTGCCGGCGGCCAGGGCCGGCGCGATCTTCCACGCGGCCATCATCAACGGGTAGTTCCACGGCGCAATCGACGCCACCACCCCGATAGGATCGCGGCGCACCATGCTGGTGTAGCCCGGCAGGTATTCGCCGCTCAGTTGCCCGGTCTGGCAGCGCACGGCGCCGGCGAAAAAGCGGAACACGTCGACGGTGGCGCTCAGGTCATCCTGGCGCGCCAGGTGCAACGGCTTGCCACAGTTCAGGGATTCCAGGCGGGCTAAATAGTCGGCTTGTTTTTCGATGGCGTCGGCGATGCCGAGCAGGATGTTCGAACGTTGTTGGGGCGTGGTGCGCGACCAGCCGGCAAAGGCGCGGTGGGCGGCGAGGATCGCGGTTTCCACCTGTTCGGTGCTGGCTTCGGCAATCTGGGTGAGGACTTCACCGGTGGCCGGGTTGAGGATCGGCTCGGCAAAGCCCTGGCCCTGGACCAGTTCGCCGTCGATCAGCAACGCAGTGAGCAGCGGGGTGGGCGCGCCGGACATTTTTCGCGATCTCTTTTCTTGTATGGCCATGGGCGTTCTCTTACGAGCGCCTGACCTTTCTCTTATGGGATAAGCAGAGACTAGAGGTCAGGCGCGAGGTCAACAAATACTAAATACTGAATGCAGCATTCGATTAAATAGATGGCTTGCGTGGGTGCGGCTGTTCGCGGGCCACCGTCAGGAACGGGTCTACCAGTGCCGGTCGCGCAGTGCCACGGCGCCAGGCCAGGCCCACGTCGAGGGTCTGGCTGAGGTCGGCAATCGGTCGCGCTTCAATGATGTCCCCCTCCAGCGACCACGGGCGGTAGGTCATGTCCGGCTGGATCGACACGCCAAGCCCTGCCGCCACCAGGCTTCGCACGGCTTCGGTAGAGGCGGTACGCAACGTGACGCGCGGTTGCAGGCCGGCGCCGGCCCACATGCGCTGGGCGTTATGGCCCATTTCGTCGACGTTCAGCTGGATCAGCGGCTCGCGGGCGACGTCGGCCAGGTTGATGCTGTCGTGTTCCAGCAGCGGGTGCTGCGCCGGCAGCCACAGGCGGTGGGGCGAATGGGTTAGCACTTCGGTCTGCAGGGCGTGGCGGTCTTCGAGGTTGGAGAGGATCAGCACACCCACATCGATTTCGCCGCTGACCAGCAAATGCTCGATATACGGGCGCTCGTCTTCCATCACGCGGATTTCCACATTGGGGTAGGCGCGCTGGAAGCGGGTGAGCAGGTCAGCGAGGTAGTAGCCGGCCACCAGGCTGGTCACGCCGATGATCAACTGCCCGGCGACCTGGTCGGTGCTCTGTTGCAGGCTGCGTTTGGCGTTGTCGACGGTGGCGAGGATCAAGTGCGCCTGGCGCAGGAACTGGTGGCCCTGGTGGGTCAGGGTCATGCCCTTGGCGTGGCGGTTGAACAGGTTGACGCCGATTTCCTGCTCCAGTTGCTGGATCGCCAGGGTCAGGGTCGACTGGGAAATGAAGGCGGTCTGCGCGGCGGCGGAGATCGAGCCTGTCTCGGCCACGGCGATAAAGTGCCGGATTTGACGCAAGGTCATCATGCTGGAATTACCAGTGGGGTATTTTTATAGATTTGTTCGAGTGTATATCGTTTTAATCGAAAGGCCGTGGCGTTACATCTGGAAGCACTCTAGATCGGGGCTTTTTGGCACTTGGTTTTACGCTGGGGGCCTATTAGTCCTACGTACCCAAGTGCCTGGAGGCTCCTTATGAACACCCGTGGATTGCTCGATCAGTTGCTCAAATCCGGTCAGGACATGCTGCAGAACAAGGCCGGGGACTCGCGTAAACAGGAGGATAAAGGCGCCCTTGGCGGCTTGCTCGGCGGTGGCGGGCTGGGCAGCCTGCTCGGCGGCGCCGGTGGCGGGGCCCTGGCGGCGGGCGCCATGGGGCTGCTGCTGGGCAATAAAAAAGCCCGCAAGTTTGGCGGAAAAGCCCTGACCTACGGCGGGCTGGCAGCGCTGGGCGTGATTGCCTACAAGGCCTATGGCAACTGGCAGGCGCAGCAGGCGAATGCGCCGAAGGGCGAGCCGCAGACCCTCGACCGCCTGCCGCCGGCCCAGGTTGAGCAGCACAGCCAGGCGATCCTCAAGGCACTGGTGGCGGCAGCCAAGGCCGACGGCCATGTGGATGAACGTGAACGTGCGCTGATCGAAGGCGAATTCACCAAGCTGGATAACGACCGTGAGCTGCAAAGCTGGCTGCACGCCGAGCTGAACAAGCCCCTGGACCCGGCCGACGTGGCGCGGGCGGCTGGCACCCCGGAAATGGCGGCCGAGATGTACATCGCCAGTGTGATGCTGGTGGACGAGGAGAACTTCATGGAAAAGGCCTACCTCGACGAGCTGGCGCGCCAGCTCAGGCTTGAGCCCGGTCTCAAGACCGAGCTGGAAAAACAGGTGCGCCTGAATCAGTAAACTCAAGACTCGCGCCGATCAAAAATGTGGGAGCGGGGGGGGGGGGGGGGGGGGGGGGGGGGGGGGGGGGGGGGGGGGGGGGGGGGGGGGGGGGGGGGG
>NZ_JBWKRS010000017.1:56426-151314 GCF_059419385.1 Pseudomonas sp. GW821-FHT05H12 | reverse complement strand
ACACGCTGCTGTCAACACCTCTTTTTCAACTTCCTTTTGGCTTCGATGAACTGAAGCAACTTACCGTCAAAACCTACATAACCCATTGTTTATCAAGGAGTTTTCCGTTTCGACTGCGCCGGAAGTGGGGCGAATTATAGACAGATATAATCTGCCGTCAACGCCTTTCTTCACATTTCTGTCATAAAGGTCAGAAAAGCTCCAAAAACGCGAAAGCCATCTTAAAGAACAGCAGAGCAAAAGCACGTAAATAAAGGGCGAAGGGAAACAGAAACCGCAGAATGCAAAAAGGCCCCATAAAATGGGGCCTTTCTGTACTTATATGGCGGAGAGATAGGGATTCGAACCCTAGGTACCGGTGAAGGTACAACGGATTTCGAATCCGTCCCATTCGGCCACTCTGGCATCTCTCCAACGGCGCGCATCATAACAGCGTGTTTCGCAGAAGCAAACCCCAAAAGCGATTTTTTTCCGTGCTATCAGATGCTTGCGTCGATTAAAGCGGTACACCCAGACGATTGGCGACTTCTTCGTAGGCTTCGATCACATCACCGAGGCCCTGGCGGAAGCGGTCTTTGTCCATCTTCTTCTTAGTGTCCTTGTCCCACAGGCGGCAGCCGTCCGGACTGAATTCATCGCCCAAGACGATGGAGCCGTCGTGGAACACGCCGAACTCAAGCTTAAAGTCGACCAGCAGCAGACCCGCATCGTCGAACAACTTGCTCAGCACGTCGTTGACCTTGAGGGACAACTCCTTCATGCGCGCCAGTTGCTCAGCAGTACCCCAGCCGAAAGCCACAACGTGGGATTCGTTGATGAACGGATCGCCCTTGGCGTCGTCCTTCAGGAACAGTTCAAACGTGTAAGGATTAAGCTTGAGACCCTCTTCCACGCCCAGGCGCTTAACCAGACTGCCAGCCGCGTAATTACGCACGACGCATTCAACTGGAATCATGTCCAGCTTCTTGACCAGGCACTCGTTGTCGCCCAGCAGTTTGTCGAACTGGGTCGGAATACCGGCCGCTTCGAGTTTTTGCATGATGAAGGCGTTGAACTTGTTGTTCACCATGCCTTTGCGATCAAGTTGTTCGATACGCTTGCCGTCGAACGCCGAGGTGTCGTTGCGAAACAGCAGGATCAGGCGGTTGGCATCGTCGGTCTTGTACACCGACTTGGCTTTACCGCGGTAGAGTTCTTCACGCTTTTCCATGATGGGCTCCGCTTACTAAAGGGTGGGCTAGGCGATGTGTCGCCAGTCGAGCCCTGAATCTTGATCGGCCAGTTGCAGCCAGTCCGGGTCGCACCCAAGGGTGTCGACAAAACATTGCCGGGCAAGCTGCGGCAGGTTGTTCTTGCTGCTCAGGTGGGCCAGGACCAGGTGTTGCAGGTCTTGCCAGCCCAACTCATACACCAGGTACGCCGCCTGGTGGTTGTTCAAATGCCCCAGCTCGCCACCCACCCGCTGCTTGAGAAAGTAGGGGTAATGACCGCGAGCCAGCATGTCTCGGCAGTGATTGGACTCGATCATCAACGCATCGAGGTCGCGATACCCTTCCAGCACCTTGGCGCAGTACGACCCCAGGTCGGTGAGCACGCCAAAGCGCCGCTCTCCCCCACTGAATACGTATTGCGTCGGCTCGCGGGCATCGTGCGCTACCGCAATCACATCGATGCTCAGCGCACCGATTTGCAGATTCTCGCCACCGGCCAGGAAACCAGTAGGTTCAATGGGCTTGCGCATCCCGCGCAACGTGCCACGGCTGAGATACACCGGCAGATTGTAGCGCCGAGACAGTAACCCCACGCCATGCACGTGATCGGCATGTTCGTGGGTCACCAGAATCGCGCTCAGCTGCGCGGGGTGAACCCCCAGGCGCAGCAGGCGCCGCTCGGTTTCTTTTAACGAGAAACCACAATCCACCAGCACATACGTGTCGTCATGTGCGATCAGCGTGCCGTTCCCTTGGCTACCGCTGCCGAGAACGGCAAAACGCATCGGATCAGCCCAGGTTGTCCTGAATCACGCCCAGTACTTTGCGAGCCGTTTCAGCTGGCGCAACGGTATTGATGTTCTTCTCGACGGTCACTTGTACGCTGTCGCCCACCTTGCTCAAACGAACCTGGTAACGCTCGGCACGGGTCTCGATCTCTTCCTTGGTCGGCTTGCTGCCGAACAACTTGCCGAAGAAACCTGGCTCTTCATCTTTCTTCTCGGCCTTTTCAGCCACGTTGATGTAGTACAGGCCCAGGCTACGGTTGATGTCTTCAACACGCCAAGGACCTTGCTCCAACGCACGACCGACGCTGGCCCAGGCACGGTCCAGGTCTTCACCGAGGTTCAACACCACGTTGCCGCTGCCGTCTTCGGTGAGGCTGACACGGTTAGGCGTGTCGTAGTCACGTGCGGCGAGCAGGGAAACGGAACCGCCCTTCTCGGAAATGCGGCTCATGCTGGCCAGCATCTCGTCGACCAGCGCGGAATCCACGCCGGTGTTGACCGAACGGTTGGTGAAGTCGACGTTGGCAGTGCTGCCGGCAGGACGCTCGGCGCTGACCACGTAGACTTCACTGGTATTGCGCTGCACGCCAGGCTCGATGCGCACACGCACACGGGCTTCGCTGTCGGCGGCTACACCGCCGGCCTGCAGGCGCTTGGCCATGCTGGCGGACAGCTCGCTGCCCTGCTGCCAGGCGGTGGTGAACTCACCAGTCTGTGGGCGCTGCTCGTCAATGCGAAAACCATTGTCCTGGAAGAACTGCAGGGCCACCGGCCAGACTTCGGCCGGTGGACGCTGGGCCATGATCCAGCGGTTGTCGCCACTCTTTTGCAGGCTGTAGTCGCTGGCATCTGCCACGGCCGAGATCGGCTGCGGACGCGGCACCACGTACTCACCCTTGGTGGTGTCGTCGGCAACGTTACGCGGGATCGGCAACAACGGGTCAAGGCGCTTGGCGACGTTGACATCCGGTGGCAGTTGCATCGGTTTGGTTGCTTGGGCTTCCAGGTAATCGCTACCGCGGTCACGGAAGTAGCCTTCCGGGCCCCAGATCCAACCGCAGCCACTGGTGCTGGAGATAATCAAGGCAAGTGCGGAAAGTCCGGCCAATCGCTTCATGCGTAGTGCTTCCTCAATTAAACCAGGACGCCGGACTGGCGCAGGGCCTGTCGCAGCGGTTCGTGACAGGCTTCGCTGAGGCGGGTGAGCGGCAGACGGATACCGTCCGGCATCAAGCCCATTTCAGTCAGCGCCCATTTCACGGGAATAGGATTGGATTCGATAAACAGTGTCTTGTTGAGCGGCATCAACTTCTCGTGGATAGCACGCGCGGTCACTGCGTCACCGGCGATGGCGGCGGCGCACATTTCGCTCATGGCACGCGGAGCCACGTTGGCAGTCACGGAAATGTTGCCCTTGCCGCCCAGCAGGATCAGCTCGACCGCCGTGGCGTCGTCACCGGAGTAGACCAGGAAGTCGCTGCTCACGCCGGCCAGGATGTCCTTGGCGCGCTGCAGGTCGCCCGTGGCTTCCTTGATACCGATGATGTTCGGCACGGTGGACAGACGGATCACAGTAGCAGCCTGCATGTCGCATGCGGTGCGGCCAGGTACGTTGTAGAGGATCTGCGGGATATCGACCGCTTCGGCAATAGCGCGGAAGTGCTGGTACAAACCTTCCTGGGTCGGCTTATTGTAGTACGGGGTCACCAGCAGGCAGGCATCGGCGCCGGCCTTCTTGGCGTTTTTGGTCAGCTCGATCGCTTCGCGCGTCGAGTTGGCGCCCGTACCAGCGATCACGGCGATGCGGCCCGCAACACGCTTGACGACAAATTCGATGACCTGGATGTGTTCTTCCACATCGAGGGTGGCCGACTCACCTGTGGTGCCGACCGCCACGATGGCGTTGGTGCCTTCTTGCAGGTGGAAGTCCACCAGTTTGCCCAGGCTGTCCCAGTCGAGATGACCTTGTGCATCCATGGGTGTGACCAGTGCCACCATACTGCCCGCAATCATGCAACCGCTCCTGCCGGAAAAAGAGAGCCGTAATGGTACTGGCGCCAAGATGCTTGTACAAGCGAAGTACCACGTGAGGATGCGTTCTGACGTAACTAAACGACAGGCAATGCCATCATTGGGCCAATGCATCACTTCACACAGGATGAAATCCAATCGGTCACGTAATGAAAACGCCACCTCCTAGCCCTTGGCGACGCTTTTCGCTACCCTTCATCCTTTGATCGATACGGCCCATACGGTATCGACCGCTCATCGCTTTAGGAAGGCTGCATGTCCACCCCCACAGTTCGCGAACAATTCCTTGTTATCAGTGCCCTCGGCGCCAACCCCATGGAGCTGACCAACGTCCTGTGCCGCGCCAGCCATGAGAACCGCTGCGCCGTCGTGACCTCCCGCCTGACCCGCCATGGCGAGTGCAGTGCACTGGTCCTGCAGATCTCCGGCACCTGGGACGCCCTGGCGCGCCTGGAAACCGGCTTGCCGGGCCTTGCCAAGAAGCACGACTTCACCGTGAATGTCGTGCGCAGCGCCGCACTGGAGAACCGCCCGCAGGCGCTGCCTTATGTTGCCTACGTCAGTTCGGCCTACCGCTCGGACATCGTCAACGAGCTGTGCCAGTTCTTCATCGACCACAACGTCGAACTGGAAAACCTGACCTGCGACACTTACCAGGCACCGCAGACCGGCGGCACCATGCTCAATGCCACCTTCACCGTGACCTTGCCGCCCGGTGTGCAGATCAGTTGGCTGCGCGACCAGTTCCTGGACTTCGCCGACGCCTTGAACCTCGACGCCCTGATCGAACCATGGCGCCCACAGAACCCAATGTAAGGAAGATCCCATGCCGGTAGCTCTCGATACACCTGTGGCCGATTTCGAAGCCCAGGCCACCAGCGGCCAGACCTTCAGCCTTGCAGCCCTCAAGGGCAAGCAAGTGGTGATCTACTTCTACCCCAAGGACAGCACCCCGGGTTGCACCACCGAGGGCCAGGGTTTTCGTGACCAGTACGCAGCCTTCAAGGCGGCCAACACCGAAGTGTTCGGCGTTTCGCGCGACAGCGTGAAATCTCACGAAAATTTCAAGGGCAAGCAGGCGTTTCCCTTCGAGCTGATCAGTGACAAGGACGAAGCGGTTTGCCAGCTGTTTGACGTGATCAAGCTGAAGAAGCTGTACGGCAAGGAATACCTGGGCGTGGACCGCAGCACTTTCCTCATCGACAAGGATGGCGTGCTGCGTCAGGAATGGCGCGGCGTGAAAGTGCCGGGGCATGTGGATGCCGTTTTGGCAGCGGCACAAGCCTTGAACAAGGCATGATTGCTGCGGCAACCGTTTGATCGCATCGCCGGCAAGCCGGCTCCTACAGGTGGAACGCATTCTCCTGTAGGAGCTGGCTTGCCGGCGATAGCATCTTAAATTCCCCCACAACGTTTAAAGCAGCGGCGCAACCACCGGTTCTTGCCGCGGCCACGCATCCAGTACGGCCTTGAATAGCGTCGCCAGGGGGATCGCAAAGAACACCCCCCAGAATCCCCACAGCCCACCAAACAACAACACCGCACAGATAATTGCCACTGGATGCAGATTGACGGCCTCCGAAAACAGCAGCGGCACCAGCACGTTGCCGTCCAGGGTCTGAATAATGCCGTATACCGCCATCAGGTAGATGAACTGGTCGCTCCAACCCCACTGGAACAACGCGATCAACATCACCGGCACGGTCACCACCACCGCCCCCACATACGGCACCACCACCGATACCCCCACCAGCAATGCCAGCAGTGCTGCATAGTTCAGTCCAAGCGCGACAAAGGCGATGTAGGTGACGCCCCCGCAAATCACGATCTCGATGACCTTGCCACGGATGTAGTTGGCAATCTGCCGGTTCATTTCCTCGGCCACCCGCGTGATCAGCGCCCGCTCACGCGGCAAGTAGCCACGCACCCAGCGGCCGATCATGGCGCGATCCTTGAGGAAGAAAAACACCAGGATCGGCACCAGCACCAGGTAGATCATAATGTTGACCAGCAACGGCAAGCTGGACAGGGAAAAGGTCAACGCCCATTGCCCGAACTTTCCGATCTCGCCGCGCGCCACTTCGATGGCCTGTAATACCTGTTCATCCGACACCAAGTGCGGGTAGCGCTCAGGTAGCAACAACAACAGCGATTGCCATTTGGCGAGCATGCCCGGCAGTTCGTTGAACAAGGTGATCAACTGATGCCACAACAACGGCACGACCACCACGATGAAGACCAGCAACACACCCATGAACAGAGCAAACACCAGCCCAACTGCGGCGCCACCTGGCAGGCGCATACGCTCCAGCGTGGTCACCAGACCTTGCATCAGGTAAGCCAGCACCATGCCTGCCAGCACAGGAGCCAGCATGCCACCTAGGGTGAGTACCGCCGTAAAGGCCAGGAACAGCAGGACTGCCAGCACCACGGCCTCCTCATCGGAGAAGTAGCGCTGAATCCAGTCTCGTAACACTTTGAACATCAATCAACCTCGGAGGGTATGGGCAAACGGTTCAGGCCTTGCGCAACCAATAGCGGTACACGCCGGCGACATCTTCTTCGTGCAACAGCGTATGCCCAGCCAGCCTGGCAAACGTCCGGAAATCCCGCTGGGAGCCAGCGTCCGTGGCGGTTACCTTGAGCACCGCACCACTGGCCAGTCGATTGAGTTCCAGCTTGGCCTTCAGCAAAGGCAACGGGCAATTGAGTCCACTGGCATCAAGCTCGGCGTCAAAGGCTACAGCGTCGGTCATGAATTTACTCCGGGCATGGGTTCGGGCTGCCTAGAATATCTGGTCCGAAGCTCAGTGTCCGGCTACAGTAAGCTCTTTGTCGAAAGGCTTTGTGCATGACTTTTTTGCGCCCTACCCTGCTGACGCTGGCTTGCCTGCTGGCCTCTCCGGGCTTTGCTGACGACCTGCCGTCACTTGGCGACGCCAGTTCTGCCATTGTCTCGCCGCAACAGGAATACCAACTGGGTCGCGCATGGCTCGCTTACCTGCGCGGCCAGGTCTCGCAACTCAATGACCCTCAGCTCAAGGACTACGTCGAAACCAGCGTGTATAAACTGGTAGAGACCAGCCAGGTCAATGACCGGCGCCTGGAGTTCATCCTGATCAACAGCCCGCAGCTCAACGCCTTTGCCGCACCTGGCGGGATCGTGGGCGTCAACGGCGGCCTGTTTCTCAATGCCCAGACCGAGGGTGAATATGCTTCGGTACTCGCCCACGAATTGGCCCACTTGTCCCAGCGTCACTTCGCCCGGGGCGTAGAAGCGCAATCGCGCATGCAGATCCCGATGATGGCCGCTTTGCTCGGCGGCATCATCGCGGCGGCAGCCGGTGCAGGTGATGCTGGGATTGCCGCCATTGCCGGCAGCCAGGCAGCAGCGATCCAGGAGCAGCGCCGCTTTTCCCGTCAGAACGAACAGGAGGCGGACCGTATCGGCATCCTCAACCTGGAAAAGGCCGGCTACGACCCCCGCTCCATGCCCACCATGTTCGAACGCCTGATGCGTCAGTACCGCTTCGATGCCAAGCCACCGGAATTCCTGCTGACACACCCGGTGACCGAGTCCCGAATCGCTGACACCCGCAACCGCGCGGAACAGGCCAAGCCCGGTGGCAAGGAAGACAGCCTGCGCTACCAGTTGATTCGCGCTCGGGTGCAGTTGCAATACGAAGACACGCCTGGGTTGGCAGCCAAACGCTTCCAGGCGCAGCTGGATGAAAACCCGAAAAACGATGTGGCGCGTTATGGGCTGGCCATCGCCCAGATCAAGGGCACCCAGTACAAAGAAGCGCGGGAAAGCCTGGCGCCCCTGCTGGCGAAAGCCCCCAACGACATCACGTATAACTTGGCGCAGATCGAACTGGACATTGCCAACAGCCGCTTTCCGGATGCCCAGCAACGCACTGATCGCATGCTCACCCAATACCCCGGTAACTATCCGCTGAACCAGGTGCGGGTGGACCTGCTGCTTAAACAGAATCGCACGGCCGATGCGGAGAAGGCGCTGGATGGGTTGCTCAAGTCCCGCCCTGATGACCCGGACGTCTGGTACCAGGTCGCCGAGACGCGCGGTTTGTCCGGCAATATCATCGGCCTGCACCAGGCGCGCGCCGAATACTTTGCCTTGGTGGGCGACTTCCAACAGGCCATTCAGCAACTGGATTTCGCCAAGCGCCGGGCCGGCAACAACTTTCCTCTGTCTTCGCGTATCGACGCACGCCAGCGTGAGTTGATCGAACAGGAACGCCTGGTCAAAGGGATGATGAGCTAAACCCATCGCCCACAAAAAAGCCCCGTCTTCGCTTAACGAAGGCGGGGCTTTTCTTTTACTGCCGGATTATTCGGCTAATTTGAAGGTAATGAAGCTGGCGCGGCCCTGACGCAGGACACGCATCGACACCGAACGATTCTTCGGCAACGCCTTGGCGATATCGGTGAATTCCTTGGTGGAGTTGATCGCCTGGTTGTTCAGGTGAGTGATCACATCACCAGGCTGCAGGCCGATCAGGGCGGCCGGGCCGTCCTGGACTTCCTTGATCACGACGCCGCTCTTGAGGTCGAAGCTCTTCTTCTGCTCGTCGGTCAGTTCGACCACGGCAATACCCAAGCGATTGCTGCTGCGCTCCGCGCCGGGCTTGGCGTTGCCCAGAGCATCCAGGGTTGCGCCCTCTTCAGGAATCGCACCGACGGTCAGTTCAACAGTCTGACGCTTGCCGTCGCGGATCACTTCAAGCTTGGCCTTGCTACCCGCCTTGAGTGCGCCGACCAAGTGCGGCAAGTCGGCCGACATGACGATTGGCTGGCCGTTCATGCTCAGGATCACGTCACCCACTTGAAGGCCACCCTTGGCAGCCGGACCATCGTCCTGGATCTGCGCAACCAAGGCACCGGCTGGCTTGTCAAGGCCGAAGGACTCAGCCAGGTCTTTGTTCACTTCCTGGATCACAACGCCCAACCAGCCGCGGCTGACCTTGCCACCGCTTTTCAGCTGGTTGGAAACGTCCATGGCCACGTCAATCGGGATCGCAAAGGATACGCCCATGAAACCACCGGAACGGGTGTAGATCTGCGAGTTGATCCCCACGACTTCACCGGCCAGGTTGAACAGCGGGCCACCGGAGTTGCCCGGGTTGATCGGCACGTCGGTCTGGATGAATGGCACGTAGTTTTCGTTTGGCAAGCTACGGCCGATGGCGCTGACGATACCTTGGGTGACGGTATGGTCAAAGCCAAATGGCGAACCGATCGCGACAACCCACTGACCGGCCTTCAGGTCCTGGGATTTACCCAGCTTCAGCACGGGCAGGTCCTTGCCGTCAATTTTTAGCAAGGCCACGTCAGAACGTGGGTCTGTGCCCACCAGCTTGGCTTTCAGCTCGCTGCGATCGGCCAGGCGGACGAGGATCTCGTCCGCATCGGCAATCACATGGTTATTGGTGAGGATGTAGCCATCCGGCGAAATGATGAAGCCCGAACCCAGGGACTGCGCCTCACGCTGACCGCCACCGCTGCGAGGAGAACGCTGTTGCGGCGGCATGCCACGCTCGAAGAACTCGCGCAGCATCGGTGGCAGGCCTTCCAGGTCTGGCATCTGCTGGTTCGACACTTTGCGATCCGGCAATTTCTGCGTGGTGCTGATGTTCACCACAGCGGGCGAGGCCTGCTCAACCAGTTGGGTGAAGTCAGGCAGTTCGGCTGCTTGCGCAGACACGGCCTGACCCAGCACCAATACCGTGGCAATTATGGATAGGTAAGACTTCAAACGTGGTATCGACATACAGCTCCCGTTACGACGAGCAGGGTTGAGCGACAGGGTTCAAGAAACGCCGGAAACTGCCACCGACATCTTTGTTCCGCGAACAAAACAAGGCCAGAGCCAACAGGCCCTGACCTATAAAAAACATAGGGGATTTTTGCAAGTGAAAATACTGATCCGGACATTTCATGCTCTCGGCAACAGACCTGGCATGCAACGACATTGAAAGATCAGGATGAACATAGGATTAACGGCTCATGGTTTTGCAGCGGTCTTTTCACCGCGTACCGAGAGCGCAATGCGCTCGGCCGTGCCGATGGGCACTTCGCCGACAACCGTTACCATCACCTCACCCTCGACTGTATTCAGGCGGCGAGACACTGCAACTGTCGGGCCCAGCTGAGTGCGGGTCTCGGTGACGCTCGCACCGTCGGTCGACTCAAGAAACACCGAAAAACGCGCAAGCCCATCGTCATACATAAGGCTGTCGACGGTGGATTTTGTCTCGAAGTCTTTGCGTGCACTGCTGTTGGTGAGCTGGAAACCAGGGGGCAACCAATCAAGATGCCAGGCCTGAGTGGCAGGCACTTGCGGGGCCTTGCCGTCGGAAACCGCGACAGGCGTGCATTCACTGCTGGGCTGCAGGTTGCGATCGTCCGGGGTCACCGAAGTATTCAAGCGCGTGAACTGGAAGCGCTCCAGCAACTGCCCTTGATCATTGAGTAGCAACGACTTGAGCGGCAGCGCTGTTTCGCGATCCAGATGCAACTCAAACCCATAGCGGTATTGGTCGCGGGGCGTGATTGAAACAATCACGGCATTGCGACCGGCCACACGGGATTTACCGATGACAGCCAGATCATAGAATTGAGTGAGTTTTTGCGGATCAAGCGCAGGGGAAGAACCCTCGCGCGAGTTGCCAAGGCCGGCCACGAGCGTGCCGCTGACACATTGGGTTCGGCCATCTACCCGCACAATTTCCTGGGCGGAACCATCGAGCTGCAAAAGCCGCTCTCGGACCTGACCGTCCTGGACACGATGCCAGATGTCATGGGTAGAAAAACTGCCATTACGTTCATAGACGAACGAACCTTCGAAGCTTTGCTGCTGCTCTGCACGCCCAAGTCGAGTCAGCCAGTCTTGGGCTTCATCGGCGTGGGCGGGGAGTGCAAACCAACCACTGAGCAAAAGCGTAAGGAGCGGTATGGCGCGCATAGAGCTCCTTACGAATCAGCGGTTTTCCAGGCTTGCGGCACGCGCATAAGGCAGGGCGCTTTCAGTGCCTTTCAGAGCCGATTCCTGTGCATGTTGGCGCAGGTAGCCTGGAAGACGCTGGTCCTGCCAGCCGGATTGCCCTTGCAGTACACCATTGGCCATCGGGCCGGTGCTGTCAGAGCTTTCCTTGTAGCCGGCCAATACCGCAGGGCCTTTGACCTGAGGTCCAGCCATCACCGGCTGTTGGGTCTGTTGGGCCAGTTCGGCACCAGCAATTTCGTCCTGGTTATACAGGCGAACACCCGCCAATACTGCAACAGTTACCGAGGCAGCAACTGCCAGGCGGCCTAGGCTACGCCAAGGTCCACGAGCAGCTTTTGCCGGAACGGCTTCATCGGCCAACGCGGCAGAAACGGCCGCAGCAATATCCAGACGAGGGATTAGAAGATCCTTGTGCATCACCGCCCGAGCGACTTGGTAACGAGACCAGGTATCACGGGTTTCGGCGTCATCAAATGCATTGAGCACTCGACGAAGTTCCAGTTCATCCGCTTCGTTATCCATCACTGCGGACAGCGATTCCTGCAGGGCATCACGACTCATGGCGGTTCCTCTCTTGGCTGTCGCCGCTGTCTTTAGTTTTCCTGCAACAACGGTTGCAAGGCTTTATCGATGGCTTCCCGGGCCCGGAAGATCCGTGACCTTACAGTCCCCACCGGACACTGCATGACGCTCGCAATGTCTTCGTAACTCAGACCATCGAATTCACGCAAAGTTAACGCCGTACGTAAATCTTCTGGCAGTTGCTGAATTGTGCGATGAACGGTTCCTTCGATCTCGTCGCGCAGCAATGCACGCTCCGGCGACTCGAGATCTTTGAGGCCGTGATCACCATCGTAAAATTCTGCATCTTCTGAACTCACATCACTATCTGGCGGGCGGCGTCCGCGAGACACCAGATAGTTCTTCGCCGTGTTGATGGCGATGCGATACAGCCACGTATAAAACGCACTGTCACCGCGAAAATTACCAAGTGCACGATAGGCCTTGATAAAGGCTTCCTGTGCAACGTCCTGCGCTTCATGGGTGTCGTGCACAAACCGCACGATCAACCCGAGAATTTTGTGCTGGTATTTCAGCACTAGCAGATCAAATGCCCGCTTATCGCCGCGCTGAACGCGCTCGACAAGCTGCTGATCCTCTTCCTGGGTTAGCATGAACACTCCTCGTTGTACTTGAAGGAGGCTTGCATAACTAAACGATCAGGCTTGCAAACATAGACTCGGACTTTTCGCAAAAGTTCTCCCCCTTCAAGCAAGTTTCCGGCACGCACTGATTTGGCACACACGAAAAACGCAGCGCGGGCATCGCCGGCTGCGCGAATAATCTTGTCGCCGGTTTTCTGACGCGTCCAATGCTCCCGACGGGCCAATAAACTCAACGTTTTCCCAGCTTTCGGGCAACCTGCTATTGAGTTCGGGGCTATGCAAAAAGTTCCCGTTTCAATAACTGGCCGATCTGACCCAAGCCGTGCACCGTAATCTCACATTGCCACGAATGCCCGGCTATTGTGCCGCTCCCCCCCTCTATATACTAGTGGCCCGTGTGACCCTTTGATTCGCCGATCCAGGCGTCCTGTTTGCGCCACCCCTTCGGATCGCTTTTTGCGGAATCCTTCAAATGAGCCAACAGTTTCAACACGATGTCCTGGTGATTGGTAGCGGCGCGGCCGGTTTGAGCCTTGCACTGACCCTTCCCAGCCACCTGCGGATTGCGGTACTGAGCAAAGGCGACCTGGCCAATGGCTCGACATTCTGGGCCCAGGGCGGCGTCGCTGCCGTGCTGGACGACACCGACACCGTGCAATCCCACGTCGAAGACACCCTCAACGCCGGTGGCGGCCTGTGCAACGAAGAGGCCGTGCGCTTCACCGTCGAGCATAGTCGCGAAGCCATCCAATGGCTGATTGACCAAGGCGTGCCCTTTACCCGCGACGAACACGCCAGCAGTGACGACGGCGGCTTCGAGTTCCACCTGACCCGCGAAGGCGGCCACAGCCACCGCCGCATCATCCACGCGGCCGACGCCACCGGCGCGGCAATTTTCAAGACCCTGCTCGACCAAGCCCGCCAGCGCCCCAACATCGAACTGCTGGAGCAACGCGTCGCCGTCGACCTGATCACCGAAAAACGCCTGGGCCTGGAAGGCGAGCGCTGCCTCGGCGCCTACGTGCTCAATCGCGCCAGTGGCGAAGTCGACACCTATGGCGCACGCTTCACTATTCTTGCCTCAGGCGGCGCCGCCAAGGTCTACCTCTATACCAGCAACCCCGACGGGGCCTGCGGCGATGGCATTGCCATGGCCTGGCGTTCGGGCTGCCGGGTGGCCAACCTGGAATTCAACCAGTTCCACCCCACCTGCCTGTATCACCCGCAAGCCAAGAGTTTCCTGATTACCGAAGCCCTGCGCGGCGAAGGCGCCCACCTGAAACTCCCCAACGGCGAGCGCTTCATGCAGCGCTTCGACCCGCGCGCCGAACTGGCCCCGCGCGATATCGTCGCCCGCGCCATTGACCACGAAATGAAGCGCCTAGGCATCGACTGCGTCTACCTCGACATCAGCCACAAGCCCGAAGCCTTCATCAAGACCCACTTCCCCACCGTTTATGAACGCTGCCTGGCCTTCAATATCGACATCACCAAAGGCCCGATCCCCGTGGTGCCGGCCGCGCACTACACCTGCGGTGGCGTGATGGTCGACCAGCACGGCCGCACCGACGTGCCGGGCCTGTATGCGATTGGCGAAACCAGCTTCACCGGCCTGCACGGCGCCAACCGCATGGCCAGCAATTCCTTGCTCGAATGCTTCGTCTACGCCCGCTCAGCGGCGGCCGACATCCTCGAACAACTGCCACGCATCGCAGTGCCCGCCGCCCTGCCCCGCTGGGACGCCAGCCAGGTGACCGATTCGGATGAAGACGTAATCATCGCCCACAACTGGGACGAGCTGCGACGGTTCATGTGGGACTACGTAGGGATCGTGCGCACCAACAAACGCCTGCAACGCGCACAGCATCGCGTGCGCTTGCTGCTTGATGAAATTGACGAGTTCTACAGCAACTATAAAGTCAGCCGCGACCTGATCGAGCTGCGCAACCTGGCCCAGGTGGCGGAGTTGATGATCCGCTCGGCCATGGAGCGCAAGGAAAGCCGGGGCCTGCATTACACCCTCGACTACCCGCAGATGCTGCCCGAAGCCCGGGACACTATCCTGGTGCCAACCACCTACGGCGGCTGAACTTCAGGCGTACCCGCAGGCGCCGGTGCACATCGGCGACCTGCGAATCCCTCGGCACACAGATCGAGCGCACCCACCCCTTTCCCGGCACCCGATAGCGCAGCACCACGATCAACGGCAACGCCAGGCTGTCGGGGCACAGCTGCACACTGTGCCAACCACGCTCTGCACTGAACAGCTGCCAGCCGTCCTCGTCACGGCGCAGGCCACAAGCCGACGAACGGTGAATCAGCAGGATGTGTCGCGGTAAAACCCAGGCGGCATGCGCCAAGCACACCAGCAGGCCGAGGCTCGAATAAAGTAAATCAACAAGTAAACAGGCGCCCAGCGCGAACAGCTGGGCAAAAAGATACGCCGCCAGCAATAACCGTGAGGCCTGCCAGCGGCATTCGAATCGGTTACTTGGGCTGGACACGGTCCAGGATCATCCGGACCATACGCTGCAGCTCTGGGTCTTCGGATTCGGAACGTTCCATGAACCAGCCGAACATGTCCTGATCTTCGCAGGTCAGCAACCGGACGTAGAGGTCGCGATCGACCTGGTTGAGGGTCGCGTAGACCTCTTTGGTGAAAGGCACCAGCAACACGTCCAACTCCAGCATGCCACGACGGCTGTGCCAGAAGAGACGATTGATTTCTACATCTTCGACCATGGAGCGCTCCTCAAATAGGCGGCAAGTATACAGCCCCGACGGCACTGGAACAGTCGGCTTTGGTCGCCCCATACGGAAACTATCCATTTGCCGGGCGCCCCTCTATGATGCACCCATGACTTTTTGACCTGCGATGACCCATGGCTGACTCTGCTTTCTTCTGCCCCCTGTCCCACGAAGGCGTTCTCGCCGTCCGCGGCGCCGACGCTGCCAAGTTCCTGCAAGGGCAACTGACCTGCAACCTCAATTACCTGAGCGATACCCAGGCTAGCCTCGGCGCGCGCTGCACGCAAAAAGGCCGCATGCAGTCGAGCTTTCGCATCCTGTTGCATGGTGATGGCGTACTCCTGGCCATGGCCACCGAGCTGCTCGAACCGCAACTGGCCGACCTGAAAAAATACGCCGTGTTCTCCAAATCCAAGCTCACCGACGAAAGCGCTGCATGGGCACGCTTCGGCCTGGTGGAGGCGGATCAAGCCCTGGCCAGCCTCGGCCTTGAGCTGCCGGCTGAAAACGACAGCGTCGCACGTACCGATTCGCTGATCGCCATCCGCGTCTCCCCTGGTCGCGCCGAGCTCTGGGTGCCTGCCGACCAGGCCGATGCCGTGCACGGCCAATTGGCCGCCCAATTGAAAGAAGCTGACTTGAATGACTGGCTGCTCGGCCAAGTGCGTGCCGGCATCGGCCAGGTCATGCCGCAAACCCGCGAGCTGTTCATCCCGCAGATGCTCAACCTGCAAGCCGTAGGCGGCGTCAGCTTCAAGAAAGGCTGCTACACCGGCCAGGAAATCGTCGCGCGCATGCAGTACCTGGGCAAACTCAAGCGTCGCCTGTACCGCTTGAGCCTCGATGCGCCGCATATGCCTGAGCCAGGAACCCCGCTGTTTTCCCCTAGCCACAACAGCTCGATCGGCGAAGTGGTGCTGGCGGCAAAAGCTGACCAGACGATTGAACTTCTTGCCGTGCTGCAAGCCGAAGCTGCCGATAGTGGCGATGTGCACTTAGGCACACTGGAAGGCCCCAGCCTGCAACTGCATGACCTGCCTTACACGCTCGACCGTGACCGAGAGATCCAGCGCTGATCGCCGTACCTTTTTGCAACACCCTAGAGAGCATGAATGAACAAGCTGGCGGAAAAAGTCCAACAGGCTTTGGTGACGGCCATCGATAACGATGACCTGGTTCTGCCGACATTACCGGAAGTGGCCCTGAACATCCGTCAGGCCGCAGAAGACCCGGATATCAGCATCAGCCACTTAAGCAAAGTGATTGGTCGCGATACCGCGCTGTCGGCGCGCCTGATCAAAGTGGTCAACAGCCCGCTGCTGCGCGCGTCCCAGGAAGTCACCGACCTGCACACCGCAATCACTCGGCTGGGCACCAACTACAGCAGCAACCTGGCGATTGGCCTGGTGATGGAACAGATCTTTCACGCCCGCTCCGAAGCCGTCGAGCAGAAGATGCGCGACGTCTGGCGTCGCAGCCTGGAAGTGGCGGGCGTGAGCTACGCCCTGTGCCGCAGCCACAGCCAGCTCAAGCCGGATCAGGCCGCGCTCGGCGGGTTGGTGCACCAGATCGGCGTGCTACCGATCCTCACCTACGCCGAAGACCACTACGAGCTGCTGTCCGACCCGGTCAGCCTCAACCATGTGATCGACAGCATCCATCCCGTACTGGGCGACAAACTGCTGCGTGGCTGGGACTTCCCGGAAATGCTGGCGAACCTGCCGGGCCAGTATCTGGACCTGGAACGCGACTCGGCCACCCTGGATTACATCGACCTGGTGCAGGTCGCCGTGCTGTATTGCCATCGTGGCACCCAACACCCGCTGGCGAGTGTGGCTGTCTCCAGTCTTCCGGCGATCAAGAAGCTGCGCGTAGACCCTTACAGCGACGCGCTGCGCGCCGAGCTGGATGAGGCGCGTTCGATGTTTTATTGATCACCCGCGATAAAACTCACCCGCACCTTCAACCCCGCCAACTCGCCATCATGCAGGCTGATCTGCGCCAGGTGTGCCCGACAGATCTCCCCGACAATCGCCAGCCCCAGGCCTGACCCCATGCTTTGCTGGTTGCGTCGGTAAAAACGCTCGAACACCCGGTCCCGCTCATCCAGCGGGATGCCGGGGCCATCGTCTTCTACTTCCAGCACTGCCGGCGTCGTCACGCGCAAAATCACATTACCACCCGGTGGCGTGTGGGCCAGGGCGTTATCCACCAGGTTACTCAGCAGTTCATTGAGCAGCGTCGGCTCCCCGCGCAACCACACCGGTTCATCCGCCTCCAGGGCCAGCGCAACACCTCGTGCGTGGGCCAAAGGCGCCATGGCCATGCCCAGCTCACGGGCCAATTGGCTGAGGTCGAGCAATTGCGCGCCACCTTCGGCAATCGCCCGGGCGCCATTTTCGATGCGCGCCAGGGACAGCAACTGATTGGCCAGGTGCGTCAGGCGATCAGTGCCCTGGGCCGCTGTTTCCAGGGTACTGCGCCAGGTCGCCGGTTCTTCGGCACGCAGGCCCAGTTCGAGCCGGGCCTTGAGCGCCGCCAGCGGCGTGCGCAACTCGTGGGCCGCATCGGCAATAAACTGCGCCTGGCGTTCAAACTGCCCGCGCAGGCGTTCGGTGAAGTGGTTGAGGGAACGCACCAACGGGCCGAACTCATGCTGCACTTCCACCAGCGGCAGTGGGCGCAGGTCATCGGGCTGGCGCTCTTCTACCGCCGTTCGCAGGCGCTCCAACGGGCGCAGCGCCGCACTTACGGCGAACCACACCAACATCAACGCACCAATGGCCAGCATGCCCAAGCGCAGCAAGGTGTCGGCCATCAGGCTGCGAGCCATGGCCACCCGTGCTTCGTCGGTTTCCGCCACGCGGATTTCCGCCATGCCGTTCATGTTCGGCTCGGAGACGGCCTTGAGCAGGCTCACCACGCGCACTGGCTGGCCCTGATACACGGCGTCGTAAAAGCGTGCCAGCGCCGGATAATCATCGGTGCGCGGCGTGCCGGGCGGTGGGCCGGGCAGGTGCTCGTAACCCGAGATCAGCTTCTGGTCGATGTCATTGACCTGGTAATAAATACGCCCGGCGCTGTCGTAGGCAAACGTATCCAAGGCCACATACGGCACATTGGCGCTTAGGGTGCCGTCCACCTGGGTCAGGCCCGCTGCGATGGTGCGCGCCGAGGCCAGCAACGTGCGGTCGTAGGCCGTATCGGCCGCCTCGCGACCATTCCAGTAAGCACTCATGCCACTGGCCAGCATCAACAGCACCAGCAACAGCGCCAGGTTCCACAGCAGCCGCCAGCGCAGGCTGCTGGGCTTATGCATCGCGGGCTTCCAGCAGGTAGCCGAGACCGCGGAATGTCACGATGGCGATGGGCTGGCCATCGAGTTTCTTGCGCAGGCGGTGCACGTAGATCTCAATCGCGTCAGGGCTGGCTTCTTCGTCCAGGCCAAACACCTGGGAGGCCAGTTGTTCCTTGCTCATCACGCGGCCCGGGCGAGCGATCAACGCCTCCAGTACCGCCTGCTCGCGAGAGGTCAACGTCATCAGCTCGCCGCCGACGGTGAAGCGCCTCGTATCCAGGTCATAGACCAGCACCCCACAGGCCTGCTGACGCTCGCCTCCCAACACGCTGCGTCGCAACAGCGCCTTGACCCGCGCCTCCAGTTCCGTCAGTTCAAACGGCTTGGCCAAGTAGTCGTCGGCGCCCAGGTTCAAGCCGTGCACGCGGTCTTTCACATCGCTGCGAGCCGTCAGCATCAGCACCGGCAAGTTTTTTCCACGGGCGCGCAAGCGTGCCAATACCTCGAAACCGTCCATGCGCGGCAGCCCCACGTCGAGGATCGCCGCCGCGTATTCCTCGCTGCTCAAGGCCAGGTCCGCGGCCACCCCATCGTGCAACACGTCGACGGTCAAACCCGTGCTCTTGAGCGCTTGGGCGACACTTTCGGCGAGCTGCAAATGGTCTTCAACCAGGAGGACACGCATGGTTTTTTTACCTCATTCGGGCATGGTCGACGCCACGCTTTGCCGGGCAGTTTACAGGCGCTACCTGCCCTGTGAAGCCCGAAAACATTGAAAGGCAACTGAAAGGTTAGTGAAAGCTTCGCCCTTTAGCATCGGGCAACGGTGGGTTCTGCCCGCCCAGCTACCTGATCCGTAGCGCCCGAAAAACGCCTCGAAGCGTTTTCGCCAAAATAAGAACAATAACGGAGTACACAACGATGCTGTCGACACAGCCCCAGGCCTCCTCGCCTGTGCGTTTTTCCCGCCTGACCCAGACCGCCCTCGCCAGTGCCGCTGCCTTTGCCGGCTTCTCGCCGCTCAGCCAGGCTGCCTTTTTCGAAGACAGCAGCGCCACCCTCGAAACCCGCAACATGTACTTCAACCGCGACTTTCGCGACGGCACCAGCGCCCAACAATCCAAGCGCGACGAATGGGCCCAGGGCTTCATGCTCAATCTGCAATCGGGCTACACCGACGGCACCGTCGGTTTTGGCGTGGACGCGCTGGGCATGCTCGGGGTCAAGCTCGACTCCAGCCCCGACCGCACCGGCACCGGCCTGTTGCCAACCCACGACGACGGTCGCGCTGCCAATGAGTATTCCAAGCTGGGCCTGACCGGCAAAGTAAAAATCTCCGCCACCGAGTTGAAGATCGGCTCGCTGATCCCGGAATTGCCGATCCTCAAGCCCAACGATGGCCGCATCCTGCCGCAGACCTTCAACGGCGGCCTGATCACCTCCAAAGAGTTCAAGAACCTGGTGTTCACCGCTGGCCGCCTGGACAAAGCCAAGGACCGCGACGACACCAACTACGAAGATATCGCCCTCAACAACAAGAACAGCCGCTTCTTGACCGCAGCCACCGGCAAGCACTTCAACTTCGGTGGCGCCGACTACAAATTCGCCGACAAGATCACCGGCAGCTACCACTTCGCCCAGCTCGACGACGTGTACCGCCAGCACTTCCTCGGCCTGGTCGCCGCGCGCCCGATGGGCCCCGGCACCTTCGGCACCGACCTGCGCCTGGCCATCAGTGATGACACCGGCAGCGCCCGTGGCGGCAAGATCGACAACAAATCCTTCAGCAGCCTGTTCAGCTATGGCCTCAATGGCCATAAGCTCAGCGCCGGCTACCAGCGCATGTTCGGTGACAGCGCGTTCCCGTATGTGGATGGCAGCGACCCGTACCTGGTCAACTTCGTGCAGATCAACGACTTTGCCGGCGCCGAAGAGCGCTCCTGGCAAGCCCGCTACGACTATGACTTCGCCAAGCTGGGCATTCCCGGCCTGAGTTTCATGAGCCGTTACCTGTCGGGTGACAACATCAAGCTCAAGAACGGCGAGACCGGCAAGGAATGGGAACGCAACAGCGAGATCCGCTACGTGGTGCAGAGCGGCACATTCAAGGATGTGGCCGTGCGCCTGCGCAATGCCACCTACCGCACCAACTACTCGGCCCGTGATGCGGATGAAGTGCGCTTGCTGGTCAGCTACAGCGTCGCTCTCTGGTAAGTGCCCTCTGGTAAGTAGCCACTCATAACAACAAAGACGGAGATAAACAGATGACCTTTTCACTGCGTAAATTGGCCCTCGCCGCCGGCTGCATGATGTTCGCCGGCCAACTGTTGGCCGCCGACGAGCCCAAGCGCCCGGAGTGCATCGCTCCGGCCTCGCCAGGCGGTGGTTTTGACCTGACCTGCAAGCTGGCGCAAAGCGCGCTGGTCAACGAAAAGCTGCTGAGCAAGCCAATGCGCGTGACCTACATGCCGGGTGGCGTGGGCGCGGTGGCCTACAACGCGGTGGTCGCACAGCGCCCTGCGGACGCCGGCACCCTGGTGGCATGGTCCAGCGGTTCGTTGTTGAACCTGGCCCAGGGCAAGTTCGGCCGCTTCGATGAAAGCGCCGTGCGATGGCTGGCAGCCGTCGGCACCAGCTACGGTGCCATCGCGGTGAAAAACGATTCGCCCTACAAGACCCTCGACGACCTGGTCAAAGCCCTGAAGAAAGATCCGGGCAGCGTGGTGATCGGTTCAGGTGGCACCGTCGGCAGCCAGGACTGGATGCAAACCGCCCTGATCGCCAAGGCCGCCGGGATCAATCCGCGCGAACTGCGTTACGTGGCCCTCGAAGGCGGCGGTGAAATCGCCACGGCCCTGCTCGGTGGTCACATTCAGGTCGGCAGTACCGACATCTCCGACTCCATGCCGCACATCCTCAGCGGTGACATGCGCCTGCTGGCGGTGTTCTCCGAGCAGCGCCTGGACGAGCCAGAAATGAAGAACATTCCGACGGCCAAAGAGCAAGGCTACGACATCGTCTGGCCAGTAGTGCGCGGCTTCTACCTCGGGCCAAAAGTCAGCGATGCCGACTACGCCTGGTGGAAAGACGCGTTCGACAAACTGCTGGCGTCCGACGAGTTCGCCAAGCTGCGTGACCAGCGCGAGCTGTTCCCGTTCGCCATGACCGGCCCCGAGCTGGACACCTACGTGAAGAAACAGGTGGCTGACTACAAAGTGCTGGCCAAAGAGTTCGGCCTGATCCAGTAAACGCCCTTCTGTGGGAGCGGGCTTGCCCGCGAAAGACATCAACGATGACGCGTGCTGCCTGGACACGCGCGGCGTCCTTGGATTTTTCGCGGGCAAGCCCGCTCCCACAAAAGCGGCCTAGGAGCTTCCTATGCTTTTACAACGCATTTTCGCCAGCGTGATGCTGTTGGTCTGTGCCGGTCTCGCGCTGATGGCGTGGCCGTACCAGGCCGCGTTTTCCTACGAGCCGGTGGGGCCGCGTGCCTACCCGCTGCTGATGCTTGGGCTGATGAGCCTGGGCCTGATCTACATGCTGTTTCGCCCACAGCCCACCAAGCACACCGAAGACGAACCGGCGCTGGACCGCGAGACCCTGATCAAGATCGGCATCTGCGTGGCGCTGCTGATCGTGTTTGCCGGCACCTTCGAACCCCTGGGTTTCATCCTCAGCAGCATGCTGATCGGCATCCCCATGGCCCGCCTGTACGGTGGCCGCTGGTTGCCGAGCGTGGTGATCGTCACGTTGATGGCCATCGGCTTGTACCTGCTGTTCGACAAAGCCATGGATGTACCGCTGCCCCTCGGCCTGCTCGACGTTCTGGAGAACTGACATGGATACTTTCAGCTATTTGGGTCAGGGCTTCGGCGTTGCACTGTCCCCCTACAACCTGGTGACCGCGCTGTGCGGCACCTTGATCGGCACCGTGGTCGGCCTGTTGCCGGGTTTGGGCCCGATCAACGGCGTTGCGCTGTTGATCCCCATCGCGTTTGCCTTGGGCCTGCCGCCGGAGTCAGCGTTGATCCTGCTGGCAGCCGTGTACCTGGGCTGCGAATACGGCGGCCGTATCAGCTCGATCCTGTTGAACATCCCGGGCGAAGCCTCCACCGTGATGACCACCCTCGACGGCTACCCGATGGCCCGCAAAGGCCTGGCCGGTGTGGCGCTGTCGTTGTCGGCGTGGAGTTCGTTCATCGGAGCCTTTATCGCCACCTGCGGCATGGTGCTGTTTGCGCCGCTGCTGGCCAAATGGGCGATTGCCTTCGGCCCGGCGGAATATTTCGTCCTGATGGTGTTCGCGATTGTCTGCCTCGGTGGCATGGCCGGTGACAAACCGCTGAAGACCTTCGTGGCGGCGCTGATCGGCCTGTTCCTGTCGGCGGTCGGTATCGACGCGAATAGCGGCGTGTACCGTTTTACCGGCGATAACATCCACCTCACCGACGGCATTCAATTTGTCGTGCTGGTCTTGGGCCTGTTTTCCATCAGCGAAATTCTGCTGCTACTGGAAAAAACCCACCGCGGCCAGGAAGCGGTCAAAGCCACCGGGCGCATGCTGTTCAACTTCAAGGAAGCCTCGGCGGTCTTCGTGGTGAACATCCGCTGCGGCCTGCTGGGTTTCATCATGGGCGTGTTGCCCGGCGCCGGCGCCACCCTGGCCTCGGCCGTTGCCTACATGACCGAAAAACGCCTGGCCGGTGCCAGCGGCAAATTCGGCCAGGGCGACATGCGCGGCCTCGCCGCCCCAGAAACCGCCATTGGTGCTTCTGCCTGCGGCGCCCTGGTGCCGATGCTGACCCTCGGCGTACCCGGTTCGGGCACCACGGCGGTGATGATCGGCGCCCTGTCGCTGTACAACATCACCCCGGGTCCGCTGTTGTTCCAACAGCAACCCGACATCGTCTGGGGCCTGATCGCGTCGTTGTTCATCGCCAACATCATGCTGGTGATCCTCAACATCCCGATGATCCGTATCTTCACGCGCATCCTCGCCGTGCCGAACTGGGCGCTGGTACCCGTGATCGCCATCATCACCGCGATCGGTGTGTACGCGGTTCACGCCACCACCTTCGACCTGTTCCTGATGGTCGGTATCGGCATCTTCGGTTATATCCTGCGCAAGCTCGACTTCCCGCTGTCGCCGGTGCTGCTGGGCTTTATCCTCGGCGGCCTGATGGAGCAGAACCTGCGCCGGGCGCTGTCGATCTCCAACGGTGCGCTGGACATCCTCTGGTCGAGCCCGATCACCTTTGGTGTGTGGGTACTGACCGCGCTGATGCTGGCCTTCCCGCTGGTGCGCATCTACCGCAAACGTGCCCTGCAGCGTCGTGCCCTGGCCGATGTCTGAGGTCACCTTTAAACATTGGTGGGGAACACCGCTGGTCGGCCTGGCCGGCGGTTACCTGGCCAGCCTGGTCGGCTGGCCTTTGCCGTACATGGTCGGCTCGTTGCTGGCGATCATTCTGGTGCGTTGCCTCACGCCGTGGCAGTTGGCGGAGATTCCCGGCGGGCGCAAATGCGGCCAATGGGTGGTGGGCATCGGCATTGGCCTGCACTTCACCCCGGTGGTGATCGAGCAGGTGATGAGCCACTTCGGGCTGATCTTCTTCGGCGCACTGGTCACCAGCCTGTCGAGCATTGTCGGCGTGTGGTTGATGCGCCGCAGCGGTGAAGACCGCGCCACGGCGTTTTTCTCCAGCATGCCGGGCGGTTCCGGTGAGATGGTCAACCTCGGCGCACGCAACGGCGCGGTGCTCAGCCGTGTCGCGGCGGGGCAGAGTCTGCGGGTGTTGGTGGTGGTGCTGTGTGTGCCGGCGATCTTCAAGTACCTGCTTGAAGGCGGCACGCCACAGTTTCATCCGGCACCGGTCAGTTGGCCTTGGCTGTTCGCATTGTTTCCGATGGGCGCACTGGTGGCCTGGGGTTGGCAACGTTTACGCCAGCCGAACCCGTGGCTGTTCGGGCCCTTACTGGTGAGTGCGACTGCCAGCGTTGTGTGGGATCTGCACATCGGCTTGCCCGATGGCGGCAGCCAGATCGGCCAATGGTTGATCGGCAGCGGCCTGGGTTGCCACTTCAACCGGCAGTTCTTTCGCCGCGCGCCTTCGTTCATGGGCCGCACCTTGATCGGCACCGCGCTGACCATGGCACTGGCGACGTTGGCGGCGGTGGGGTTGAGTGCGCTGACTCATTTGGACTTGCGCTCGCTGACCCTGGGCATGATGCCCGGCGGCATTGCCGAGATGAGCCTCACCGCCGAAACCCTGCAACTGTCGGTGCCGTTGGTGACGGCGATGCAGGTGATGCGCTTGTTGTTTGTGTTGTTTCTGGCGGAGCCGTTGTTCCGGCACTGGAACCGCCAACCTTGACCTGGACGGGCGTGGCTCGCAACGCGCTACGGCCGCTGGTCTGAACTGTCAATTCTCACAGCTGGTCAGGCCGTGAGGCGGAGCGCTGAATCAAGGCCTCGACTCAATTCAACGATGAATCACGGGTCGTGCTCTTGATTAATACTCAGACAGGTATCCCGTCATGACACATGATCAAAACTCCCTACCAGCTACCACCTGTAGCTGCACATCGACGGATTTGACATCTGATCAAACCCAGCCGCCAGCCGTGCCCTGCGGCTGCGTACCCATAGTGCAACGCAGAAAACCTGGTAGAAAACCTGGGGGGCGCCTACCTGACAGGCCTGATCCTGGAGGCTGCCCCCCAGGCTTTCACAGGCCACCGTCATCCCGACAGCCCTTCGCTGCGCTGTACCCCTATATTCCGAATCTCACTCCCATCGTCGGCACAGACGGAGCCCTCAATAACGCCGCCCTGACAGTCAGCGCCCTCGGCGTCATCTACATCCTCTACGCCTGGCTCGAGCAGGCCGAGAATGACTTTGTCTGGGTTGAACTCAATGGTTTGGAAGTCGCCAACTACAACGTCTCCGACACTGACGCCACCCTTGGCAAGGATATTACGCTGAACATTGAGTCCGTTCGGTTTATCGACCAGGCAAACAACACACTGCAAGGCTTCGTCAGGCGCTTGAGCGGTGTCGTCGAGGAGACCACCCTTTTGAACGTCTGGGTGGACACCAAAGCGCCCGGGGGCCTAGACCCACAGGCCAGTACCCCCACCATCAATGAAAACCTGGCGCGTCCCCGCTTCGAAGATCCCACCATCGAAGCCTTCGGCATCATCACCCAGGCGGCCGCTCAACTCGGCATCAAGGTGATCATTGATGATTACCCGGTGAACCCGCTGGTGGATCAGGTCTACCACCGCAAAGAAGGTGATGTGATCTTCATCAGTATTGGCGGGGTGATCGTCACCCACACAGTCACCAGTTTTGAGGCCTCCGGCAGCGCGCCCATCGTTATCACTATCAACTATGGCACCTGGCAGCAGGTAACGCCCGGTGTAAACATTTTTGAATGGTTCGTGCGGGATAAGGCCGGCAATCAGTCCCACGGCTTTTCGATTCCAAGGCTTATACAAAACAATGTGGGCGGGGGCACCGGCCCGTTGTTGCCTGAACCGTATGTGCTTGAATCCGATTACGACGGGGGTTCAGACGAAGACTTCATTGACACTGATGCACAATTGAGCGACCTGAACACTGAAATATCAATCAGAAATTATGGCTGGGCCCTCAACGACCAAGTACTTGTCACCTATCTAGGGCTTACCTCGACAGGTGAGCCTCTCAAGCATATCGAAACCGCTGACATACCACAGCCCAACGCGTTGCGAATTTACGTTCCCCTACCATTGGAGTTTGCCAAAAAACTTGCGGGGGGCCGCTTGTTGATTACTTACGAACGCGTGCGAGTGGGTGAGGCGAATACGCCCTCCAATGCCGTCGTTTACAGCATGCGCGGCACGCCTGTTGACAACAGCCGGCCAGCCCCCGTGGTCAAAGGGCTCGTAGGCGGTGTCCTGCCGGTAGATACTGATCCAGTGGAAATTACCGTGCCCTTCTTCGGACAAGACCCCAGTGACAAGGTCGACCTGATCATCGAAGGCAAGGCCCTGGACGGCACCCCTGTGTATGCGAAATACACTGAGATCGCAGGCACGGGAGACCTCGACTACTTTCTGGACTACTCCAGCGTATTCGCCCCTCTGGAGGGTTCATCTTTCAAGGCGTACTATGTGGTCAATGACGACACCACTCGTCCGTCGAAATCGGTAGTCGTTCAGGTGGGCGACATTGCGGTGACACTGCCGCCTCCTACTTCGCCAGAAGCACCACCGCCTGACCATGTATTTGATGAACTCGTCAGCAAAGGCAACCTGAAGGCACTCGTCCATCCACATTCGAGCATCGCCCTGAACGATGAGGTCCGGGTTGTTGCCATTGGCAGCAAACCAGGTGGCAGTATCACCACCGCGTGGTTGAAAGTGACGTCCACCTGGTTTAACTCACCGCTGCCTTTCACGATTGCGCGCGCGATTGTGCTGGCGAACAAAGAAGGCACCATGACACTGCACTGGGAAGTCAGGACACTGCCTACAGACACACCGCTCAAATCTCTACCGTTGATCGTCAACGTAGGCGCGATGCTGCAAATCACCGACTGCCCAAGCCTGCTCGAAAGCACCTTTGTGTCACCTTGCGTCACGCAACTTAATCCGCTGAACGTCTGGACGCCCTCGCCTCGTATCGTCACATTCAGGGTCAAATATCTGATGCAGCCTACAGATCTTGTGACACTGGTGGTGCAGGGCAAGCCAGGTCTGGGAATGCCCTCTATCCCGTCTAAACCCGGCGTTCCGGATGCAGGCCATGACTACATCACGTTTGCCTACGGCAGTGACTTTGTCGCAGCTTATTTGGGTGAGCCCTTCACCGCGCATGCTGAAGTGCAGCGCAACGGAAACGTTATTGAGTCTCCTAAGCTGACCGTTAACGTGGATGCGCTGTCGGAACAAACACCTGAATTAGTGAGCGTACCTGAAGCGGTGGGAGGGGTTATTACTGCCAATGGCGCCAACAATGTGCGCGTTACGCAGTGGCCATTTTTCAAGGCTGGACAACCGGTGTTCGTCGATATCCTGCACACTTCTGGCGACCAGAATGTGCGAAACGGCGTCGTAGTCAGCGCCGCGGAGTTCGCTGCCAAACAAACGGTGAACTTGATTCAGAAGGCGTACTTGATGGCTCTTCCCAACGGGACGTCAGTAACAGTTCAAGCCCATGTGTCATTGGACGAGATGGCTGACAAAGCGACAGCAATCAAGCTCAAACCAGTGGCGTATCAGATCAAACAAGCCCCTGCGCTCACCATTGATACCTCCCAGATGAATTTACATGGCCGTGCGATTTACGCGCCCACTCTGAACCACAATGGGCAAGACTACATCGGCAACACTCAAACTCGTACGGCCTCCGGCGGTACAGGTTCGATTTCCTATTCATCCAGAAATACGGGTATAGCGACCGTAGCGGCAGCAACCGGTAAAGTAATCGGAAGGCACAACGGCGACACGGTTATCGATGCACGGGATAGCCTTGGCAATACCGTCTCGTATCCAGTATCGGTGAGAAATGTATGGCAACTGTACACATATAATTCGGGCTTGACATTCAATCAAGCGATCAGTTGGCGTAACTCGTTGTCCGGTGCAGTGGGCCTGCCCTACTACGATGGGATAAACCTCATGGAGAGGGTTTATGGCCCTCCCAGTACTTGGTTTACTGACCAGGGATCGGTCTATTGGCTATGCCTTGACGGTGGATGCGATGCATTATCCAGGGCGGTCTGGAGCATCCAGTACCCCAACGGCATCTACTGCCGAAACCCGAACAATCAATTTTGGGCCTGGTGCTTGGTGCCCTAGTGTGAAGAAGGCGAGAACTAAGGCCAACTTGCTTGAATGAACTGCGCTGACACAAAAAACGCCCCGTGCTCAGCAGCACAGGGCGTTTTTTGTGATGCAACACAGGCACAAGAATCTTGTGCCTGGTACTCAGAATCAGAATTCGTACCGTAACCCTAAATTAACCCCAAATGGCTGCTTGATATTCTTGCCAGTGCTGTGCTCCAGGTCAGTATGCAACTTCACATTCTGCGACACCGACATCGCCACGCCCGCGCCCAGCTTCAAGCGTGACCCCGACAGGTCGTTATTGAACGAATTGTCATTGACGAACACCTTGTTGCTCTGGTCGAACTCATGGGCCACTGCGGCCTTGAGGTACGGCTGCAACACACTGCCACTTTCCAGTTGGAAGTTGCGGCCAGCGGTCACGCCGACTTCACCGATCACCGTGCTCGAACGATCGCCCTTAGCCTGCAGGCCGTTGTCCAGGGTGTAGCTCTGGGCCTGGGTGATCACTGCCGCGATTTGTCCATACGGCTCAACGAAATAGCCATCGTCCAACTTGATGTGACGGCCCACTTCCGCCGAAGCGCCCACAGCGTTTTGCGTGTAGTTGCCCTTGGCTTTCTTGCCGTCGCTCATCGCCACGTCAGAATCGCTGTGCAAGCGGTTGAGCTTGAGCACGCCGTCGAAGTAGAAGCCGCTTTCGGCATCCAGCCAAGTGGCATAACCACCCACGTAGTAGCTTTTGATCTCAGCCTTGCTGCCACGGTTGAGGTCCAGGTCCGAAGTACTGTGGCCGGCCATCGCACCGATCAACCACTGACCATCACCGGCTTGCAGCGGTGCATCGGCACCGATGGTGAAACCGCGTTGGGATTGGTTGTAACCCAGACCGGTCTTGTCGTTGGACACTTCATACTTGTTGCCGTAGGCACGGCTCCACAACCCGGCGGATTTGCCATCGTTGAAGCGCAACTCACCCATGCGGGTACGCAGGGTGGTCATTTCGCCCAACAACACACTTGGTGCCGCGTTGAACAGCGCCAGTACCGAATTGGTGCTCGGGCTGATCACTTTGTTGTTCGGGTCCAGGTACCAGTCCTGGTCACGGTTATCGCTGACCAGGCCGTACGAATAGGTACCCACATCAACACGATCACCGACCAGACTGAATGTGGCACCGCCGTCGGCGGTGTGGACCACATGCAAACGGTCATCGGACAACGGGTCGGCACCGGTGCTGGAGATCAGCAACTGGTGGGCGCCGGACGAAGTCCCTGTCACGTTGAGGAAGTCACCCGTCAAGGTGGAGAAATCCGCCTTCATGATAAAGGTGCCGCCCGTGCCATTGAGATTGGTCACGTCCAGTTGGTAGAACGCGCCCGAGTCGCCGAACTTGACGTTACCGCCATTCATCGACAGTTCCTTGAGTTCATCCTGGCCATCGACCAGCACCCAGGTGGCGTCGCTGTTGACCGACAGCTTGTCGACGTTTTCCAGGCGGCCGGTGAGGATCGCGCCGTTGTTCAGGCCCACATTGGCAGTGCCGCCGTTGTTGATGATGTCGCCGGTCATCGAGGCGAAATCCAGGTTCAGGTCCAGCGCACTGCCGCTGCCGACCTGGATGTTGCCGACCAGGTTGCTGTTGTTGACCAGTACGTCAGCGGAGCCGCCGTTGATCAGTTCCAGCATGTTGCCGTTGCCACCTTCCAGTGTGGTGCCATTGCTGAGGGTAATCGGTGTAACTCCCGTCCCCGGCCCATCCACCACAATGGCGGCACCGGTTTGACCGACGACGCGGGTGCCATCAAGGTGAAAGCGGGTGGGTGCGGTTTCTCCACCGCTGCGATAGACGTAAAGACCATTGGTGCCGCCGGTCAGACTGCCGCCTTGGGCGGCCAGGTTACCGTCGATCGCCAACACACCGAACTCTCCACCGACGACATCGGTGTTCATCATCTGCAGCGTGCTTTCCCGCCCCAGGTTGACGCCATAGGTGGCCCCTTCAATCAGGCTGTTGGACACCACCGCGTGACTGCCCACACCATCCTGCTCGCCCACGACCAGCCCAATGCCGCTTGCACTGGAAATGTGAGCGTCGCGAATGGCTGCCTGGCTGCCGAACAACCGAACGCCGTCTTCGGAGCCCGCAACCACTTGGCCGCCATTCATTTCAAAGATCGAATTCTGCGACAGCACGCTGAGAATCGAACCACCGTTGGAAGTCAGCTTGGCACCGTCTTTCAGGGTGTAGCGATCAAACGGGCTCTCGGCATCAATGACGAGTTGCTGACCTGCGCCCAGGTCTACGGCAGACACGTGAGTTGCCGCCAGTGAAAAAGGTGCAATCGCCAGGATTTTGATCGCGGTAGACAAGCGCGAGCGCTTGAAGAGTACTTGGGTATTCATAGGGTAGAACCTCTAGTCGGATGACTGAACAAGCCAATCGATTACAGGACTCATCGACTCAGGCTTTCAGAGGCGCCGAGGTTACGTACCCGAAGGGGAACTTCATGTAGGCCGAATCAACGACCCTGTAGGACTTTCCTTAATGGTGGGTGGGCGAAATTTTGAGGTGAACCCTCAAGCCAGCATCGATAACCCTTGGGGCTTGCCCCCAAGGGTTAATGGGCGTCACTCAATGCATTTGAAACAGCGCTTTAACCGCAAACGCCTCCGCCCAGCTGATACCGACTGACGTACAAGGCACTAGGGTCGGACTCTCCCGGAGTCCCCCCCAGCGTGAGTACTTTGTAATAAGCCTCGACACGCCCCTGTGTGACGGGGGAGATGTAAGTGGCGTAGGGCACCGTGAATATTTCGCCAGGGTGTCCGGCAAAGTGATCCAACGTGACGGTCACCGGAGGGAACTCATGTTCGAGCACCACGACTGACGAGAAGAAGTCATCAGGCCCATAGATCACCCATACCAGGGTCACTTGATCGCCAGCTTTCAATTTGCCCGGGCTGATGATTTTGGTTTTGATGCCTGACGTAATGCCATCATCACAGTTAATGAAGAACGGATCGTCGTCAGCCCCAGTCCCCTGCGCATCTGGATATTGCAGCAGTTCCAAATCTCCAATCACGAACGCTTTTACATCGACTGGGGTTGGCAGGGAATCAATGAAATTGTTGTTGGTTCCATTGTTGAGGCTGTAATAAACATCGTGGACTCCGTTACCCACCAGGGCAATGACTGACGCAGGAACCGGGATACTGAATTGTGAAGCCGTCTCATCCGCCAGCGTGACGGTGTAGGGTGGTAAAAGAGCCGGAGAGCCGTTCCAGTAAATCTGGATTCGGTCACCTGCCACAGCGCCGGTATAGACCGCAAAAGTGGCCGTGGCATTACCTGTATCGCCCGGGCCGATCTCGTTGGTCAAACCGCCAGCCGAGGTGATTGTGAGCAGCCCAAGATTAGGATTGACCGGACCGGGGCCACCCGGATCGGGAATCAGGCCCGGAGCCGTCAGATCCACGGGAACGCTGATCGTGCTGGAAGACGGCGAGGCATTACCGTCTGCAACAACCACGTAAAAGACATCGGCGATATAAGGGGCATCCTCACCTCCAGACGCCAAAACGTTCCACGGTATTGGAATGTCTTTAGGGAACGTTAAGTTGTTCACCGGTGCATAGATCAATAGCCCGTTAAAATTGACAACGATTTGTTGGCCAATTTTAACGTTGTCGTAGCCCGTGATTCGAACATAGGCGCGATTCAACTGAGCGTCCTTCCGATCCAGCGGCGCTTCGGGCACGACAGGCGGTTGCAGGTTTGAAGGACTGGGGTCAACTGTAAGCGTTATCTCCGTCAAATAAGGGGGGAAGGTCGTTTCATTACCGGCGCGGTCGTAGTAGGTATACGCCAGTTGGTAGACGCCTGACTCCATGTCCAAGATGTCCGCCTTGTCCAAGGTAACGCTCACCGGTAAATTATTGACGGGCAAATCGGTGACTGTGGCAATCGGCGTCGGATCCGTGTAATGCCAGAAAATACTGAGTTGATCCCCTACCTGAGGATCAAACCGAGGGCTGCAGGTGACGGTGAAAATGTTGGTCGGAACGTTGAGCAATTCCACCGTCACTTTGCCACTGACCACCCAGGCCGGAAGCGTTGCTCTGGCCGGCCGGGTCCCGGCGTGTGTGTCGTATCGGTCAACCGTAACGACCGCGGGCCCACTCGAACTATCAGACGTCGTACCATGAAACACTTCGTAGGTCAGGTTTTTGAGACCGTGATCACCCAATTGCGCTTGATCGAACGTGTAAGGGCGAGGCCATATCAGCTCGGGGGCATTCAGGTTGGGGCCAAGGTCCTCACGGGGCCCCACGAGCACATTATTGATCCTGATCTCCAGAGCGTACCTCGCAAACGGGCCGCCTCCCCCTGGGGACCATCTGGGGATCTCAATCATCAAACCCTCCAGGTAAAGCGTCTGGAGACTCATCAAACCAGGCTGGCCACCGGGCACATCTGGCAGTGCATTCAACACGTCTATGGCAGCCAGTGAGCCTGCCCGTGGGGCTCTTCGCGTGGATCGAGGCTCTGTCAAAACCGAGCGACCGGAAGCTTTGGCTTTTTTCTTGGCTTTCTTGGGCGCTTTGGGTTCCTTGATATTTTTGGGTTTCTTTAAACTTGCCATCTTGGTTGACTCCGGAAGTTTAGATAACGTGCCCGCTTCAAAAACAGACAGGTAGCCACTTGTATTAAGCGCCCCAAAAAACATTCGCACACCTGTCAACATTGACAGTTTTGCGTGTTATCCACTTCTGCGTCGTCGTTGTTTTATCGTCGCGCCCCTACGCACATCGCTGACGACAATAAGGACATGCACGATTGATTTAATGTGATCAAACCCTGCCAGTGCCCGCTTGAATCAAAACAACAAGGGGGCCTAAGGCCCCCCTGACATTCAACCTGTTTTCTACTGGGTTTTTGCTTTGCCGGGTTTCGACGGTTTACCTGCAGGAGGCGCGAGGCATGTCGTTCCACCGGGCCGAATCAGATCAATCCGTGCGAAATTGGCAGCTGACTTGCCGGTTGGGCCCGACATTTTGTAGAGACGGTAGTAAAACAACCCGGAACCATTGGTTGAAATCAGCCCAGGCACTGTGATCAACGGGTCGAAGGGTTCTATGTAGACCTCTGCCACTCCAGCAGTCCTGTGGGCGTCCGTCAGTTCCAGTTCAAACCAGACCTGAGACCCCGCAATAGGCGCCCCCCCACCATTGGTCGTGCGGTGACTGCTCCAGAACAACCTGACCTTATCGCCGACTTCAAAGTGAGTCGTGCTCCAGGGAATCCCCAGGATGACCGCCTCATAGGGCTGAGGTACGGTATCGCACGCGATCATTTTAGACGGGTGATTGTTCAGCAAGCTTGCCGCTGCCAGCCCCGTCAAGGTATCCAACTCAACACGAACCTGGGTGGCACGGCTTCGTTGATAATTGACGCCGTTATAGGTCCAGTAATAAACCTCTACCAGCCCACCCCCCGCGACGATCAAGGCCCACGGCACATACAGCTGCACGGTTTGCCCGGCGACATCTCCGGGATCGACCACTTTTATATCGGCAAATGTGGCGTCATTGCCCCAGAACAGACGCAGGTTTTCCCCCACCTGCGGATTGAAGAACAAAGGCACCTCAACCAAGGCAGGGCCGGGTGAGTCTGCGGGAGTGACCACGTTATCCGCGGTGACCCCTTTGACCGTTACAATCGGCAACGCGGGGTTGATCGGATCGGGGCTGACCGGGGGATCACCTGCCACCGTAGCATCGACTTCAATGAAGGTGTCCGGTGAGTTCTTGGTGAGCGAACCCCGCGCAAACGCGTACCACACCCTTACCGGGTATCGAGCGTCAAACCCGCCAACCAGGAATATCGGCCACGTGACGTCCACGGAAATGGGCCAGATCTGCGTCGCACCTACGGTAATCGTCGCCAGAATATGGGTGTTCCAGCGCAGAGTCAGGGTATCGCCCTCCTCCGCCCCTATCACCTCCTGCAGGGAGACACTCACGCCTTGGCGGATATCATCCAGGTCAATCAGGCCATCGGTTTCTGCCCGAGGCACCAAAGGCCGGAGCAAATCGGGCAAGGAAACCAGGTTGATATCGAGTTTGACCGGATCGGAAAAAGGTCCGATGTTGCCGACACGGTCCATCAACCGATAGGACGCCCACCTTTCACCACCACCACTGGTGCGAACAACTGCCTCGGGAATCAGGTACAGCAGTGGGTCACCGTCTTCAATGTGACGCCGTTCAACCGTAAAACTGCCGACATAGTCGATATTGGGGATGGTCCCAAAGAACACCATGACCACGTCTTCGGTGCGCATGACCAGGTAACGTGGAACTTCACAGGGGATACCTGCGTCGGCGGTGAGCTCGGCATCACTCACGCCGTCAAGTGTGTCGGGGCCGAATATAAGTTCGGCACCCGGGTTATCCTGGTTGGGGGCAAGATCGTCGACATCAATCAGCGTTCGCTCCGACTCGCCCGTCGGCAACAATACCCCACTGATCTTGTAATACATCTGGCTGACACCGGGCGTATCCAGCAACCATGCCGGCAGCGCTTTGGTGTACGGGAACAAGACGGCGGGATCATAGGGGCCGAGGATCTCCTCGGTCCACACGTGGTCGCCCTTCCAGAAGTATTCAATGTTGGTGCGCACGTTTGTGGCTGCGTTATTGGGCGTCCACACGCTTGGAATGGTGACTTTGAAAGGCTGGCCCCGAACTGACAGGGGGATTTTGTGTGCGGCTTCGTCCCATAACAGTGGAAGGCCGTCTTCCGGTAGTGGGCCCACCACCCCTGGCGATGGAGCGGCAAGCCCGGCAGGAGAGCTCTTTTTTCTTTTGTTGGGACGGGCCTTTTGGGCGACGGTTTTTTTCTGTTGGCGCACCTTCGAGTCAGTCATCTCATTCTCCCAACGCAACCCATGATGTGGCGACCATGGGCTACTGCGCTGGTGCGAACCCTCCGCCTACGGTCAGGAGAACAGTTAAAACGTAAATCGACAGGTTGAATACTGTCAGAACTCACAGGTGCCTACGGCGCAAAGCTTGCTTGCGTTGTCCCCACGCGTGCTTAAAGCGGCGGCAAACACCACTCAATCGGCGTCTCGCCATTCTGCTCAAGAAACTTGTTGGTACGGCTGAAATGCCCGCATCCCAGAAACCCGCGATACGCCGAGAGCGGCGACGGGTGCACCGAAGTCAGCACCAGGTGCTTGGTGGCATCGACCAGCTTCTGCTTGCCCTGGGCATGGGCGCCCCACAGCAGGAACACCAGGTGGGGTTGGTGCTCGCTGACCACCTCGATAATGCGATCGGTAAAGAACTGCCAGCCCTTGCCTGCGTGGGCATTGGCGTTGGCGCGCTCGACGGTCATGGTGGTGTTGAGCAACAGCACGCCCTGGTCAGCCCAGCTCTGCAGGCAACCGTGATTGGGGATGTCGATGTTCAGGTCGCGCTTGAGTTCTTTGTAGATGTTGACCAGTGACGGCGGCGTCGGCACGCCCGGTTGCACCGAGAAGCACAGGCCGTGGGCCTGGCCGGGGCCGTGGTACGGGTCCTGGCCGAGGATCACCACCTTGACCTTGTCCAGCGGCGTGGAATTGAGCGCATTGAAAATCAGCGGGCCCGGCGGGTAGATCTCTTTGCCGGCCGCGTGCTCCAGGCGCAGGAACTCGCGCAGCTCGGCCATGTAGGGCTTTTCGAACTCATCACGCAGGGCGTGCTTCCAGCTGGGTTCGAGTTTGATACGGTCGCCGTCGGTCATGTTTGAATGGTCTTGTAAAAAAGAATGAGGCGAACCCTAGGAAAGCCGCCCCCGCTTGTCAATTGATCTGACACACCTGCGGCACTTTCCTGGGATGCGAGCATACTGAACCTTCACTCCCCCGAATGAGGTCATGATGAACCTGCACTTCGAAGAGCTGACCGGCAGCGACGGTGCCCGCCTGGGCATCGCCAGCCTGGACGCTGAAAAATCCCTGAATGCCTTGTCCCTGCCGATGATCCTGGCGCTGGGCGAACGCCTGGACGCCTGGGCCAAAGACCCCAACATTGTCTGTGTGCTGTTGCGCGGCAATGGCGCCAAGGCGTTTTGCGCCGGTGGCGAAGTGCGCAGCCTGGCCCTGGCCTGCCGTGAACAGCCTGGTGAAGTGCCGGCGTTGGCCGCACAGTTCTTTGCTGCGGAGTACCGCCTCGACTACCGCTTGCACACCTACCCCAAGCCCGTGATCTGCTGGGGCCACGGCTACGTGTTGGGCGGTGGCATGGGCTTGTTGCAGAGTGCGGCGGTGCGCATCGTCACGCCGACCAGCCGCCTGGCGATGCCGGAGATCAGCATCGGCCTGTACCCGGACGTGGGCGCCAGCTGGTTTCTGTCACGCCTGCCCGGCAAGCTCGGTCTGTTCCTCGGCCTGACCGGCGCCCATATCAATGGCCGTGATGCCTTGGACCTGGGCCTGGCCGACCGCTTCCTGCGCGATGACCAGCAAGACGAACTGATCGAAGGCTTGCTGCAACTGAACTGGCAGGAACAGACCGCGATGCAGCTCAACAGCCTGCTCAAGGCCCTGGCCCAGGAAGCGGTCGGCCAGCAACCCGAAGCCCAGTGGCTACCGCGCCGGGCACAGATCGACGAATGGCTGGACGTGGGCGATGTGCGCTGCGCTTGGCGGGCCTTGAGCCTGCTGCGAGATCACGCCGACCCACTGTTCAAGCGTGCCGGCACCACCTTGAGCGAGGGCTGCCCGCTGACCGCGCACCTGGTGTGGGAACAGATCCAGCGCGCCCGCCACCTGTCGTTGGCCCAGGTGTTCCAGATGGAATACACCTTGAGCCTCAACTGCTGCCGCCATCCGGAATTCGCCGAGGGCGTGCGGGCACGCTTGATCGATAAAGACCAGAAACCTCACTGGCATTGGCCGGACATCAACGCGATTCCCGACGCCGTGGTGCACGCGCACTTCCACAAGGCCTGGGAAGGCCGGCACCCACTGGCGGACTTGTCCGACGTTTAGCGGCCTCCATGCCCGCCATGGCCGCCATGCCCACCGCCGCCGTTGTGACCACCACCATTACCCCAACGGTTGCCCCAGCCCTGGTTCGGGTAGGGCCGGTAATCGGGCCGTGGGTAATAGCGCGGTGCCGGTTGGTAGTAGCGCGGTGCCGAGTAATAGCGCGGTTGCGGCGCGTAGTAACGCGGCGCCGGGTAGTAACTGCGCCCGTATTGATACGCCGTGCCGCCGCCGTAGTAATACGCTGGCGCCGGTGCGGTGTAGACCTCGGAACGGTAATAGCTCTGGCCGCCCTCGTAATAGGGCACACACGCAGAAAGGGTCAGACCGAGTAAAGCGCTGAGAAGCAATCGTCGATACATGGCGGCCTCCTGGACCGCGGAAGAGCACCTCCAGCGACGCTGGAGGGCGGCATTCGTCTTTCACTGAATGACGAAATATCTGACATCAAAAACCGAATCTGGTGCGTTTCCGACACAGATTGAAACATCTGTTTCAGACGAAACGGATGCTTCAACTCAGTGCGTCAGCGCACCAGCACAACGCACCAGCCTGCCCTGCCTGTTCTCGTGTATCGCGCAAACCCGCGATCTACAGGTGCGCCTGCCACTTGGCACGACTCTCGCTTTGTCCGGAATGTGCAGGATTGAAAACAGGTTCGCGGCACCACAATTTGCAATGGCCGACTAGGGTTCCGGCTCGCCAACAGCGAGTGGCTGGTCCGAGAGTTGGCGACCTCCAGTTGAGGTTACACGGCGGGATAAAAGCCCGGGAGACAAGCCACCGTTCACGGTGCCGCGTTGCTCCTGCTCGCCCTTGATCAACTGGAGAAGCCCCATGCCCTCACTGCGTTTACCCGCCTTGCTCGCCGCCGCGTTTGCCGCCGTGCTGAGTGTTCAAACCCAAGCGGCCCCCAAAGACCACTTCAGCGTGTGCTGGACCATCTACGCCGGTTGGATGCCGTGGGAGTATGCCGGCAGCCAGGGCATCCTCGACAAGTGGGCCAAGAAGTACGGCATCAAGATCGACATGGTGCAGCTCAATGACTACGTCGAATCCATCAACCAGTACACCGCCGGCCAGTTCGACGGCTGCACCATGACCAACATGGATGCGCTGACCATTCCCGCCGCAGGCGGTGTGGACAGCACCGCACTGGTGGTCAGCGACTTTTCCAACGGCAACGATGGCGTGGTGATCAAGGGCACCGGCAAGACCGTGGCCGACCTCAAGGGCATGAACGTCAACCTGGTGGAACTCTCCGTGTCCCACTACCTGCTGGCCCGCGCCCTGGAGTCGGCTGACCTCACGGAAAAAGACCTGAAGGTGGTCAACACCTCCGACGCCGACATTGCCGCCGCCTTCAACACCGATCAGGTGCAAGCCGTGACCACCTGGAACCCGATGCTCTCCGAGATCAAGGCCAAGCCCGGTGTCACCCAGGTGTTCGACTCCAGCAAAGTGCCTGGCGAAATCATGGACATGATGGTGGTCAACACCCAGGTCCTGAAGGACAACCCGGCCCTGGGCAAGGCCCTCACCGGCGCCTGGTTTGAAACCGTCGCGCTGATGAACACCAAAGGCGCCGCCAGCACCGAAGCCCTCGAACATATGGCCAAGGCCTCCGGCACCGACCTCAAGGGGTTCCAGGCGCAACTGGACACCACCAAGCTGTTCGCCACGCCCAAGGAAGCCCTGGCGTTTGCCACCAGCGCGCAACTGCCGGCCACCATGCGCAAGGTCGCCGAGTTCTCCTTTGAACACGGCCTGCTCGGCGAAGGCGCCAAGGACACCAGCGCGGTGGGCATGAGCTTTGCCAACGGCGTGACCAGCGGCGACACCGCCAACCTCAAGCTGCATTTCGACCCCCGCTACGTGCAAATGGCGGCCGACGGCACGCTGTAAGAGGACCCGGCCATGCGCCTGATCAACCGTCACCCGGAACGCTCCAGCCGCCTGTTGTTGGTGCTGCTGCCGTTCGCCCTGCTGCTGTTCGCCTACTTCGTGGGCTCGGCCGAGCGACTGGCGGACAACCCCAACGACAAGCTGCTGCCCAGCGCCGTGCAAATGGGCGACGCCATAAAACGCCTGGCATTCAGTGCCGACGCGCGCACCGGTGAATACGTGCTGTGGCAAGACAGCGCGTCAAGCCTGCGCCGCCTGGGCATTGGCCTGGGCATCAGCGCCCTCGCTGGCCTGTGCCTGGGCATTGCGGCCGGCACCTTGCCGCTGTTCGGCGCGCCGCTGTCACCGTTGCTGACGGTGTTGTCGATGGTGCCGCCGCTGGCGATCCTGCCGATTCTGTTCATCGTGTTCGGGCTGGGGGAGTTGTCCAAAGTGATGCTGATCGTGATCGGCATCACCCCGGCGCTGGCCCGCGACCTGGAACAGCGCGCACGGGAAATTCCCGTCGAGCTGCTGGTGAAGGCGCAGACCCTCGGCGCCTCCACCTGGACCCTGATGCTGCGTGTGGTCTTGCCGCAACTGTTGCCGCGCCTGCTGATCTCGCTGCGGCTGATGCTGGGCTCGGCGTGGTTGTTCCTGATTGCGGCCGAGGCCATCGCTTCCACCGACGGTTTGGGCTACCGGATCTTCCTGGTGCGCCGCTACCTGGCGATGGACGTGATCTTGCCCTACGTGGTGTGGATCACCCTGCTCGCCTGGCTGATGGACTGGGGCCTCAAGGCCCTGACCCGACGTGCGTTTCCCTGGTACGAAGGAGCGCGGCCATGAGCTTTATCAGCGTCAACAATGTGTGGCAGCGCTATGGCGACCAGGTGGTGCTCGAAGGGCTCAACCTGCACGTCAGCGAAGGCGAGTTCTGCACCTTGGTCGGCACCTCCGGGTGTGGCAAGTCCACCTTCCTGCGCCTGCTGCTCGGCCAGGAAACCGCGAGCAAGGGCCAGATCCTGCTCGACGGCAAAGCCCTCGCCGCCGAGCCGGACGCCAGCCGTGGCGTGGTGTTCCAGCGCTACTCGGTGTTCCCGCACTTGCGCGTGCTCGACAACGTTGCCCTGGGCCTTGAACTGCCGCGCTCACGCTTCCTTGGCCGGCTATTGGGCAAGGCCAAGAAAGACGCCCGCGAACAGGCCGCCATCCTGCTGCAAAAAGTCGGCCTCGGCCATGCGTTCGACAAGTACCCGGCGCAACTCTCCGGGGGCATGCAACAGCGCCTGGCGATCGCCCAGGCACTGATCATGAAGCCCCGCGTCTTGCTGCTGGACGAACCCTTCGGCGCGCTCGACCCGGGCATTCGCAAAGACATGCACCAGTTGCTGCTGGAACTGTGGCGCGAAACCCGACTGACCGTGTTCATGGTCACCCACGACCTCAGCGAAGGTTTCAGCCTGGGCACCCGCCTGCTGGTATTCGACAAGGTCCGCGTCGACCCCCACGCCCCCGGCGCCTATGGCGCCCGCATCACCTACGACATCCCTTTGAACAGCGACCGCCGCAAGGCGCTCGCCGCTGAACTTGGAGCGACTTCCAAATGACCGAATCCACCCACCTGTTCACCCCCTTCGCCGAGGAAATGCTCCCCGGTGGCGGCCACCGTTCCTTCGTGCTCAAGCGCGGCCAACTGTTGCGCCTGACCGACCTGCGCGGTGGCGCCAACGTCAGCCTGACGTTGCTCAACGCCAACGAAAAAACCGAGCGCCTGAACCTGCCCGACAGCCTCAAATGCCAACACACCGCCAAGCTCACCGCGGGCCACTGCCTGTACTCGGACATGGGCCGCGTGCTGGCTGCCATTACCGCCGACACCTGCGGCTGGAGTGACAGCATTGGCGGCGTGCTCTGCGCCGCCGAAGTCGCCGAAAAGTACGGCCAGGGCCGCTATCAGGAACTGCGCAACGGCTTCTTTCGCAACGGCACCGACAACCTGCTGGTGGAGCTGGGCAAATGGGGCCTGGGGCTATCCGACCTGCTGATGACCCTCAACCTGTTCAGTCGCGTCAACGTGGACAGCGAGGGCGGTTTGCATTTCGTGCCGGGTAATTCAAAAGCCGGCGACTGCATCGAACTCTATGCGCCGATGGACACCCTGGTGGTGCTCACCGCCCTGCAACACCCGATGGACCCCAACCCCGACTACGCGCCCCAACCGCTGAAACTCAGTTGGATGAACGCCGACCCCAGCGTCGCCGAACACTGCCGCACCTCGCGCCCGGAAAACGAGCGCGGCTTTATCAACACCAACCGTCTGTTCGCCTGAGGAGCTGCCATGTCTATCGCAATCAAACAAGCGGATGCGGCCGTGTACCGCGCCACCATTCCCGCCGGTGAACCCTGGCTGATGGAGGTCAAGGCCGGGCAGACCCTGCGCATCCTCGACCTGGAAGGCAACCAGGCCGTCGACACGCTGTTCTACAGCCTCAAGAACCCGCGCGAACGCTACGACGTGCAACGCACGTTGCGTCGGCAGAACAGCGTGTACCTGGGCACCGGCAGCGTGCTGTATTCCAACCTCGGCCAGCCGATGCTGACCATCGTCGACGACACCTGCGGGCGCCACGACACCCTCGGCGGCGCCTGCGCCCAGGAGAGCAACACGGTGCGCTACGCCCTGGAAAAACGCTACATGCACAGCTGCCGCGACAACTACCTGCGCGCCTGCGCCCACGATGGCCGGCTGGGTAAAGGCGACATCGGGCCGAACATCAATTTCTTCATGAATGTGCCGGTGACGGCCGACGGCGGGCTGACCTTCGAAGACGGGATTTCCGCCCCCGGCAAGTACGTCGACCTGCGTGCGGAAATGGACGTGATCGTGCTGATCTCCAACTGCCCGCAACTGAACAACCCGTGCAATGCGTACAACCCCACCCCTGCGGAGCTGCTGGTATGGAACTGAGAGTAAAGCAACTGCGCCAATGGCTGTTCACCCTGTGCCAGGCCCGCGCCGGGCAGTGCCTGCGTAGGCCATGAGGTTCAAATGTGGGAGCTGGCTTGCCTGCGATTGCGGTATGCCAGCCAACCAATCAGGTGGCTGATAAACCGCTATCGCAGGCAAGCCAGCTCCCACATTGGCCCCACATTGACTCCATAGATTTGCGCCACGGACGACCGTGGGCGCTTGCCCCATTGTGCGGGACGGCCCGCAGGGTTTTGCCATGTTCGAAAAAGTCTTGATCGCCAACCGTGGCGCCATTGCCTGCCGCATCCTGCGCACCTTGCGCGAGCTGCACGTCACAGGCGTCGCCGTGTATGCCGAAGCCGACGCGGCCAGCCTGCATATCCAGCAGGCCGACGAAGCCTATAGCCTTGGTGAAGGCGCGGCGGCGAACACTTACCTGGCGGTGGAGAAAATCCTCGCCACCGCCAAGGCCACGGGTGCCCGGGCAATTCATCCGGGCTACGGGTTTCTTTCGGAAAACGCGGCGTTCGCCGAAGCCTGTGAAAACGCCGGCATTGCCTTCATCGGTCCAACACCGGAGCAACTGCGTGTGTTCGGCCTCAAGCACACGGCGCGGGCCTTGGCCAAGAGGCATCAGATCCCGCTGCTGGAAGGCACCGAACTGCTGGACAGCCTTGAAGCCGCCTTGCTGGCCGCCGACAACGTGGGCTACCCGGTGATGCTCAAGAGCACCGCCGGCGGTGGCGGGATTGGCATGCGCGTATGCCGCAGTGCAATGGAATTGAGTGAGTCCTTCGAAGCGGTCAAGCGTCTGGGGCAGAACAACTTCAGCGATGCCGGTGTGTTTATCGAGAAGTACATCGAGCACGCACGCCACCTGGAGGTGCAGGTATTCGGCGATGGCGCCGGCGAGGTGGTCGCCCTTGGCGTGCGCGACTGTTCGGTGCAGCGGCGCAACCAGAAAGTCCTCGAAGAAACCCCGGCACCGAACTTGCCTGACGGCATGGCAGACGCCTTGTGCGCGGCCGCCATCACCCTGGCAAAAGCCGTGAACTACCGCAGTGCCGGCACCGTGGAATTTATCTTCGACAGCGCCGACGGTCGCTTCTATTTCCTCGAAGTGAACACGCGCCTGCAAGTGGAACATGGCGTCACCGAACAGGTGTGGGGCGTGGACCTGGTGCGCTGGATGGTGCAACTGGCGGCGGGAGAAATGCCGCCGCTGAGTGAGTTGGAGTTAACGCCTCAGGGCCATGCCATTCAGGCACGCCTATACGCGGAAGACCCCGGCCGGGATTTCCAGCCCAGCCCTGGCTTGTTGACCCAGGTGGATTTCCCGGTGGCCGAGGGTTTGCGAATCGACACCTGGGTCGAGGCCGGTTGCGAGATCCCGCCCTACTTCGATCCGATGATCGCCAAGCTCATCACCTGGGCGCCCACTCGCGAACAGGCGCGCCTGGCCCTGCATCAGGCACTCAACGACAGCCAGCTGTACGGCGTGGAAACCAACCGCGACTACCTGCGCCAGATCCTGCTCGCGGCGCCCTTCGCCAGTGGCCGGCCATGGACACGTTGCCTGGAAGGTTTGGTCTACACCGCCGACACGTTCGAGGTACTCAGCGCCGGTACCCAGACCAGCGTGCAGGACTACCCCGGTCGTCTCGGTTACTGGGCCGTGGGCGTGCCGCCATCGGGGCCGATGGACAGCCGCGCACTGCGCCTGGGCAACCGCCTGCTGGGCAACAGCGAAGGCGCCGCCGCGCTGGAGGTCACCATGAGCGGGCCACTGCTGCGCTTCAATTGCGCGGCGGTGGTAGCCGTTACCGGGGCTGAAATCCCGTTGTTGCTGGATGATCAAGCGGTGCCGATGAACACCGCATTGCTGATCCCGGCCGGGTCGGTGTTGAGCCTCGGCACGATTGCCGGTGCCGGTGCGCGCAGCTACCTGTGCCTGCGCGGCGGGTTGCAGGTGCCGGACTACCTGGGCAGCAAGAGCACCTTCACCCTCGGCCAGTTTGGTGGGCACGGCGGGCGCGCGTTGCGGGCCGGTGACGTGTTGCACCTGCTGCCGTTGCAAGACACCAGTGCCGGGCAACAGATCGTCCCCGAGCCCTTGGCAGACGTGCGCACGATCCGGGTGATTTACGGCCCCCACGGCGCGCCGGAATACTTCCTGCCCGCGTACATCGACACCTTCTTCGCCACTCAATGGGAAGTGCATTTCAACTCCAGCCGCACCGGCGTGCGGTTGATTGGGCCCAAGCCATTGTGGGCACGCACGGATGGTGGTGAGGCCGGCCTGCACCCGTCGAACATCCATGACAACCCCTACGCCATCGGCGCGGTGGATTTCACCGGGGACATGCCGGTGATCCTCGGGCCGGATGGCCCAAGCCTGGGCGGCTTCGTGTGCCCGGTCACGGTGATCGAGGCGGACTTATGGCAACTGGGCCAGCTCAAGGCCGGCGATAAAATCCGCTTCGAGCCGGTCGATCTACCCACCGCCCGCCACCTCGCCCTGGAATGGACCACCTGTAGGAGCCGGCTTGCCGGCGATGACATGCTCAAGGGCGCCATCGCCGGCAAGCCGGGCTCCTACAGGTCTCCTGTGGTGCTCGATAGGGGTGAAGGCAGCACTCGCCTGGTCGCGCGCCTCGCCGGCGACACGCACCTGCTGCTGGAAATCGGCGCGCCCGAACTGGACCTGGTGCTGCGCTTTCGCGCCCATGCCTTGATGCAAGCGCTGGAAGCCCGTGCCCTGCATGGCGTGATCGACCTGACGCCCGGCATCCGCTCGCTGCAAATCCACTACCAACCCGAGCAACTGCCCCTGGCCGAGTTGCTCACGCTAATCGCCAGCGAATGGACCGCCGTGTGCGCCACGCAAAACCTGCAGGTGCCGTCGCGCATCGTGCACCTGCCACTGTCGTGGGACGACCCGGCGTGCCAGCTGGCCATCGAAAAATACATGACCACCGTGCGCAAGGATGCGCCGTGGTGCCCGAGCAACCTGGAGTTCATCCGCCGCATCAATGACCTGGCCAATCTCGATGAAGTGCGCCACACGGTGTTCGATGCCAGCTACCTGGTGATGGGCCTGGGCGACGTTTACCTCGGCGCGCCCGTGGCCACGCCGCTGGATCCGCGCCATCGTTTGGTGACCACCAAGTACAACCCGGCGCGCACCTGGACGGCGGAAAACTCGGTGGGCATCGGCGGCGCCTATTTGTGTGTGTATGGCATGGAAGGCCCGGGGGGTTACCAGTTTGTCGGGCGCACCTTGCAGATGTGGAACCGCTATCGAGAAGTGGCGGCGTTCGACGGCAAGCCGTGGTTGTTGCGCTTCTTTGACCAGATCCGGTTTTACCCGGTGAGTGCTGAGGAGTTGCTGCGCATTCGTCGCGACTTCCCGCTGGGGCGCTATGACCTGACTATCGAGCAGAGCCAGTTGAACCTGGCGGATTACCAGGCCTTTTTGGCGTGCGAAGCCTCGGGCATCGACGCGTTTCGCGCGCAACAGCAGCAGGCGTTCAACGCCGAGCGCGAACGCTGGATCGCCAGCGGCCAGGCGCATTTCGACAGCGAGGAACTGGCGGCACCGCAGGCTGCGGACACACCGTTGCAGGCCAACGAGCACAGCATCGACAGCCCTATCGCGGGCAACCTCTGGCAGGTTCAGGTGGTGACAGGTGAGCGCGTGTCGGCGGGGGATGTGCTGGTGATTCTGGAGTCGATGAAAATGGAGATCCCGGTGCTGGCGCCGTTTGCCGGCGTGGTACGGGAAATCCCGGTGCAACCGGGCAGTGGCATCGGCGCCGGCCAACGGGTCGTGGTACTGGAACGGGACTGACCGGCGCTGTATCGTGCAGGCTCTGAACCGTCCTGCACGATACCCCCATGACCACGCCAACCCTCTGCCCGGCCTGCGGCGCCCGCAACGATTGCACCCTGGCCGACCCACGCACGGCCGACCAGGCGTGCTGGTGCTACAGCGTCACCATCGACCCTGCGGTGCTTGAAGCGTTGCCCGACGAACTGCGCAATAAAGCGTGCCTGTGCCCGCGCTGTGCCCAGGTGGACGCACAGTTACGTGGGGCCGAGCGCTCGTAATGCGCGTTGATCGGTTCCTCAGCAATCTGCCGCGTTTCAATCGCAAGCAAGTGCGTCTGTTGTTGGTGGAACGGCGGGTGACGGTGGATGGCGCAGTGGTCAGCGATCCTCACCATGAGGTGCGGGCATTCAGCCGGGTGTGCGTGGGCGATGAAGTGCTGCAGGCGGGTAAGCCAGCGCGGTATTTCATGCTGCATAAACCCCAGGGCTGTGTGAGCGCCACGTCGGACCCGCAACACCCGACGGTGCTGGATTGGCTCGATGAGCCGGATAAGGATGAGCTGCACATTGCCGGTCGTCTGGATTTCAACACCACCGGTCTGATGGTCATCACCAATGACGGCCAATGGTCGCGCCGCCTGACCCAGCCCCAGACCAAGCTGCCCAAGGTCTACCTCGTCGAGACCGAACAGACCATCGGCGCCGAGTACGCTGAGACATTCGTCAAAGGCCTGTATTTCGCCTTCGAAGACCTCACCACCCAGCCCGCCGAGCTGGAGGTGCTGGGGCCGACCACAGCGCGGCTTAGCATTATCGAAGGCAGGTATCACCAGGTGAAGCGCATGTTCGGGCACTTTGATAACAAGGTGATCGGCCTGCACCGTGAGCGCATGGGGCCGCTGGAACTGGACGCCGCCCTGGCGCCAGGCGAGTACCGGGCACTGACCGACGACGAAATCCGACAGGTCTGATGACCGTTCGGCCGGTGATGGCAAAAACCCATTTGTGTGACTTGCGACATCCCGGGTCTGCTGCTTGAATCAAACCGTCAGCCAAATGATGACTGGCGAGTCACCCATAACCTCCAAGAGACACCTTGCCACGCCCGCGCTTGATCTACGGGCCTCTCAGGCAAACAGCCCGCCATAACAACACCCGTCGGCCAGCCGTCATCGGATCGACATGGGCCCACCTTTTCCAGGCGTATGCCTACCTGTCACAAAGCTCGTGCAGAGTGATCTGCGCGCCCTACCCGCTTGCCAGGAGTCTTACGACATGAGGCCAGAAATCGCTGTGTTGGATATACAGGGTCAGTATCGGGTTTACACGGAGTTCTATCGCGCGGACGCTGCTGAAAAGACCATCATCCTGGTCAACGGCTCGATGGCCACCACGGCATCCTTCGCCCAAACCGTGAAAAGCCTGTACCCGCAGTTCAATGTGGTTTTGTACGACCAGCCCTACGCTGGCCGCTCCAAGATCCATAACCGTCATGAGCAGATGCTGACGAAGGAAGTCGAAGGCCAGATTTTGCTGGAACTCATCGACCACTTCGCCGCTGAACACGTGCTGTCATTTTCCTGGGGCGGCGCCGCCACCCTGGTCGCCCTCGCCCACCGGCCGCGTCGTGTCGAGAAGGCGGTGATCAGTTCGTTCTCCCCAGTGATCAACGCGCCCATGCGCGACTACCTGGAGCGTGGGGTCGACTACCTCGGCAACCTCGACCGCGACCGCGTCGGGCACCTGGTCAACAGCACCATCGGCAAACACCTGCCGTCGCTGTTCAAGCGGTTCAACTACAAGCACGTGAGCAGCCTGGCCGAGCATGAGTATGGGCAGATGCACTTTCACATCAGCCACGTGCTCAACAGCGATCGCCTGTGCTACCTCAGGGCGGCCAAGCAGATCGACATCCCGGTGCTGTTCCTGAACGGTGAATGGGACGAGTACACCAGCGCCCAGGACGCCAAGCTGTTTGGCCAGCATGTGACCAACAGCAGCTTCAGCACCATCCAGGCCACCGGGCATTTCCTGGACATGGAGCACAAGGCGGCGTGCCGGGACAGCCGGGACGCAGTCGTTGGTTTCCTGAAACAACAGCGCCCGGTCAGTCGCTTGCGCTACCACCAGGGCCAGACGCAGCATGCCTTTGCAATCTGAAATGCAGTATCGGAGAGTTACCTGGTTATGCAGGAACTGGGCTCATGTGGGAGCTGGCTTGCCTGCGATAGCATCACCGAAGTGTGACTGACACACAGAAGTGCCGGTATCGCAGACAAGTCAGCCTCTGCACCTGTAACCCACACATTTTTGAAGAAAAACTTCAAATCCAGGCAAACATCTGGTACAAAGTCAGCCGCTCTGAGCGGGTATAGTTTAATGGTAGAACAGTAGCTTCCCAAGCTTCCGACGAGGGTTCGATTCCCTCTACCCGCTCCACTCAGATAGTGCGCCTCTGTCAGATTGATCTTGACGGAGGATGCGTAAAAAACCGGTCCTTGGTGGCCGGTTTTTTTATGGGCGCGATTTGATGTATCGGCTATTCGCCATGCAAAACCTGTACAAATCAAAATTTCTGTACAAGTATCAAGATTGGCGTTGGCGCTTCGCCGCGCGTGAACACGGAGCCGGGCAATGACACGTCTATTGGTTTCATTGTTGTTGGTATTGAGTGTGAGCAGTTGCGGCAACGTAGGGGTGGAGCACTACGCAGACCAGCAGCCGCAATTGGACCTGGTGCGTTTCTTCAGCAAGCCCGTCAAGGCGTGGGGGATTTTCCAGAAGCGCTCGGGGGAAGTGGCCAAACGCTTTGAGGTCACCATTGCCAGCCGCCGCGAAGGCAACGCGTTGATTCTTGACGAACGCTTCCTGTACAGCGATGGCACGCGCCAGCAACGGGTGTGGACGCTGACGCCGGATGGCCCGGGACGCTGGCGAGGGCGTGCCGGTGATGTGGTCGGCGAGGCGCTGGGTGAAGTGTCGGGTAACGCACTGCGTTGGCGCTACCGGCTGAACCTGCCAGTGGACGGCTCGGTCTACGAAGTCAGCTTTGATGACTGGATGTATTTGATGGACGACGACACCTTGATCAACCGTTCCAGCATGACCAAGTTCGGCGTCGAATGGGGCCAGGTCACGCTGTTCTTTCGTCGCCAATAAGTGACCCACAGCGAAGGTGAATCATGAATCTGCATAGGCTGACCGAACTGGCCGTGAACGGTGAGATACGCGAATTGGAACTGCTGTCTCTCGAGGGAGGTTTCTACATTGCGCGTGTCAGGCTGGAGCATGCCGAGGCGACACTGATGGACGATGATGCCAAGCCACTGCGTATTGGCTCCACCACACATTTGCGCGGCCTGTTGAAACGGGTGCCGCCGTTTCCCTGTGTGCTGGTGCAGCACTGTGTGCACGACGAAATGTGCGGTACACGTGAAGGGCCCATCGGTGCAATGCGCATTCCGTTTTCGCTGACGTCGCCCCTTTAGATGCGCTGCAGTCAGTTAGCGACGCTAGTTGGGCAGGTTTTCGACAAACTCGCCGGTCATAGGGCCCGCGCCGGCGATCGCTTCCTAGGTGTTGGCGCAAGACTTTAAAACGCTCCAACTCTCCCGTTCCTACTGCAACTTTTGGCAATAGGAAACCCCTGAAGAACGTTTGAAACCGACACGCCCCTCGCATCATTCTCCCCCGCCTTCGACACAGTCATTTCTCTTGCCAGCTCGTATCCATATGGATACATTGAATTCCTGTGAGGCTCTTTGAACTATTTGATCCAGCAAACACAAACGTTCACGCACTGGCACTCAGCGATACGCGACCTGCGAGCAAAAATCGCCATTGCTCGGCGTATCGAAAGAGCCAGTCGGGGTAACCTGGGCGATATCAAGACGATGGGTGGCGGTATTTCAGAAATGCGGATAGACGTGGGTGTGGGCTATCGCGTGTATTTCACCTTGCGAGGCGGGGAGATCGTCATATTGCTGGCAGGCGGCGATAAATCTTCACAAGATGCCGATATCCGGCGAGCAAAGAAATTAGCAAAAGAGGTGTGATAATGACTCAAACACTGACGACATTTGATATGGCTGCACTGCTCGACAGTGACGAAGCGATCAGCGAATACCTCTCTCAGGTGCTTGCAGACGGCGACAACGAAGAGTTTCTTCGAGCCATCGGATACGTGGCCAAGGCCCGTGGAATGACGAAAATCGCTACAGACGCGGGCGTGGGCCGCGAGAGTTTGTACAAGGCATTTGCCCCTGGCGCGAAACCTCGCTTTGAAACGGTGCTCAAGGTGCTTCACTCACTCGGCATTGACCTATTGGCTCGGCCTGGTCATTGCACCCATCAACCCTCTTGAGAGGTGCAACCCTGCTGCACCACCCACGCCAACGGCAACGTCACCGACAACACCCCCGCCAACACCATCACCGCCACCGGCACGCCCAGCGCATCCCCCACGCCACCAAACACCACCGGCGCCAGCGCTCCGCCGCCGATGGTGCCGGTGTAGAACAGCGCAAACGCCTGCTCCCGCTTACCCGCGCCGGCCAGGTCGGGCACGGCGCCGTACAGCACCGAAGACGTGCCATTGAGCACCAGGCCGAGCAGCGGCAGCATCAGCATCAAGCCCTCCAGCGGCAGGTACACCGCCATAACGATCAGCGCGGCCGTGCTGGTTTCCGTCAGCCACACGGTCCTCATCATGCCGATGCGCGCGCCCAGGTAACCACAGAACAACTTGCCGAACGCACCGCCGATAAACAGCAGGGTCAGGGCCAGGCCGATGCCGGCGGTGCCAGCGCCTTTGGTTTGCAACAGGAACGGCAAGAACGTGAGGAAGCCCATGCGCACTGCGCTGTCGAGGGTGCCCAGAACGATCAAGGCCCGCAGGCCCGTAACAGAGCCGGCTCCGGCATGAAGCTTGGCGGCCACCGGGGCTGTGGCGATGCGCGGCTGACGGGGAATCAACCACCACAGTAACCCGGCCGATGCGAGCCCCAGCACGCCCAGCAACGTGGCGCTGGCGCGCCAACTGATCACCGTCAGCAGCAGGCCAACCAGGCCGGGCACCAAGGTCTTGCCGATATCGCCGGAAAAGTTGTACTGGGACAAGGCCTGCTTCACGCCCCCGCCGTCTTCGTAGGCATCGGTGATCATCGAGGAAGCCAGTGGATGTTGGGTACTGGCGCCCAGGCCGCCCAACAGCAACGCCAGGAGCAGCATGACCAGTCCCGTAGCTTGCCCAACGAGCAAGTAGGCAACCCCGGCCAGCGCAGTCCCGCCCACCAGCAACGGTACGCGGCCCCAGCGCCTGGCGGCTCGGCTTGCCATCAGTTGGAACACCGCCATCATCCCGGAATAGGCGCCGCGTAATAGCCCGATCTGAGCGTAGGACAAGGCGAACTGCGCTTGCCAGATCGGCAACAACACGTAGATCACATCGGTGAGACCATCGTGCACGGCATGGGCGCCGCAGCTGGCGACCAGGTGGCGACGGCGGGTGATTATTTCGCGGGCAGTCAGGGTCATGGTGTTGGGATCGGTTCAGATTTGGGGGGCTTCCAGCCGGTCAGGGCGATCAGCAGGGTCAACAGTTGAAAGGTGATTATCAGCACCACGCAGCCCGCCCAGCCCCAACGTTCCCAGATCAATGCCGGGACGATGGCGCCGCAACTGCCGCCCAGGTAATAGCAGGTCAGGTACACGCCCACCGCGCCGGCCTTGTTGTCGCGCGCAGTGGCGGTGGTAAAGGCATTCGCCGCCGCCTGCGCCAGGAACACACCGGTCGAACTGAGGGCCAGGCCCAACACGATGCACCACAAGGATGGCGCCAGGGTCAGGGCTGAGCCGACGACGCCCAGCACGGCGGCGATGCTCAGCAGTTCAGCATGGGGCCGGGCCTTGCTGAGACGGCCGGCGATGGGGATCACGATCAGCGCCAGCAAGAACACCATGTAAAGCGTGCCCAATGCGGCAGGCCCCAGGTTGAACGGCGGTAGGCCAAGGTACAGACCTGCGTAGGTAAAGGCGGCAACTTGGGAGAACAGCACGCAAAAACCGACGGCATAGGCAGCCAACAGCGGCCTGCGAAAAACACTCGAAACCGACGCGTTGACCTGCACAGGCCGAGAACGACTGGGCGGCAGCAGGAACTGAATGAACCCGCCCACCATCAGGCTCAGCACTGCCAGCAATTCAAAAGCCTCGCGCCAGCCCACGTATTCGGTCATCACGCCGGTCACGAAACGCCCGGCAAACCCACCCAATACGGTGCCCGCCACATACAGGCTGGTGACCTCCGTCACAGTGCCGCCGCGCCAGCGGTCGCCGATGTAAGCCACGCTGGTGGCAAACACCATCGGAATCAGCATGCCTTCGACAAATCGCCACACCAGCACTTCGGAAAAGCTGTCGGCATTGGCGGTCATCAGCGCTGGCACCGCCAGCAGCAACGCCGCCACGCTGATCACCGTTCGCTGCTCGAAACGGCCGGTCAGGCAGCTGACAAAGGGCGCGGTGATCGCCACGGCCAAGGTGGTGACGGTAATGCTCCACCCCGCCGCCCTGGCGCCGATATCAAACTGCGCGGCAAACACTTGGAGGATGCTCTGGGTGGCATAGAGGTTGAGAAACGCCGCGCAGCCACAGAGGAACAGGGCCAGGCGGGCACAATGCAGGTGCAGTTTCATGAAACCCCTCGTTTTATTTTGTGAGGTCTTTATAGAATGGCGGGCAGGTGCTGAACCAATACCGAATTCGGACCGATCAATACCCTGGGGCCAGGATGCTCGACCTACGCAAGCTGCGGTACTTTCTGACGGTCGCCGAAGAATTGCACTTCGGCCGCGCCGCCCTTCGCCTGCACCTCGCCCAGCCGCCGCTGACGCGACAGATTTCCGCGCTGGAAACCGAGCTGGGTTTCAAACTGTTTGATCGCACCAGCCGCACGGTGACCCTCACCGCGCAAGGCCGATCATTTCTGCCCTACGCGCGCGGTGTGCTGGAGCAAGTGGAGCTGGCGCAGGTGATCGCCGGCAAGCTCGCGGCAGGCACAGCCGGGCAGTTGGCGTTGGGCTATGTCAGCTCGATCGCCTTGTCGGACCTGTTCAGCCACGCCATCCAGGCGTTTGCCCAGCGCTTCCCGGACGTGCAACTGACCCTGGTGGAGTGCGCATCCGGCAGCCTGGGTGCTCAGGTCGCAGATGGCCGATTGGACATTGGCTTGAGCCGCCTGCTGCCCCAGGGCGACGAGGTCCAGGCGTTGTCCCTGGGTGAGGAACGCCTGGTAGCGGCAGTGTCCAAGGACAGCCCGCTGGCCGATCTTGATGCAGTCAGCCTGGCGCAACTCAGTGCCTATCCCTTGATCCTGTTTCCTGCCGATTATGGCTCTGGGCTGAACCAGTCCATCGAACAGCTTTACCGCCATCACGGCCAGCCCCTGCACCCAGGGCCGACCGGGCGGCAGATCACCTCGATCATTGCGCTGGTGGCGGCTGAGCAAGGCGTGGCACTGGTGCCGGCCTGTACGCAGAGCTTGATGAACAAGGGCGTGACATACAGGCCGTTGGTGGAGGTGGATGCGTGTGCGCAGTTGTTGGTGCTGACGCCTGCCAAGACTAAAAGTGTGTTAGTCGATGCGTTTCTCAACGTGATCACCGACGCCTTACACATCCGCTAATACCTTCGAAAAACCTCGCAATACCTCTTTCCGGCGCCATTCCTGCGCGCTCATACACTGCATTGACCCCCTACCGAAATACGGGCCATCGACCGCCGGTAGGTAGAGTGTTGATAAATTAATTTCAGTGGTTATAGTCACCACCAACACACACCACAAGGAGGTGTTGTGGATAGCCGATATTTGATAGGTCACATCGTTGCAGACGGCTGGTATTTGGTGCGCATACGAGGCAGTCATCACCACTTCAAGCACCCGACAAAACCGGGGCTGGTGACGATCCCTCATCCAAAGAAGGACCTGCTGGACAAGACCGCCAAGAGTATTTTGAAACAGGCGCTATTGAGTTGAGCGTCCCTGGAGGACAACAGACATGCTTTACCCCATCGCAATTTCAACCGGCGACGACGACCACGCATGGGGCGTGGAAGTACCGGACATCCCTGGCTGCTACTCGGCGGGTGACGACCTGGACGACGCCATGGCCATGGCTCGCGAAGCAATCGAAGGGCACTTCGAAATCCTTGCCGAAGATGGCGCACCGATTCCCACCGCGCAAAAAGTCACCTTGCATGCCGCCAACCCGCAATACGCGGGATGCACTTGGGCTGTCGTAGACATTGATGTCACCAAGTACCTGGGCAAGGCACAGAAGCTCAACATCACGCTGCCGGGTTATCTGCTCAACCGCATTGATGAATATGTACTGCACCACCCCGAAGAAAAAAGCCGCTCGGGCTTCCTCGCTTCGGCTGCGCTCAAGGTGCTCCAGCAGGCCAACTGACCGGGCCGAATTCAACCGCAAGAAACGTAGTTTGCCGACGTGCCCGTCGCCCTAGACTGCAACGACACCTCACCCAGGAGCCCGACCATGCTATTCCACTACACGCTCATGCCCTCCCCCGTCGGCCAGCTCACCCTGGTGGCACGCGACGGCAAACTCAACGCCATCCTGTGGGAAAAAGACCGGCCCAACCGCGTGCGCCTGGGGGATTTGCACGAAGCCAATGACAGCCCGGTGCTGCTGGAAACCCAGCGTCAGTTGAAGGAGTATTTTGCCGGCACGCGCAACCATTTCGAACTCGAACTGGACTTCACCGGCACCGATTTTCAGAAGCAGGTCTGGCAGGCGTTGTTGACCATTCCCTTCGGCGAAACCCGCAGCTACAGCGACATCGCCCGGCAGATCGGCAACCCGAAGGCCGTGCGTGCGGTCGGGGCGGCCAATGGGCGCAACCCCATCTCGATCATCGCGCCCTGCCATCGGGTCATCGGCGCTTCAGGCGAACTCACCGGTTTTGCCGGAGGGCTGGAAGCCAAGCAATATCTACTCGCGCTGGAAGGTACAGGCCAGGCGCGCTGGGCGTTCTGAGAAACCCTCCGACCCAAATGTAAAAAGAAATTTCAGAACGACCCTGCGGTCCATACTTTCATCACCCCCTTGTTCAAGGAATCACGGTCATGAAATTCTCCGCAGTGTCGCAATCCCTGTCCCGCTGGGCAGGCAGCCCCCGCACGTTCTACGCGGCGGTGGTGTTGATTCTGGCGTGGAGCCTGAGCGGGCCGTATTTCCATTACAACGACACGTGGCAGCTGATCATCAACACCTCGACCACCATCATCACCTTCCTGATGGTGTTCCTGATCCAGAACACGCAGAACCGCGACAACGACATCCTGCACATCAAGATCGACGAGCTGCTGCGGGTCTCCAAGGATGCACAGAATGCCGTGTTGAGCCTGGACGGCCTGGACCGCAAGGAGCTGGAAAAACTGCGCCAGGAATACCGCAGCATCGGCAACACCGGCACCGTGAACCTCAACAGCAGTTGCGGGCAGGCTGCCGATGATGCGGCGCCGAGCAAAACCGATTTGAACCAGGCGTAAAAAAACGGCGGTTGGAGAGGACTCTAACCGCCGTTTTTTTGTCAGGTGATGTGATCAACCGTCGCCTTGATGACCTTTGCCATAGGTCGACGCGAGGGCACGGGCTTTTTGCAGACGCTCTTCCAGCTTGGGCAGCGTCTCATCCACCAGTGCTTTTATTTCGGGCACATCCGACGCCGCGCCTTCCTGTTTGAACAGAGCGATGGCGTCTTCGTTTTCCTTGACCTGCTGGGCAGTGTAGGCGGCATCGAAGGAATCACCGTCCTTGAGTTCAGGCATCAAAGTCTCGGCCTTGTCGACGATCTTTTCCCGGGGCGCCACAGGCAAGTCGAGCTTCTTGGCGATCGCGGCCAAATGCTGGTTGGCCAGGGTGCGTTCGTTGATCACCTCGATGGTGTAGTCCTTGATTTCCTGGGACGAGGTTTTGGCGTGGGCCATGCGACTGGTTTCGATATCGGCCATACCTTTGGCCGAAGCCTGCTCGATGAATTCGGCAGGCGACTGGGCGAAAGCATTGCTGGCGCCGAGGCCCAGCAGCATCGCGAAACTGGCGGTGCGTAACCGGATAGCCATGCGGCTCATGATGGGTTCCTCCAGGGCAAAAATAAGTGCGGGGAGAATACGCCCCGCCCTGAATTCGAATTTTCAGGGCGGCAAAGGTTTAGAAAAAACTCGCCAGTGCGACGAACGGTCGTCGGTCTATCAGGCCGGTTTACTGCCAAACAGGCCCGGCAACGCGTGTGCCAGGGCATTGATGGCGAAACCGATGAACATCACGCCGCAGAGCTTGGTGATCAGGATTTCATGACGCTGGTACACCGTGCGCACGCGCTGGGCACCGACTACGCCGATGAGGATGGCGTAGGCCAGCAGACCGCCGACAAAGCTCAGGAAGATTAGCGAAGGCAGCATCGCCCAGGTCAACAATTCGGCGCGGCTGGACAGCAATGCCGTGAAGGTTGCCACTGCCACCGGGTAAGCCTTGGGGTTGGTCAGGCCAAACAGAATGCCGTGCCAGAACGGATGGCGGGCCGCCCCCTGGGGCGCATCGCTGCTGCGACGCTGGGTGCGGATCGCGCGCCAGCCGAGCCAGAACAGGTACAGGCCACTGAGTACGCCCAGCACATCAAACGCACTGCTGCCGACTTCCCGCGCGCCAACAATGGCGATCAGCGCCGTACTGCACCACACCACATCCCCCAGCAAGTGCCCGCACAGAAAACCCGCACCGGCACGACGGCCACGAGCGGCGCCAATACCGAATACGGCCAGTACTCCCGGGCCGGGTGTAATACCGTAGATAAAACCCGAAGCAAGGACGGCGAGCAGCAAGGATGGGGTCATGGGCGCGACTCAAACAAACGGTTGGAAGGTGATGGGATTCTGCACGTTCTGCCGAGGAGCGCAATCCTGAAAAAAACCCCGCCCTCCTGTAGGAGCCGGCTTGCCGGCGATTGGGGACTGTCAGGCAATACGTGGGCAAGCTGACCCGGCGCAATCGCTGGCAAGCCAGCTCCTACAGTTAGGGGGTGTAAGACAAGACGCCTTGCACCTGCTCGATCAACCATTGCAACCCCGAATCCCCGCCCCGCCGCGCATGCCACGCCAGTTCAACGGCAAACGAAGGAATATGAAACGGCGGCGGCACGCTCACCAGCGCCGGGTGATCGATGCTGAGCAAGCCCCGGGACGACACCGTCAAGATCAGGTCCGTGCCCTGGATCAACTGGGGCGCCACCCCCCAATGCGGCAGGCTGATTGCCACATGTCGCCGCTCACGAATGGCGCTCAGGGCGCGCTCGATTTCCGGCGTGCCGCTGCCGCGCATTTCCAGCAGTACATGGGGCCGCGACAGGTAAGTGGCCAACTCCAGCGAGCCGTCCTCCGGCAGGCTGCTGCGGTCCACCAGGCAGGTGTAGTGCTCTTCGAACAAGGGCGTGGTGCGTAATTCGGCGGGCATGTCGGGGAACACCCCGGCGGCCAAATCAAGGTCGCCATTGAGCACGCCATCGACCATGCCTTCACGGCTGGCCTGGACAATCTGCAAGTCGATACCCGGTGCTTCGCGGCGCAAGGTACGCACTAGGCCAGGCAGGAAAATCGCCGCGCTGTAGTCCGACATGGCCACCCGAAACCGGCGCTTGGCCGACGCCGGATCAAACCGGTTCGGCGCCAGCAGCGCCTGCACCTGCGCCAACGCCTCGGCCAGTGGGTTTGCCAGCTCCAAGGCACGGGCCGTGGGCACCAGGCTGCCGCCCTGGCGGACCAGCAGCGGGTCGCCCAGCAAGTCCCTCAAGCGCGCCAGCGCATGGCTCACGGCCGGCTGGCTCAGGTGTAAACGCTCGGCCGCGCGGGTGACATGTTGCTCAGTCAGCAACGCGTCGAGGATCACCAGCAGGTTGAGGTCGATGCGACGCAGATCATTCATCAGCTGCATGCTCACCATAAGAACTTGGAATTTAAATGTGCGTGACGAATACCTTAGAGTCCAGCAAAACCTCTGGGAGATTCGACATGACGACGTTGCATTGGGTGGGTTTGCTGGTGCTGGCAGTGATCGCCGGCGCGGTGGTGCCGTTTCAGAGCGCAATCAATGCCAACCTCGGGCGCGGGCTTGGCCACCCGTTGTGGGCCACCCTGGCCTCCTTGCTGGTGAGCATCATCGTGCTGCTGCCGGTGATCCTGGCACTGCGCCTGCCCTTGCCGAGCCTGGCCTTTATCAGCAAAGCGCCGCTGTGGATGTGGGCCGGTGGTGCGTTCGGCGTGTGCTTTATTTCCCTGGCATTGATGCTGCTGCCCAAGCTGGGCGCCTCAGGGTTTATCGCGCTGGCCATGGCCGGGCAAATTCTCGCCTCGCTGCTGCTCGATCACTTCGGCCTGTTCGGCCTGGTGGAGCGCCAACTGACAACGCCCCGCGTGTTGGGGGCGTTGTTATTGATCGGCGGCGTGGCGTTGATTCAGTTCAGCGCCACACCGGCCCGAGCCTTGGCAACGGCGGGCTGATCAGCCCTTGTCGAGGGTGCGCAATTTTTGCGGCAAGCCCCACAACAAGAGGGCCGCCGCCAACAGCGCACACACACCGATCACGTACAGCGCTGGTGTGGTACTGCCGGTCAGGTCCTTGATGCGCCCCACCATCACCGGGCTGACGATGCCGCCGAATTGCCCCAGCGTATTGATCACCGCGATGCCGCCCGCCGCACCTGCTCCGGCACCGGCCAGCAGCTTGGGTGGCAAGGTCCAGAAGGTTGGGATCGAGGCGATGATGCCGGCTCCCAACATGCCCAGGGCGATGATCAGGAAGGTGGTGTGGTCGGCAAAGATGCCGGCGCTGAAAAAGCCCACGGCACCGAGCAACACCAGGCCGCTGACAAACTTGCGTCGCTCGCCGGTAGCGTCCGACAAGCGCCCGATCACCACCATGCTGATCGCACCACATACATAGGGAATGGCCGTGAGCAAACCAATCATCACCGGGCTCTGGGTGCCGGCGCTGCGGATCAACTGCGGTGCCCAGAAGTTGAGACCGTAGGACGCGACCTGGATCAGGAAGTAGATAAAACCAAGCATCAGGAAACCGGGAATACGGATCGCCGACAGCAGCGAACCGCCGTGCGAGTTCGGCTCATGCTTGGCGATACGGCTCGACAGCAAGGCCTTCTCCGCCGTTGTCAGCCAATGGGCGTCTTCGATGCGGTCCTTGAGCAGGGTCAACACCATCAAGCCCAGGCCGATGCACGGCAAGCCGCCAAGCAGGAACAACCAGTGCCAGCCACGCATTTGCAGCACGCCGTCGAGGTGCTCCAGCACCAGGCCGGAAAACGGTGCGCCTACCAGCCCGGCAAAGGCCGAGGCCAGGAACAGCATCGAGGTGATGCGTCCACGGAAGTGTTGGGGAAACCACAGCGTCAGGTAATACAGCACGCCCGGCGCGAAACCCGCCTCCATGGCACCGATCAGAAAACGCAGCGCATAGAACTGCCACTCGGCAGTGACAAACACCATGGCCGCCGTGGCCAGCCCCCAGGACATCATGATCCGCGCAATCCAGCGCCGGGCGCCGACCTTGTACAGCATCATGTTGCTGGGCACTTCGAAGATCACATAGCCCACCACAAACAACCCGGCCCCCAGGCCGTAGGCGGTGTCGCTCAGGCTCAGGTCGGCCTGCAGCTGGAACTTGGCGAAGCTGATGTTGATCCGGTCAAAAAACGCGAACAGGTAGCACACCATGATCAGTGGCATCAGGCGCCAGGCGACCTTGCTGACCAGGGCTTTTTCCGCGTCAATCTCATCAGCCGTGCGCGCGCCGGCCTCTAACGTATTAGTGCTCATGGTTTCTCTCCAGCGGGCTGCTCACAGGCGCCCGATTGTTTTTGTTGTCTGGTGCGGCGTTACAACGTGGCGATGTACGCCGGTGGCGGATGCAGGTCGCAGTTGCGCCCGGCCTTGGCCACCTGGCCGGGTAATTCATGGCCCAGCAGGGCCGGCAAGCGGCGAGACATGTCCAGCAGGTGCGGCAGGTCGATGCCGGTGGGAATGCCGACTTCGTCGCAGAGGTTCACCAAGTCTTCGGTGCAGATATTGCCCGATGCCCCCGGCGCGAACGGACAGCCACCCAGGCCGCCAAGGGCCGCATCAAAACGGCGGGCACCGGCTTCATAAGCGGCCAGCACATTGCACAAACCCAGGCCGCGGGTGTTGTGGAAATGCAGGGTCAGGTCACTGGCGGGCACACGCTCCAGCACACGTTTTACCAAGCGTTCTACCTGACGCGGGTTGGCCATGCCGGTGGTGTCAGCAAGGCTGATGCCCGGTATTCCCAACGCCAGGTAAGCGTCGACAATGTGCAGCACGCGGTCTTCATCAATCTTGCCTTCGAACGGGCAACCGAAGGTGGTGGCGATGCTGCCGTTAAGGCTCACCGGATGCTCGGCGGCAAAGCTGACAATGTCGCCAAACGCCGCCAACGACGCCTCGCAACGCATGCGCATGTTCGCCAGGTTGTGGGTCTGGCTGGCGGACATCACCAGGTTCAGTTCATCGGCGCGGGACTCGATGGCGCGCTGAGCGCCCTTGAGGTTGGGAATCAGCGCCACGTAGATCACACCCGGCGTGCGCGTGATGCCCTGGAACACCTGCTCGCCATCGCGCAGCGCCGGGATGGCCTTGGGCGAAACGAACGAGCCGGCTTCGATCCGCGAAAACCCGGCCTGGGACAGCCCGTCGATCAGGGCGATCTTGTCAGCGGTTTCAACCCAGGTCGGTTCGATCTGCAGGCCGTCACGCGGGGACACTTCCTGCACGATCAGCGCGTCGGAATAATCAGTAATCATTGCACCACTCCCGCGGTTTTCAGGCGTTGGATATCGGCCCCGGTCAGGCCCAGGCTGCCGAGGATATCGTCGGTGTGCTGGCCCAGGCTCGGCCCCTGCCAGTTCACGCCGCCCGGAGTTTCCGACAGCTTGGGCACGATGCCCGGCATTTTCACCGACACACCACCCGGCAGCTCGGCAGTGAGCAACATATCGCGCGCCTGGTAGTGCGGGTCGCTGACGATATCGGCCACGGAGTAAATGCGCCCTGCCGGCACTTCGGCAGCTTCCAGGGCGCTGAGCACCTGGTCGATGGGCAAGCTGCTGGTCCAGTGGGTGATCGCCGCGTCGAGCAGACCGCTCTTGGCGGCGCGGCCATCGTTGTGGGCGAACTCGGGCGCGTCGGCCAGATCGGCGCGGCCGATGGTGGCCATCAGGCGCTTGTAGATCGGGTCGCTGTTGCCGGCGATCACCACATAGGCGCCGTCGGCGGTCAGGTAGGTGTTGGACGGCGCAATGCCGGGCAACGCCCCGCCGCTGCGCTCACGCACATGGCCGAGCATGTCGTATTCGGGCACCAGGCTTTCCATCAGGTTGAACACGCTTTCGGCCAGGGACACATCGACCACCTGCCCGTCGCCCTGCCCGGTCTTGACCCGCAGCAGCGACATCAGCGCGCCGATCACGCCGTGCAATGACGCCAGGGAATCGCCCAGGCTCACCCCGACCCGCGCAGGCGGTGAATCCGGGTTGCCGGTGGTGTAGCGAATGCCGCCCATGGCCTCGCCGATGGCGCCGAAGCCAGGACGATCGCGGTAAGGGCCGGTCTGGCCGTAGCCAGAGATGCGCACCAGGGTCAGCTTGGGGTTGATGGCCTGCAGCACATCCCAGCCCAGGCCGAGCTTTTCCAGGCCACCGGGGCGCAGGTTTTCAATCAGTACATCGGCGTCGCCAAGCAGTTGCTTGATCAGGTCCAGGCCTTCCGGGGACTTGAGGTCCAGGGCCAAGGACTTCTTGTTGCGCGATTGCAGGTACCACCACAGCGATGTGCCTTCGTGCAGCTTTCGCCATTTGCGAAGCGGGTCGCCCTGGCCCATGGCTTCGATCTTGATCACCTCGGCGCCAAACTCGGCCATCAGCCGGGCGGCGAACGGCGCGGCAATCAGGGTGCCGATCTCGATCACCTTGATACCGCTCAGGGGAGCCGTCATGGGGTGTACCTCTTGTTCTTGGAATGTGGGGCCAAGACTAGAGGGCAGCGCCAGGAGAAATCCAACCGTCAGTTGGCAACGAGCGTTCGCCAAACACGAACGATTAGGGAATTATCTGTAGGAGCCGGCTTGCCGGCGATGGCTGTCTCAAGGTTTGCGCCGGTTTCGAGGCCGCCATCGCCGGCAAGCCGGGCTCCTACAGATGACCGCATTCCCCTGTGGGAGCCGGGCTTACCCGCGATGAGGCCGACAGGGTTTCAGTTACACCAGCGCCTTGCGCAGGTAGTCGTAGAGCAGGCGGCTCACCGGCGACAGTTGCGCCTCATCGCGCACCACCAGGATCAGGCTGCGATCCGACCAGGCATCCGTCAACGGCACCGCGTGCAGGCCCAGCGCCCGCCCGAACAATTCATAGGCCTTGTGCGGCAGGATGCCAATGCCCATGTTCGCCTGGACCATCCGGCACATCGCATCAAAGCCCGGCACATGAATGCGCAGGCGCAGCATCTTGCCCGCCTCGCGCGCGGCCGCGTGGGTGCGCATGTTGATCGAACTGGCGGCGTGCAAGCCGACGTAATCGCTGTCCAGAGTCTCGTCGAACGCCAGGCTGTCGCGCGTGGCCAGCGGATGATCGGCGGGCATCAGCACCACCAGTTTGTCGAGACGGTAGGTCACGCCGGGCAAGCCTTTGGTGTCGGTGTCACTGGAGCAGATGCCCAGGTCGGCCACACCATCGAGCACGCCTTGCACCACGCCGTTGCTGGGGCGCTCTTCCAGATCGGTTTTCACTTCGGGGTGCAGTTGGGAAAAGTCCCGCAGGTCTTCGGGCAGAAACTGAATGATCGCCGACAGGTTGGCCAGCATCCGCACATACCCGCGTACGCCGTGGCTGTGCTCACCCAGTTCCAGGCCCATTTTTTCGACGTTGAACAACATCTGCCGGGCGTGGTGCAACAGGGTTTCCCCGGCGGCGGTCAGGTCCATGCCCTTGGCACGGCGCACGAACAGGCTCACGCCGAGCACTTGCTCCAGCTCCATCAAGCGCTTGCTGGCCGCCGACACAGCAATGGCTTCGCGGTTGGCGGCACGGGTCAGCGTGCCTTCTTCATACACCGCGACGAACAATTGCAGCGTGATCAAATCAAGACGGCGTACCAGGCTCTTGTGCAACATCAGTGACGCTCGTCAGCCAAGCGATTGATCCCGGCCTGCTCCACCACCGGCTGCGGCGCCCCCACGCTCGCCGCCTGCAACATCGCCCGGCCGACGGTCTCGGTGCTCACGACCCAATCCGGTTTGATCCGGCGAAAGAACGACAGCAACGGCCCGAGCACGTTATAGAACGACTGGTACAACGGCGTCTTCGAACGCACGCCATGCAACGGCTGGATCACCCCCGGCCGGAACAGGTACACCGCCTTGAACGGCAGGCGCAGCAAGGCGTTCTCGGTCTTGCCCTTGACCCGCGCCCACATCGACTTGCCGGCTTCGGAACTGTCGGTGCCAGCGCCGGACACGTAGATAAACGTCATCTGCGGATTGAGCCGCGCCAGGGTGCTGGCCGCGACCAACGTGAGGTCATAGGTGAGGTGGGTGTACTTGATCTCGTTCATCCCGGCCGAAGAAACGCCGAGGCAGAAGAAGCAGGCGTCGAAGCCTTGCAGCAGGTTTTCCAGTGGCTGAAAATCTAGCATGTCGCTGTGCAACACCTGATGCAGCTTGCCGTGCTCCTGGGTCAACGGCGTGCGGCCGACGGCGACGACTTCCTGGACGTCGGCGGCCAACAGGCACTCACGCAGCACGCCTTGTCCGACCATGCCGGTGGCGCCGAATAATAGAACTCTCATCAAGTACTTCCTTCATCCAGCCAGTTTTGACTACCCAACAGTCAGATCTTTGAAGGCCATCATCACATTCGGCCATTCAGTTGACACCTTACTCAATCTGGTGCACTTCGACCTCAGTAAATAGCGTGACGCTTGCACTATTTATCCACAACACCGCAGTCAGGTGCGTCTTTGCCTAAACACCATCAAACAATATCAAAACGACACCCATTAGCCATCAGAAATGTAGGAACCTACTCACGCCGAAACCATCATCCAGAGTAGTTTGCATAGGAAACGCCTGACTTATTCAATAAAAAAATCCCGCTACTGTTTTCCACCCATCCCCAAGGACGAATAAAAAATGGAAAACACAGGGCAACTTAATAAATTCTCCAACTACAAGAAAATAATCGACATCTCTGACAATGATTGGCATTCGGCTAAAACAGGTCGAATTAGCGAACTAAATGTCGTCGTAAAAAAATGCAACTATCTTACAGATCAATTTGGACGTGAGCTCCATCACTTCTGCACCACTTCATACCTTGGCCTTGATTACCACCAAGACATATTGGAAGGTGCCATAAACGGATTAATAACAGCAAAGACACTTCGCATTGCCAATTCAAAAAATCGATGCAAGCTTCAAATGCTTGAACAGTATGAAGTCGAACTATCGAGTCTTTTCAAATCGACCTGCCTGAGCACTTTATCCTGCAGCGCTGCTAGTTCAGGATTACTGCCTCTACTTGCCAGTGGAGCGCTGACCAATGACTGCCCACCTATTATGATATTCGACAAACACTCTCACTACTCAATGAACCATATCAAAGCTTCTTGCGCAGATGAATCTGAGGTAGTAACAGCTCCTCACAACGACATCTCCTTCATTGAAGAAATTTGTAAAAAGCGCAAAAATGTCGCGTACATTGCGGACGGCCTCTACAGCATGGGCGGTAAGGCAGATATTGATGGGCTGCTCCATCTCAAGTCTCGCTATGGGTTATTTCTTTACCTCGACGACTCACACGCGCTATCGGCATTCGGCGAGCAAGGAAGCGGGTTTATACGACCACAACTGAAAGAGCTAGATGATCGAACATTAATCGTAGCCTCTCTCGGAAAAGCATTTGGCGCAAGCGGTGGTTTGATAATGTTCGGAAATGAAAAACAAAAGAACTTAATGTATCGATACGGCGGCCCCAGCAACTGGTCCCAAAGCCTAAATTCAGCAGCTATCGGCGCTGGCTTAGCGTCAATAAAAATCCATCGATCGGCAGAACTACCCGCACTCCAAGAAAAGCTCCTCGCCAACATCCGGTTATTTGACAGCCTCATACACACGGAGCAACACAACACCAACACCGCAGTTCGCTTAGTGACCTGCGGAACGGCTGAAAAAGCGAACGCGCTTGCCATACAACTCGCAGACAGCGGCTTTTTCACTTCGGCCGTATTTTTCCCTGTGGTTCCAAAAAACAAAGCTGCCATTCGAATAACGCTCCGAGCAGACATGGAATACGAGACGATATATTCATTTTGCTCAAAACTATTGAGTCTGATAGAGGAAAACAAAATCACAAACTAGCCTGAGGCTTTCACGCACTCAGAAAAATTACGTGCTCTATGGATTATCCGATAGTCTGGTTTAATTTTATCCACTCAACATTTTCAGTGATGGATGACTTTCGTTGAAAAAAACCGCGATCCTCACCCTCGCCTGCTGCGCCGCCTTCCTCGGCCAAGTGGGCATCAGTAGCTACTTGCCCGCAGTCCCGGCCATCGCCCATTCTCTGCCCGCTGCAGAGGATCAGGTGGCGCTCGCACTCGCGATCTATTTGGCGGGCATGGCATTGCCAATGCTGTTATGGGGAAGCCTGGGTGAACGGTTTGGCAGGAAGCCCGTACTGCTCGCCGCACTGGCGCTGTATGCGTTGGCGAGTGTGGCGATTCCATCGGCATTCAACATTGAGTCCTTTCTGTGTTTACGGCTGATCCAAGGCCTGGGCGCCGGGGGCGTTTCAGTGATGGCGCGCGTCCTGGTGCGGGACAGTTTCAGCGGCGCCTTGCTGGCCAAGGGTTTGTCGTGGCTGGGGATGACGTTTGTGATCGCGCTGGGTATCGGCCAGTTCATGGGATCGATATTGCAGCTGGCGTTTGGCTGGAAAGCGATCTTTTATGCGTTGACGACCGGGGCTTTGGCGTTGATGGTGGTGTTGCAGCGGGTCACGTTCCCGACCTTGGTGAAGGCTGACTCGCCAGAGTCTACGTGGCGCATCTATACCAAGATTGTGCAACATCCGCCCTTTCTGCACGCGGCGTTGGCCGGTGGGCTGGGTTATGGGGTGATCATTGCGTTTAACACCTGCGCGCCGCTGATCTTGCAGGGGCATTTCGAATGGAGTGCGGCGCAATATGGCTGGCTGGGGTGGCCGATCAGCGGGGCGTATTTGGCGGGGGCGTTGATGGTCAATCGTTTCGTTGCCCGCACTGGGCGGTCGACGATGATGAACTGGGGTGTGACGCTGGTGTTTCTGGGCACCGCGGTGATGCTGCTGGGCAGTGTGTTTGCCAGCGGGCTCGCAGTATTGCTATGGCTGCCGTATTGCCTCGCCGTGCTGGGCCAGTCGATGAGTTACCCGATCAGTTTGTCACTGGCCAACGATGAGTCGCCGGTAGGTGGCTCTTATGCGATGGCACTCAGTGGTTTTATGCATCAAATGATGGCCGCGCTGATTGGTGGCCTGGCAAGCCTGCTGGTAACCGTGCAGGCCTGGCCGTTGGCGCTGATGTGCATGGCGCTGGCGGGCGGCGCATTCGCGTGCGCCGCCCGATGCAGGTCCGATCAGAACGCGCTGCGAAAGATCTCCTCGATCTGACGCTGATCCGCGCGCCGTGGGTTGGTCAGCCCGCATGCGTCCTTCAATGCGTTAGTGGCCAGCAGCGGAATGTCCTGCAATTTAGCCCCCAACTCCCGCAGGCCGGCCGGGATCTCGACGTCGTGGGACAACGTGCGAATCGCGACGATGGCGGCCTGGGCGCCCTCTTCCGGGGTGCGGCCCTTGATGTCGGCGCCCAATGCGCGCGCCACGTCGCTCAGGCGTTTGGCGCTGACGCTGGCATTGAAGCTCTGCACATGGGGCAGCAACACGGCGTTGCACACACCGTGGGGCAGGTCATACAGGCCGCCCAGTTGGTGGGCCATGGCGTGCACGAAACCCAGAGATGCGTTGTTGAAGGCCATGCCGGCGAGGAATTGCGCGTAGGCCATGTTTTCCCGCGCGGCCTTGTCGCTGCCGTCGCGGACCGCCAGGCGCAGGTTGGCGCTGATCAGTTCGATGGCCTTGATCGCACAAGCATCGGTGATCGGCGTGGCGGCGGTGGACACGTAGGCTTCGATGGCGTGGGTCAGGGCGTCCATGCCGGTGGCGGCGGTGAGGCCTTTGGGCATGCCGACCATCAGCGCCGGGTCGTTGACCGACAGCAGCGGCGTGACGTTGCGGTCGACAATGGCCATTTTCACGTGGCGGGTCTGGTCGGTGATGATGCAGAAGCGGGTCATCTCGCTGGCGGTGCCGGCCGTGGTGTTGATGGCCACCAGCGGCAGTTGCGGCTTACTCGATTGATCGACGCCCTCGTAGTCGCCGATGTGCCCGCCGTTGGTGGCACACAGGGCGATACCCTTGGCGCAGTCATGGGGCGAACCGCCGCCCAGGGACACCACGAAATCACAGGCGCTTTGCTGCAACAGCGCCAGGCCGTTCTCGACGTTCTCAACCGTGGGGTTGGGTTTGGCGCCGTCGTAGATCACCGAGTCGATGTCCTGCATGGCCAGTTTCTCGGCGATCATGGCCGCCACGCCGGCCTTGGCCAGGCCGGCGTCGGTGACGATCAGCGCCTTGCGAAAACCATAGTTGCGGATGGCGGTCATGGCTTCGTCGAGGCAGTCGATGCCCATGATGTTCACGGCGGGGATGAAGAAGGTGCTGCTCATGGTCAATCCTCAGAGGCGTTATGCCAACAGAATCCACCTCTACCGCGCGGCGTATCTTGATCAGGATCAACGCCGGCTCGTGATAAAGTCACCGCCCAGCCGATTTCGAGTAGACCTGCCGCAATGAAGGATTTCCAGGATAGTGACGCCCACCTAGAAGACTGGAATGCGCTGCGCAGCGCCGTCGACTTCAGCGCGATTTTGATCGGCAACGGTGCCAGCCGTACGATTTGGGAAGACTTTGCCTACGACTCGCTGTTCGAAAACGCGCGCACCGTCGAAGAAAAACCCCTGAGCCAGTCCGAACTCAGCGTGTTCGACGCCCTGCAAACCCGCAGCTTCGAGCAGGCCTTGGGGGCGTTGAAAACCACCAGCCGGGTCAACAAGGCCCTGGCCGTCAGCTCGGCGGCGCCGCGTAATCGCTACTACGCGATCAAGGAAGCGCTGATCAACACCATCCACAGCGTGCACATTCCCTGGCGCCTGGTGCAGCCGTCGACATTGGCGACGATCAACGCTGAACTGGCGCGCTACGCTACGGTATTCACCAGCAACTACGATTTGCTCAACTACTGGGCAATCCTGCACACCCCCGGCATTGACGACTTGTTTAGCAGCGCCGACGCCAGCTTCGACCTGCGCAACACCCGCACCGAAGCGACGCGCATCCTCTACCTGCACGGTGGCCTGCACCTGGTGCGCAACCTCGACGGCACCGCACGCAAATTGCCGTCCACCGACAGCACCCTGCTCAGCAGTTTTGCCATCAACAACACGATCAAGACCCTGGACGATGTGCCGCTGTTTGTCAGCGAGGGCAAGGTTGAAGAGAAGCTCAAGACCATCCGCAGTTCGGATTACCTGTCGTTCTGTTATGAGCAGTTGCTGACTCATGAGGGGGCGCTGTGCATCTTTGGCCATGAGCTGGGCGCGCAGGACCAGCACCTGGTGGACGCGATTCGCCAGGCGAATGTGTCGACCTTGGCGATCTCGGTGTCGGGGCGCAGTGACGGGTTTATTCGTCAGCAGAAGCGGCGGTATTCGGCGTTGTTCGAGGGTACGGGGGTGGAACTGAGGTTCTTTGCAGCACGCACCCATGCGCTGGGCAACCCTGCACTGTCCGTCCCTGTCGAACGCTGATCTCACGGGCGATTTCGCTCAACTGTGGGAGCTGGCTTGCCTGCGATAGCGATCTGTCAGTTAACCATGTGCAAGCTGGCCCACCGCTATCGCAGGCAAGCCAGCTCCCACAGTGGATTGCATTTCAGGTCATTGGCGTAGTCAGTCTTCCGAGCTGTGGACTACGACTAGCAGCTGCGCCTGAACATCGCCCACCGAACGCAGGCGATGAGGCTTCTGCGCATTAAAATGCAGCGCATCACCGCGCTCCAGAATCACCCGTTCGTTCATGAAGTCCACCTCCACCCGGCCTTCATGCACGAACAGAAACTCTTCCCCTACGTGCTCCTTGAAGGTCTTGTCGGTGAACTCCGCTGGCGGGTAGATGATGAACGGCAGCAGGCTGCGCTCGCTGACCTGATGGGCGAGCACCGCGTAACCCGGCGAGGTGTCGGGGCGCTCGTGGCTGCGCACCAGGCTGTAGCTGTCGAGGCTGACACTGTCTTCGCTGAACAGCTCCTCCACCTTCACGTTCAAGGCCTTGGCCAGCTTCAGCGCGGCGGCAATCGACGGCGTATTGAGCCCGCGTTCGACCTTGGACAGGTAGCTCTTGGTCATCCCGGATTTTTCAGCCAGGGCTTCCAGGGTCACGCCAAGTTTTTTTCTCAATAGTTTCAAACGGATAGACATGTGCTGCGGTTAATCCCTGCAGAAAGGCAAGAGCCATGCTTGCCAATGACACAAAGTGTCATATAGCATCGTTAGTGTCATTTGCAGCCACCGAGGGCACCCGATATGGCCAAGACATTAGCACTCCCCAAAGACCAACTGGTCAAGCAAGCGCTGATCCAGATGCAAAACACCCTGGCGGATAATACGTGGACCGACCGGCAAAAGCTGGCGCTCACGTGTCGCATCCTGTTTGAGCACGGTCACGATTCCGGCCTGGCCGGGCAGATCACTGCACGCGGGCCACAGCCTGGCACCTATTACACCCAGCAACTGGGCCTGGGCTTTGATGAGATCACGGCGAGCAATCTGTTGCTGGTCAACGAAGACCTGGAAGTGCTGGAAGGCCATGGCATTCCCAACCCGGCCAACCGTTTTCACACCTGGGTGTACCGTGGGCGGCCGGATGTGAATTGCATCATCCACACCCACCCTACCCATATCGCGGCGCTGTCGATGCTGGAAGTGCCGCTGCAGGTGTCCCACATGGACCTCTGCCCGCTGTACGAGGATTGCGCGTTCCTGGAAGCCTGGCCCGGCGTGCCGGTGGGCAATGAAGAGGGGGAAATCATCACGGCGGCACTGGGGGACAAACGCGCGATTCTGCTTTCGCACCACGGCCAGTTGTCCACCGGGGCGAGCATCGAGGAGGCCTGCGTGATCGCGCAGTTGATCGAACGCGCAGCCAGGTTGCAGTTGCTGGCGATGGCCGCGGGTACGATCAAGCCGATCCTGCCGGAACTCGGGCGCGAGGCCCATGACTGGATCTCCAAGCCCAAACGCTTTGGCGCCGCGTTCAATTACTACGCCCGGCAGAACCTGCGCCAGCACGCCGATTGCCTGAACTGATTGCCCCTTTTTGACCGGAGACTGTTTATGTCCAGCCCAACGATTCACGGCATCATCGGCTACACCATCACCCCGTTCAGCGCCGACGGCCAGCGCATCGACCTTGACGCCCTGGGCCGCTCCATCGACCGCTTGATCGACAGCGGCGTGCACGCCATCGCGCCCCTGGGGAGCACCGGCGAAGGCGCCTACTTGAGCGACGCCGAGTGGGACGAAGTGAGCGCCTACAGCCTGGCAAAGATTGCCCGGCGCGTGCCGACCATCGTCAGCGTGTCCGACCTGACCACCGCCAAGGCCGTGCGCCGCGCCCGTTACGCCGAAGCCAACGGCGCCGACGTGGTGATGGTGTTGCCGGCGTCGTACTGGAAGCTCAGTGAAGCGGAAATCCTCGCCCACTACGCCGCCATTGGCGACAGCATCGGCGTGCCAATCATGCTCTACAACAACCCGGCCACCAGTGGTACGGACATGTCGGTGGCGCTGATCCTGCGCATCATCAAGCAGGTGGCCAACGTGACCATGGTCAAGGAAAGCACCGGGGATGTTCAGCGCATGCATCAGCTGCATCGCCAGACGGAGGTGCCGTTCTACAACGGCTGCAACCCGCTGGCACTGGAAGCCTTCGCGGCAGGTGCAAAGGGCTGGTGCACGGCGGCGCCGAACCTGATCCCGCAGCTCAATCTGGATTTGTATGAGGCGGTATTGGCCAATGACCTGGTCAAGGCGCGAGAGCTGTTTTATCGCCAGTTGCCGTTGCTGGAGTTCATCCTCAAAGGTGGGTTGCCGGCGACGATCAAGGCGGGGTTGCGGTTGACCGGGCTGGAAGCGGGTGATCCTCGATTGCCGGTTTTCCCGCTGGGTGAAGCGGCGATCGAACAGCTGAAAACATTGCTGCGCTAACCCTTGTAGGCGCTGGCTTGCCGGCGATGGCATCACCTCGGTTAACGATTACACCGAGGTGTTTGCATCGCCGGCAAGCCGGCCCCTACAGGGAACCCGTGCACAATTTTGGAAGGGGACATCCGATTCATAGAGACAAATGACAATGGTTCTCGATACCATTCACGACTTTTCTACGTCGTGCTTCCTCAAGAAGGGTCTCCATGTCTCGTCCCAAGCCCGACCCGTTGTCGGCCGATGCCTTTCGCGGGTTCTATACAGATATCCTGTATTTCCTGCGCAAACGCACGGACAACGCCAGCGACGCCGCGGACATGACCCAGGATGTCTTCACCCAATGGCTGGACTACCGCGACCGGGCCAAGGTCGAGCAGCCACGGGCGTTTCTGTTCCAGATGGCGCGCAACCTGCTGCGTGATCACTGGCGCAAGCAGAAGGTACGGCAGACCGTCCACTCAGATCCGGCCGACATGGACGCCGAGCCGGTCACCGATGAGCAAAACGATCCCATGGCCGCCGCGCAGCGCTTGCAACGCCTGGAACAGTTGAAAGAAGTCCTCGCCGAACTCTCGCCCCGAAGGCGAGAAGCCCTTATGCTGCACCGCTTCGAAGGCTTGAGCCAGGCGCAGATCGCCGAGCGCATGGGCATTTCGACCAGCATGGTGGAAAAGCACATCGCCTTTGCCCTGCTGCACTGCAAGCGACGCCTTCACAACGAACCCGGCACGGAGCAGCCAGAATGAACCGCCTGAGCGACATCGACGCCCTGGACATCGAGCAGAGCGACTCCATCGATGCCCAAGCCGCCAGCTGGTTTGCCCGCAACCGCAACGAGGCGGGGCGTGCCGACCGCAAAGCCTTTGCCGCCTGGCAAGCGGAGCCTGCCCATGCCCGCGCCTACGCCGAATTCGAACAACTGTGGGCCGACCTCGCCCAGTTGCAGCAACTGAACAAACCCGTGGCGCTGCCCAAACGCAAACCCTCGGTGTGGCGCCCTGCCCTGGCGGTGGCCGCTGCCCTGGTCTGCGCCGTGATGGCCAGCGCTATCGACGCCCCACGTGCGCTCTACCACAGCCAGGTAGCCGCCCATGCCAAAGGCATGCGCACCTTGAACCTGCCCGATGGCAGCACCTTGTATGTGAATGCCAATACCCGCGTGCGAATCGACTTCACCGCGCACCAACGCATCATTCATCTCGACAAAGGCCAGGTCTACATCGAGGTGGCCGCCGACAAGGAACGACCCCTCTACGTGCAGGCCGGCGAGGCGAATGTGCGGGTGGTGGGCACCGGTTTCGATGTGCGCCGCAGCCAGCAGCAACTGGTGGTGAGCGTGGCCCACGGCCAGGTGGCCTTCGAGCCGGCCCCCAAGAGCCCGGTAGCCCTGCTCGGCGCCCAGCAGCGCGCCACCTACAGCTATGCCAAGGGCACGTTGCAGCAGCAAAGCCTGAACGCCGAAGAAGTCGCCGACTGGCGCAGCGGGCACCTCACGTTTCGCAATCGCGAGCTGGCCAGCCTGATCGACGAACTGAGCCTGTACCGCCCCCAGGCGCCGTTGCAAGTGAGCCGTGCGGTGGCGCAGTTGAAGGTGTCGGGCAACCTGGACGTGAATGACCCAGACGCCCTGCTCAACGCCCTGCCGGCCCTGCTTCCAGTGAAAACCGTGCCGTCAGCGGATGGCATCGTGCGAATCGAACCGAGCAAATAACCCCGCAAAAAACCCACACTTGAGAATATTTTGCATTCGCATGTGTGGATTTTTTTGCCTGCCCCGTCTTCCCCCCGTCTGCGTTTGATACGCACGCCTTTTTGGCCGTTTGGCCACTCCGGGGGATTTCATGTTTCGCGCGCCTTGCCACGTTTCGCACCTGTTTCTTAGACCGTCGATCATCGCCACCTGCCTGGCATTCAGCCTCAGCGCCCAGGCCGAGTCGCTCACGCTGCAACTGCCCGCCCAGCCGCTGGCGACATCCTTGAGCCAAGTGGCGCAACAGGCAAAAATCCAGTTGCTGTTCGATGAGACCCTGCTCAAGAACGTGCAGGCGCCGGCACTCAACGGTGACTTCACCCCGGAAGTGGCGATCCGCACCCTGCTGAAAAACGGCGAGTTCACCTTGATCAAAGTCGGCACCACCTACGTGGTACGCCCCGATGAAGGCAAAACCACCAACAGCGGCGCGATCCAGTTGGACACCCTCAGCGTGATCGGCACCGGCACGGAAGTGAACTCCAGTACGGTCGGCCGCTCGACCCTGACCCAGGAAGACATCGACCGCTACCAGTCCAACAACATTCCCAGCCTGTTGCAGACCCTGCCCGGTGTCAGCCAGGGCGGCTCGCTCAAACCCGGTGGCCAGACCATCAACATCCGCGGTTTCGGCGATGCCGAAGACGTACCGCTGACCGTCGACGGCGCCACCAAGAGCGGCTTCGAGCGCTACCAGCAAGGCACGGTGTTTATCGAGCCCGAGCTGATCAAGAGCATTGAAGTGGAGAAAGGCCCCAACTCGCCCTTCACCGGCAATGGCGGGTTTGGCGGCACGGTCAACATGACCACCAAGGACGCCCCCGACTTGCTCAAGGACGGCCGCAACAGTGGCGCCATGCTCAAATACGGTTACTCCAGCAATGACCACGAACAGGTTTACAGCGGCGCAGTATATGGCCGTACCGACGACGGCCGTTTTGACGCACTGGCCTACCTGACCCAACGCGACGGCGGCGACATGAAGGTGGCCGCTGAACTGCCCAACGAGAACAACCAGTACCCGATCAACCCCAAGCGCCTGCCCAACACTGCCCAGGATGTGGACGGCAAGCTGTTCAAGGTCAACGCTCACCTCAGCGAGGAACACAGCGTCGGCCTTTCCTATTCCCGCTCCCACAGCAACCGCTGGACGCCATTCTCCGCCGCCAGCTACCCGACGCCGCCAACCCAGGCCAACATCGACCGCTACGGCTACGAAGGGGCGTTGAAGCGTTTTCTGGCCCATCGCGACACCGTCGACACCACATGGTCGGGCAAGTATGAGTTCACCCCGGTGGACAACCCGCTGGTGGACCTGACCGTCAAATATTCGCAGTCCAACACCGAGCAGACCGACGAGCGCGACGCCACCGCGTTTTTCCAGCTGGCTACCGGTGGGCGCAAGATGGACACGTCCTACACCGACAAGAACCTCGATATCCGTAACGTCAGCCTGTTCGACACAGGTCCCTTGCAACACGCCGTCACCGTCGGCGGGCAGATCCGCAAGCACATCCGCGAAACCGAGATGTGGATGCCCGGCGCCACCTACAACACCCCGCGCTACAACTATGGGCACTTCCAGCCAGGCTTCATGCCCCACGGCAAGGTCGATACCAACAGCTTCTTTATCCAGGACGCGGTGACTATCGGCGATGTGACCATCACGCCATCCCTGCGCTACGACCACGTGCGCAACCGTGGTGAAGGCAACGATGCGCCTTACTACAACAATCCGGACCCGGCCGTCGGCCACGACTACAGCGACCGCACCTACACCGGTTGGTCGCCGCGCCTGGCGTTGTTCTGGACGGTCAACCCGAACCTGGGGCTGTTCGCCAACTGGAGCCAGACCTGGCGCGCCCCCGTGATCGACGAGCAATACGAAGTGCAGGGCCTGGGCAGTCGCACCGCCACCAGCGTAGACCTCGACCCGGAACGCATCACCTCGATCAGCGTGGGCAGCGTCAGCAGCTTCGACAACCTGATCGCCCGGGACGACAACCTGCAAGTGCGCACCACCTTCTTCCACAACAAGGTCGAGGACGAAATCTTCAAGGCCACCGGCGTCGGCTGCCAGAACCAGGCCATCAACGGCGGCACCATCTCCAGCGCCTGCCCACCCGGCGCAATGTCCAACTACCGCAACATCGGCGGGCTGACCATCAAGGGCTTTGAGCTGGAAACGTTCTACAACTCCACCTACCTGTTCGGCTCGGCGTCGTTCGCCTACGCCAAGGGCGATCACGAAGGCGCCTACACCAACCCATGGGGGCCGGATGTGGCCGCGCGGGATATTCCGCCGACCAAATGGGTGCTGGTGCTCGGTACCAACATCCCGGCGCTGGACGCGCAGGTAGGCTGGATGGGCCAGTTCATCGGCGCCACCAAACGCCTGCCCAGCGACAGCTATTCCGCTGGCCCGGGCAGCAGCGTCGGCGACCTGTTCTACGACCAGTACGGCAACAAGCGCTACAACACCCAGGGTTTGTTCGCCAAATGGAAACCGCAGCAGGCCTACCTCAAGGGCACCGAGGTGAACTTCACCGTGGACAACCTGTTCAACAACAACTTCCGCCCGGCCTTGAGCGGCGACCGCGCCTACACCAAGGGCCGCGATGCGAAGATCAGCGTCACGCGCTTCTTCTAAACCCGCACACCTGTAGGAGCTGGCTTGCCAGCGATGGCATCCCCTCAGTCCAATTGAAAACCGAGTTGCCTGCATCGCCGGCAAGCCGGCTCCTACAGTGGATCTTTGTCGTTGCACCCACCCAGCAGTTTTTGAAACTGTACGGATAAATCCGCACCCAGCTGTAGGCCCTGATTTGCCGGGGGTTGTGGCTAGATGGGTTTCCCTTGAAGCCCTTTTGATCCCGGTCCCCTCACCATGAGCTCGCGCGAAAACACCGGCATGGCCCTCGGCCTGCTGGGCGTCATCATCTTCAGCCTGACCTTGCCGTTCACGCGCATCGTCGTGCAGGAAATCCACCCGTTGCTCAACGGCCTGGGCCGTGCGCTGTTCGCCGCGATCCCGGCGGCGGCGTTGCTGCTGTGGCGCCGTGAACGCTGGCCGACCTGGCGCCAAGTGCGCGGGCTGTGCCTGGTGATTGCCGGTGTGATCCTGGGCTTTCCGGTGCTGTCGGCCTGGGCCATGCAAACCCTGCCGGCGTCCCATGGCGCGTTGGTCAACGGTCTGCAACCGCTGTGCGTGGCGCTGTATGCCGCCTGGCTGTCCCATGAGCGGCCATCCAAGGCCTTCTGGGCCTGTGCCGCGCTGGGCAGTGCCCTGGTGCTCGGTTATGCATTAATCACCGGTGCCGGCAGTATCCAGGCCGGCGACTTGCTGATGCTTGGCGCGATTGCCGTGGGTGGCCTGGGTTATGCCGAAGGCGGTCGGTTGGCCAAGGAAATGGGCGGCTGGCAGGTGATCTGCTGGGCGCTGGTGCTCTCAACACCCGTGTTGATCGGCCCGGTGTGGTACCTGGCGGCTCAGCATCAAGGCGCAATCTCGATGCGTGCCTGGTGGGCGTTCGGCTATGTGTCGTTGTTCTCGCAGTTCCTGGGGTTCTTCGCCTGGTACGCCGGGCTGGCCATGGGCGGCATTGCGCGGGTCAGCCAGATCCAGCTGCTGCAGATTTTCTTCACCATCGCGTTTTCGGCGCTGTTCTTTGGTGAGCATATCGAGCCGATTACCTGGCTGTTTGCGTGTGGGGTGATCGTGACGGTGATGTTGGGGCGCAAGACCGCCGTACAACCCGCGCCAATTCCAAGGCCGAACACAATCTAATGTGGGAGCTGGCTTGCCTGCGATAGCGGTGCTGACTGAACCACCGCCATCGCCGGCAAGCCGGCTCCTACAGGGGGTGTGTTCAGCTTAAGAAACCGTCGGCGCGCAGCAGGGTTTCCAGGCAGTGTTCGGTGATGTGGTAGAAGACCTTCAGTTCCTGGATTTTCTCCAGCAACTGCGCGTTGTCCACAGGCTCCGCGCGTTTCACCGCCAGGATCATCTTGTTCTTGTTGGTGTGTTCCAACGAGATGAACTCGAACACCTTGGTCTCATACCCACAGGCTTCCAAAAACAACGCGCGCAGGCTGTCGGTAACCATCTCGGCTTGCTGGCCCAGGTGCAAACCGTATTGCAGCATTGGCTTGAGCAGCACCGGGCTCTGGATCTGCAGGCGGATCTGTTTGTGGCAGCACGGCGAGCACATGATGATCGACGCACCGGAACGGATGCCGGTATGGATCGCGTAGTCGGTGGCGATGTCACAGGCGTGCAGCGCGATCATCACGTCCAGCTCGCTCGGCGCCACGCTGCGCACATCACCACACTTGAACACCAGCCCCGGGTGCTCCAGGCGCGCAGCAGCGGTGTTGCACAGGGTCACCATGTCTTCGCGCAACTCCACACCGGTGACTTCGCCCTCGGCCTTGAGGGTGTTGCGCAGGTAATCGTGGATGGCAAACGTCAGGTAACCCTTGCCCGAACCAAAATCGGCCACGCGCACCGGCTGGTCCAGCTTCAACGGTGACGAGGTCAGCGCATGGCTGAACACTTCGATGAACTTGTTGATCTGCTTCCACTTGCGCGACATCGACGGGATCAGCGCCTGCTTGGCGTCGGTCACGCCCAGGTCGGCGAGAAACGGCCGGCTCAGGTCGAGGTAGCGGTTCTTCTCACGGTTGTGCTCTGCCGACGGCGCCTCGCGCAACTGCTGCGGCTTGCTTTTGAACAGTGAGCTTTTGTTCTTCTTGCTGTATTCCAGCTGGGCTTCATCGGTCAGCGACAACAGGTGCGCGTTCTTGAACTGGGCCGGCAACAGCTCGGCAATCGCCGCCACGCCGTCGGCCAGGGGCAGGTTCTTGGTGATGTCGCGGGTCTTGTAGCGGTACACGAACGACAGGCAGGCCTGCTCCTTGACCATCACCTGCTTGATGATCAGCCGCTGCAATTCGGCTTCGGCACCGACGTACTTGGCCAGCACCAGCTTGATGAAAGCATTCTGCGCAAGGCTGTCGCTCAACAGTGCGATGAACTGGGCGTGATGATCCGGTTGAACAGTGACAGACATGAACAAAAACGCCTCGGGCAGGGAATGCCGGGCATTTTAGGGGGGATGGGGCTCGAGGGCACGGGGTTATTTGATCAACGGTCGATTAGCACACCTTGGAGCGGGCTTGTGTGGGAGCTGGCTTGCCTGCGATGGCATCACCTCGGTTTAACTGACAGACCGAGTTGCCCGCATCGCAGGCAAGCCAGCTCCCACAGAGAGATCAGTGTGTCAGGGTCACTCCAACACGATTAACCGGTTAGGCAACTCATTGCGCGTCTGCGTCAACGGCACATGCACCTTGAGCAACTCGCCACAGGCCTCGATGCACGCGATAAACCCCGCCAGCGTCTGCCCCTGCTTCACCTGCTGGGTAAACGCCTTGACGATCACCTCCCAGCTGCTGTCATCCAGGCGCTGGGAAATCCCGTCATCCACCAAAATCTCCACGTACCGCTCGGCCTCGCTGACGAAAATCAGCACCCCGGTGCTGCCCAGCGTGTGATGCAGGTTCTGCTCCAGGAACTGGCGCCGCGCCAGGTTGGACGCGCGCCAGTGGCGAACCGAACGGGGGATCAACCGCGTGGTGACCTTGGGCAATCGGAACACCAGGCACAACACGATGAACGTCGCCCATTGCGCCAGCAGCAAGGTGTACATGGTCAGGTAGCCGGACAGGTAATGCACCACGCCCGGCACCACCAGGGCGATCAGGCTGGCCCACAACAACGGAATGTAGGCGTAGTCGTCGGCACGCGCCGCCAGCACGGTCACCAGTTCGGCGTCGGTGGTTTTCTCGACGCGGGCGATCGCCTCGGCGACTTGGCGCTGCTCGTGTTCAGTCAGTAAAGCCATGGTTGTCGATGCTCTTTTTTAGTTATTGTCATTACCACCCGCCTGAAGCCCCGCCGCCGCCAAAACCACCGCCGCCGCCCCGGAAGCCGCCACCGCCTCCCCCACCACCACCGCCACCACGCCCGCTGTTGCTGAGGATGGCCAGGAGCATGGCGCCCACGGGCAGGCCCATGCGATGGCACAACCACAAGACGCCGATCAGCAGAATGAACAGGCCGATGGAAAACCCGGGATTATCCTTGGCAAAGTTCGCGTCGGCTACATGCGCCGGCACCGCCAACGGGTCACCGCCCACCACCTGCAACATCGCCACCACGCCGTCGCTGATGCCCTGGCTGTAGTTGCCGGCCTTGAACTTGGGCGCGATCACTTGGTTGATGATGACCCACGACTGCGCATCCGTCAGCACGCCTTCAAGGCCATAGCCGACTTCGATGCGCAACTTGCGCTCATCCCGGGCGACGATCAACAGCGCGCCGTTGTCCTTGCCCTTCTGGCCGATGCCCCACTGGCGGCCCAACTGGTAACCGAAGTCTTCAATGGGCACACCTTGCAGGTTGGGCACGGTGACCACCACGATCTGGTCGCCCGAGGCCTGCTCCAGCGCCTGCAACTGCTGGGTCAGTTGCTGGCGCGTGGCCGGGTCGATCATCTGGGCATCGTCCACCACCCGCCCGGTCAACGCCGGAAAGGTGAGCGCCGCCTGGGCCGTCATGGCGCCGAGCAACAGCAACAGCGCCAGGCCCATTCGTATCATTCGCATCATGCCCCCTTGGCCTGTGAATGCCTGACTACCAATTGCCGGTCGCCCCTGCGCCACCGAAGCTGCCGCCGCCACCGCCAGAATCGGAGCGCTTGTCGCTGTCGCCTGGGCGCGGGGCGTCATCGTCATCGTCGAAGGGCGTGGTCCGGCGTCCGTACTTGATCACCACAAAACCGATCACCAGCACAAACAGGCCGGCCAACCCGAAGATCCACCCCACCCAGTTTTTGTGTGTGGCCTTGGCGTGCACCGGCTTGCCGCCCAGCACCTGGACCATGGCGTTCACGCCTGCCGTGATCCCCTGGGCAAAGCGGCTCTGCTTGAACGGGGGAATGATCACCTGATTGATGATCACTGAACTCTGGGCATCAGTCAGGCGATCTTCCAGGCCATAACCCACTTCGATCCGCACCTGATGAGCCTTGGGCACCACGATCAACAACGCGCCGCTGTTCTTGCCCTTTTCGCCCACGCCCCAGTGACGCCCCAGCTGATAGCCGAAGTCTTCCAGGGTGTTGCCGTGCAGGCTGTCCAGGGTGACCACCACAATCTGCTCGCCGGTCTGCTGCTCGTGGCTATCCAGCGTGCGCTTGAGCGCCGCCGTACTGGCGGCGTCGAGCAGGCCGGCGCGGTCGACGATGCGACCGTCCAGCTGGGCAAACTGCTCGGCGATCAAGGCCTCGACCGACACCGGGGTGTCAGCCGCCATCACCTGACCGCACAGCAGCAAAGCAGCGAACAACCAGCCCCGTGCGCCCATCAGAACTTCACTTGCGGCGCTTTATCAGCATCGGCGCTGGTGGCTTCGAAGTTGGCGCGGATCGGCAAGTCGCTGTACATCACGCTGTGCCACAGGCGGCCCGGGAAGGTGCGGATTTCAGTGTTGTAGGCCTGCACCGCCTGGATAAAGTCACGACGGGCCACGGCGATCCGGTTTTCGGTGCCTTCAAGCTGCGATTGCAAGGCGAGGAAGTTCTGGTTGGCCTTGAGGTCCGGATAACGCTCGGACACCACCATCAACCGGTTGAGTGCACCGCTCAGGCCATCCTGGGCTTGCTGGAACTGCTTGAGTTTCTCGGGGTTGTCCAGGGTGCCGGCGTCCACTTGGATCGACGTGGCCTTGGCCCGCGCCTCGATCACGGCCGTGAGGGTGTCCTGTTCATGGGCCGCGTAGCCCTTCACCACTTCCACCAGGTTGGGAATCAGGTCGGCACGCCGTTGGTACTGGTTCTGCACCTGGGCCCAGGCCGCCTTGGCCTGTTCGTCGAGTGTGGGGATCTTGTTGATGCCGCAACCGCTCAACACCGCACCGATCAGCAGCATCGCCGCCGCCTTGAAGCCCCAGCGATATCCTTGAATAACTGACATAAGTCTCTCCGCAACCATTGCTGTGAAATTTGATAACCCTGTACATCGTGCGCCTGGGGCATAATCCGCCACCACGACTGGCATGCATCGACCCAATCAGCTAAAAAGATGCCCTGCGCGAATCAGAGTTCAGATGTGTGCTGCATTCGTCTGACATAACACTCGAACAACAACATATGTTCCAAACACTTTGGCCGAGCAGCGTTCCTTTTGTCGCTGCGCAGTACGCCACGAAAGGATATTCATGAAGAAGCTGTGTTTGCTCGGCCTTGTGGCCACGTTGGCCTGCCACCCCGCCTGGGCCGAAACAGGGTCCGCCGCGCCAAAGGACAAGGACGCGTTCGTCAACGACCTGCTCAAGCAGATGACCCTCGATGAAAAGATAGGCCAATTACGCCTGATCAGCATCGGCCCCGAGATGCCCCGCGAGATGATCCGCAAGGAAATCGCCGCCGGTCGCATCGGCGGCACGTTCAACTCTATCACCCGCCCGGAAAACCGTCCGATGCAGGACGCGGCCATGCGCAGCCGGTTGAAGATCCCGATGTTCTTCGCCTACGACGTGATCCACGGCCACCGCACCATTTTCCCGATCAGCCTGGCACTCGCCTCCAGCTGGGACATGGACGCCATCGGCCGCTCCGGGCGCATCGCCGCCCAGGAAGCCGCCGCCGACAGCCTCGACATCACCTTTGCGCCGATGGTCGACATCTCCCGCGACCCGCGCTGGGGCCGCACCTCCGAGGGTTTTGGTGAAGACACCTACCTCGTTTCACGCATTGCCGAAGTGATGGTCAAGGCCTTCCAGGGTGTCAGCCCGGCCAACGCCGACAGCATCATGGCCAGCGTCAAGCACTTCGCCCTGTACGGCGCGGTGGAGGGCGGTCGCGACTACAACGTGGTCGACATGAGCCCGGTCAAGATGTACCAGGACTACCTGCCGCCGTACCACGCGGCAATCAAGGCCGGCTCGGGCGGCGTAATGGTGGCGTTGAACTCGATCAACGGCGTGCCCGCCACCGCCAACACCTGGCTGATGAATGACCTGCTGCGCAAGGACTGGGGCTTCAAGGGCCTGGCCGTGAGTGACCATGGCGCAATCGTCGAGCTGATCAAGCACGGCGTGGCCAAGGACGGGCGTGAAGCGGCGAAGCTGGCAATCAAGGCCGGCATCGACATGAGCATGAACGACTCGCTGTACGGCAAGGAACTGCCCGGCTTGCTCAAGTCCGGTGAAATCGAACAGAGCGACATCGACAACGCCGTGCGTGAGGTGCTCGCTGCCAAGTACGACATGGGCCTGTTCAAGGACCCGTACCTGCGCATCGGCAAGGCCGAGGATGACCCGGCCGATACCTATTCCGAAGACCGACTGCACCGCGCCGATGCCCGTGATATCGCGCGCCGCAGCCTGGTGCTGCTGAAAAACCAGAACGACGCCCTGCCGCTGAAGAAGTCCGCGACCGTCGCGCTGGTCGGCCCGCTGGCCGATGCCCCGATCGACATCATGGGCAGTTGGGCCGCTGCCGGCCGCCCGGCACAATCGGTGACCCTGCTCAAAGGCATGACCGACGCCCTCGCAGGCAAAGGCAAGCTGGTGTATGCACGCGGTGCCAACATCACCAATGACAAGGCCGTGGTCGACTACCTCAACTTCCTCAACTTCGACACCCCGGAAGTGGTGGATGACCCTCGCTCGCCGCAAGCGTTGATCGACGAAGCAGTCAAGGCTGCCAAAAACGCCGACGTGGTCGTGGCAGCCGTGGGTGAGTCCCGTGGCATGTCCCACGAGTCGTCCAGCCGCACCGACCTGAACATCCCGCAAAGCCAGCGCGACCTGATCAAGGCCCTGAAGGCCACCGGCAAGCCATTGGTGCTGGTGCTGATGAACGGCCGTCCGCTGTCGATCCTGGAAGAAAACCAACAGGCCGACGCGATCCTGGAAACCTGGTTCGCCGGCACCGAAGGCGGCAACGCCATCGCCGACGTGCTGTTCGGTGACTACAACCCGTCGGGCAAGCTGCCGATCACCTTCCCACGTTCGGTGGGGCAGATTCCGACCTACTACAACCACCTGACCATCGGCCGCCCGTTCACCCCTGGCAAGCCGGGCAACTACACCTCGCAGTACTTCGATGACATCACCGGGCCGCTGTTTCCGTTCGGTTATGGCCTGAGCTACACCCGCTTCAGCCTGTCGGACATGGCGCTGTCGTCCACCACCCTGAACAAGACCGGCAAGCTCGACGCCAGCGTCACCGTCAAGAACACCGGCAAGGTGGATGGCGAAACCGTGGTGCAGTTGTACATCCAGGACGTGGCGGGCTCGATGATCCGCCCGATCAAGGAGCTGAAGAACTTCCAGAAAGTCATGCTCAAGGCCGGTGAAGAACGCACGTTGCACTTCACCATCACCGAGGACGACTTGAAGTTCTACAACACCCAGCTCAAGTACGCGGCAGAACCGGGCGAGTTCAATGTGCAGATCGGGCTGGATTCCCAGGATGTGCAGCAGCAGACCTTCGAACTGCTGTAACCCAAGGCTGTAAATCCGGCTTGTGTGGGAGCTGGCTTGCCTGCGATGGCATCACCTCGGTATGACTGACACACCGAGGTGCCTGCATCGCGGGCAAGCCCGGCTCCCACAGAAGCCCGCTCCCACATTTGTTTTGCGGTGTGCTTCTTAGCCGCGTCGGTCGAGCAAATTGACCACCAACCGGTCAATCCACCCCCACACCCGCTGCTTCACCCGCCGCCATAACGGTCGCGCCTTCCACGCCTCCAGGCTCACCGCCTGGCTCTGCTCGAAATCCCGCTCGAAACTGCCCGCCACGGCCAGCGTCAATTCCGGGTCCAGCGCTTCCAGGTTGGCATCCAGGTTAAAACGCAGGTTCCAGTGATCGAAGTTGCACGAGCCCACGCTGACCCAATCGTCCACCAGCACCATCTTCAGGTGCAGGAAGCACGGCTGGTATTCAAAGATCTGCACGCCCGAGCGCAGCAGGCGCGGGTAATAGCGATGCCCGGCGTAGCGCACGGACGGGTGATCGGTGCGCGGGCCGGTGAGCAACAAACGCACATCCACCCCGCGCCCGGCCGCACGGCGCAGGGCCCGGCGCACGCTCCAGGTGGGCAGGAAGTACGGCGTGGCCAGCCAGATACGGGTCTGGCTGCTGTTCAGGGCGCGAATCAACGATTGCAGGATGTCGCGATGCTGGCGGGCGTCGGCATAGGCAACACGGCCCAGACCTGGCCCGGTCGCCGGCAGTTTGGGCAACCGTGGCAAACCAAAATGGGTGGCAGGTTTCCACTCACGGCGGGCCGCGTTGGCATGCCATTGACGGTCGAACAACGCCTGCCAATCCATCACCAGCGGGCCGCTGATCTGCACCATCACTTCATGCCAGTCGGCGGGGTCTTGCCCCGGTGTCCAGAACTCATCGGTGACGCCAGTGCCACCGACAAACGTGACGTCCTGATCGATCAGCAACACCTTGCGATGGTCGCGGTACAGGTTGCGCATCCAGCGACGCCAGCTCAGGCGGTTGTAAAAGCGCAGCTCCACACCGGCGTCGGTCAGGCGTTTTCGCAAGCCGAGGGTAAAGGCCAGACTGCCGTAATCATCAAACAGGCAACGCACGCGCACACCGCGTTCAGCGGCCTGCACCAGGGCGCTGACCATGGCGTCGGCGCAGGCGCCGGCTTCCACCAGGTACAACTCCAGATCGACTTGGCGCTCGGCCCGGGCAATGCCCACCAGCATCTGCGGAAAGAACTGTGGCCCGTCGATCAACAACTCGAAACGGTTGGCGCTGCGCCAGGGGAACACTGCGCCGCTCATGTCAGCGCGCCGTGAAAATCAGTACCGCACCCACCGGCACCGACAGGCTGATCGACTCGAGCCCAGCGGCCTGGCGCAACGCCGCCACGCCTGGCACCAGGTCAAAGTCCTCGGCATGCACCACCAGCGGTTCCAGGGTCACCACCTGGAAACGTCGGTCATCCAGGCGCGTGGCCAGCAGCTCGGCGTTGTAGGTCTGGGTCTTGCCGTGCAGGGTCACGGCCAACGGCAGGCGCAACTCCAGTTGTGCGCCGGGCGCCAAATCATTGATCGGCTGCAGGTTGATCTGCGCGTTGATCAGCGCGTCGGGGAATGTCTTGATGTCGAACAGTTGATTGCGCATGCGCTCGTCGCGCAATGGAACGCCGCTGTTGACCGACTCCAACTCGACTTCCAATTGCGCAGCACCTTTGCTGTCGACCTTGCCGTGCAGCACCAGGAAGCGCTGCACTTCGGCGATTTCGGTGTTCTTGGTGGTGACGAACGACAGGCGTGACGATTCGTTATCCAGGTACCAGTCGGCCTGGGCAGGCGCAGCAGCGGCGGCCAGCAGGGCGAAGGCCAGGGGTTTGATTGACATTGAAGACTCGTGGGACGAAAAACCTGAACGAACCTTAAGCGCATGTCACAAGCGACGCAAACCCAATGTGGGAGCTGGCTTGCCTGCGATGGCATCGACTGGGTATCACTGACAGACCGAGTTGCCTGCATCGCGGGCAAGCCCGGGTCCCACATAAACCACCATTCCCTCAGTGAGGAGGCGGTGACTGTCAGGCCAATGCGCGCTGCACTTCCCGCACGGTCTGCTCCAGACTGGCCATGTGCAGGTTCAACACGCGCTCCACCGGCGCCTGGTGCATCGGCCAATGCAGCGCCATGCTGCCTACCAGGCGGCCGTTGGCTTGTACCGGCAAGGCTACGGCGCGGATCAGGAACGGCAGGCGCACCGGGTATTCCCAATAGCCTTCGGTGCGCTGGCCGAACCCCTGGTGCTGGGTTCTCTCGCAGGCATCGTATTGCTCGTGCGCCGCCACATGGTCACGGCCTGCCAGGCGCTGCACTTCCTCGGCCGGCAATTGCGTGAGGCACGCCTTGCCCATGGCCGAATGAAACAGGCTGGCGTGCTGGCCGACGATCTGGCAATTGTTGGGATACAGCTTGCGCAGCACGCCGGGAATCGCGCTTTCCATGACCTCCAGACGCTCACCATCAAAGCATGACAAATCCACCACCAGCCCGGTGCGTTCGCTGAGTTCCAGCAGCCACGGCGCAGCACTTTCCACCACCTGGCGCTTGAAGCGCTGCTGGCTGTCACCGAACAGGCGTTGGGCACGCAGGCGATAGCGCCGGTCGCTCAAGCCGCGGTAGACCCAGCCCTGGTCCTGCAAGGTCAGCAACATGCGCGACACCGTGGCCTTGGGCAGGCGCGTGAGGTAGTGCAGTTCCTCCAGCCCCAGGGCCTGGTGTTCGCCCAGCAGCTCGACGATTGCCAGTGCGCGTTCAACCGAGCGTACCGTGCCTGTCTCCATGTTCGATCTCCCTGATGCCGGTGGATGATCATTGTTCACAGCAAGATACAGGCCCGGTCGTGCCTCAACACGTCGACTCAAGGCAGGTCGGCGGGCGACGCTGCACCCATTGCGTCAGCTGTTCATGGGCGTAAGCCAGTTGCAACACCGCCCGGTCCGCCTGGGCCGGGCCAATGATTTGCACGCCCATGGGCAAGCCTTGAGGGTTGAAGCCCACCGGCACGCTCATGCTGGGCAAGCCGGCCAGGGTGGGGCCGATCACCACTTCCATCCAGCGGTGGTAGGTGTCCATTTCGCGCCCACCGACGAGGCGTGGCCAGGGCTGTTGTGCATCGAAAGGGAACACTTGGGCGGTGGGCAATAGCAGGAAATCGTAACGCTCGAACAGCTTGGCCAGGGCGCGATACCACTCGCTGCGGTCCACCGACGCCTGGTACACCTGCTGGGCACTCAAGCCCTGGCCGCCCTCCACTTCCCACTGCGCCTCAGGTTTGAGCAGCGCGCGTTTTTGCGGGTTGGCGTAGGCCGCGCCGAGGTTGCCGTGCACCAGCCAGTGGCGATGCACCAACCAGCTGCGCCACAGGCGCGCCAGGGAGAAATCCGGTTGGCAGCTTTCAACTTCACAGCCCAGCGCGGTGAAGTCGCCGAGGGCCGATTCGCACAGGCTCATCACGCCGTCATCCATCGGCAGGTAGCCGTTGTAATCCCCCAGCCAGCCCAGGCGCGCACCCCTGAAGTCACGCTGCAACGGCTGGCCCAGCACAGTGGCGTCGTCCTTGGAGGACAGCGGCACCCGAGGGTCGTAACCCGCCTGGATGCTCAGCAGCCGCGCCACATCCGTCACGCTGCGCCCCATCGGGCCTTCGGTGCCCAGTTGCTGCACGAACAGTTCCGGCATCGGCCCGTGGGGCACGCGCCCTTGGGACGGGCGCAGGCCGAACACGTTGTTGAATGCAGCCGGATTGCGCAACGAGCCCATCATGTCGCTGCCATCGGCCACCGGCAGCATGCGCAACGCCAACGCGACCGCCGCCCCGCCGCTGCTGCCACCGGCGCTCAAGCGCGGGTCATAGGCGTTGCCGGTGGTGCCAAACAGGCTGTTGTAGGTGTGCGAGCCCAGGCCGAATTCCGGCACGTTGGTCTTGCCGATGATGATCGCGCCACTGGCCCGCACCCGCGCCACGCTGATGGCGTCTTCGCTCGGCACCTGCTCGGCGAACAGCGGCGAGCCCAAGGTGGTACGCAAACCTTTGGTGGCCGCCAGGTCCTTGATCGCCTGGGGCATGCCGTGCATCCAGCCGCGTGACTGGCCCTGATCCAACTCACGGTCACAGGCCCGGGCTTCGGCCAGTACCTCATCGGCATCGCGCAGCGACACCAGCGCATTCACGCCCGGGTTGAAGCGTTGGATCTGCGCCAGATACGCCTGCATCACGTCTTCACACGACACCTGCCGCGCATGGATCGCCTGCGACAGCTGCGTGGCATCCCAATCGACAATACTCACGGCTTCACCTCTTTGGAAAACGGCTGCGGCTGCTTGGCCCGCGGTGCTTCCTGCATACAGTAAGTGCCCAGCAGCGTGAGCACGCACGCGAACAACACATAGAAGGCTGGCGCCACCGGCGTGCCCAGCACCTTGCTCAACCAGGTGACGATCAGCGGTGCAAACCCGCCAAACACCATGACCGCCACGTTATAGGCCACCGACACGCCCGTCGAGCGCACTTCGATGGGGAACTGCTCGGCCAGCGCGGTCGGCGCGGGGCCGAAGAACCCGCCAATGGCCGTGCACAGCAGCACCTGCATCACCAGCAAGCGCTCGATGGATGGCGCGGCGGCCACCCACACATACAGCGGGTAGACCATCACAAAAAACGCCAAGGTGAACGCCATCAACACCGGCCGCCGTCCAAAGCGATCGGAAGCCAGGCCCGACAGCGGGATCACCACGGTCATCAGCGCCACCGCGAACATCTGCACCATCAACACCTGGTCCAGCGGCAGGCCGAGGTTCTTGTGGGCGAAGGTCGGCATGTTCACCAGCACTACGTAGAACGACACCGTTGCGCCACAGGCCAGGCCCATCGACACGAGAATGCTGCGCCGGTGTTCGCGCACCACCTGCATCAGGCTCGGCGCGGGGCCGGTGGCTTGCTTGCGGGCTTCGATGAATGCCTCCGGGTCTTCCATGTGCCGGCGAATCCACAGCCCCACTGGGCCGATCAGCAAGCCGAACACGAACGGTAGGCGCCAGCCCCACAGGTCAAGCGTTGCCGGCGAGAAGAAGTGCGTAACCGCTGCCACCATGGCCGCGCCACCAAACACCGCCAGGCACTGCCCCACCAATTGCCAGGAGCCATACAAGCCCTTGCGATGGGCCGGTGCACTTTCCACCAGGAACGCTGTGGCGCTGGCGTACTCACCGCCGGTGGCAAAGCCTTGCAGCATGCGCGCCACCACGATCAACAGCGGCGCGCCCATGCCGATGGCCGCGTAGTTAGGTGCAAAGGCGATCAACGCGATGGACACCGTCATCAGCCGGATAATCAACTGCATCGCGGCCTTGCGGCCTTTGCGGTCGGCGTAGATGCCCAGCAGGATGCCGCCCACCGGGCGCATGAAAAAGCCCACGCCAAAGGTGGCCAGGGCCATCAACAGCGACGCGTACTCATCGTCCGAGGGGAAAAACTGCCGGGCGATGATGCTGGCCAGAAAGCCATAAACGATGAAGTCATACCATTCCAGCGCATTGCCGATCACGGCCGCCACGACCTGGCGGGTGCGGGAGACGCCTGTGTGTGAAGTCTGCATGAGGAACACTCCATTCAACCGAACGTGGGAAAGGGTCCAGCGGCAGAAAAAAGTGAGGGGCGTCAGGCAGGCTTGAGCCAGCTCTCGGCCAGCGCGCCCCAGTAGGCGGCGCCGGTCAGCAGGATGTCGTCGTTAAAGTCATAGGCGGGGTTATGCACCATCGGCCGCGACACGCCGTTGCCGATAAACAGGTAACTGCCGGGGCAGCGTTGCAGCATCCAGGCAAAGTCTTCACTGCCCATCAGCGTGCGGGTGTGGCCGTCCACCGCGTCGGCGCCGAGCAGAGCCACGCCGACCTGGCGCGCGAATTCGGTTTCTTCGGGGTGGTTGACCAGCACCGGGTACGCCGGGCGATGTTCGATCTGCACGGTGCAGCCGAAGCTGGCGGCCTGGGTGTGGATGATGGCGAACACGCGCTCCAGCATCTGCTCGCGGATCGTTGGGTTGAGTGCGCGCAGGCTCAAACGCAACAACGCTTGCTGCGGAATCACGTTGGCGGCCTGGCCCGCCTGCAGGGCACCGACGGTAACCACGGCGGCTTCCTGGGTGTCGATGTTGCGCGCCACCACCGTCTGCAACGCCATGACCATGCTCGCGGCCGCCACCAGCGGGTCCACCGTGAGGTGCGGCATGGAACCGTGGCCGCCGACGCCTTCGAGGGTCACGGTGAGCAAATCCTGGGACGCCATCATCGGCCCGACGCGCAAGCCCAGATGCCCCGCGGGCAGCCCCGGCATGTTGTGCATGCCAAACAGCGCGTCGCAGGGGAAACGCTCCAGCAAGCCGTCGGCGAGCATGGCTTCGGCACCGCCCTGGCCTTCTTCGGCGGGCTGGAAGATCAGGTTCAACGTGCCGTCGAACTGCCGCGTGGCCGCCAGGTAGCGGGCGGCACCGAGCAGCATGGTGGTGTGGCCGTCGTGGCCGCAGGCGTGCATGCAACCGGCGTGTTGGCTGGTGTAGGCCGCGCCGGTGTTTTCGATGATGGGCAAGGCGTCCATGTCGGCGCGAATGCCCAGGGTGCGTGGGCTGCTGCCGTTACGCAGCACACCGACCACACCGGTCTTGCCGATGCCGGTGTGCACTTCGTAGCCCCAGTCCTTTAAGGATCGGGCGACCAGTGCGCTGGTGCGATTCTCTTCAAAGCCGAGTTCAGGATGGGCGTGGATGTCGTGGCGCACGGCGTGCAAGTCGCCGGCAACGTCGCTGAGCCAATCCAGGATGTGCTGGTGTGGGCGCATGGTGATTCTCCTCACAGGCGGGTATTCCCGTTCTTGTTTGCTGCACACCGCCAGCTAACCGCGATGTGCGCAGGAGGACAATCAAAGGTGGTTCCACCCTGTGGAACCTCAGGGTTTTACTGTTGGTCACCGAACCCTGTGGGAGCGGGCTTGCCCGCGATGGCGGTGGATCAGTCACCGCATGCAGCGTCTGACCTGGCCTCATCGCGGGCAAGCCCGCTCCCACAAGGGGATGGGGGGTGGGTCAGGGCGTCAGGCGGCAGCCGTGGCGGTCGCCGAGCCAGCGGGCGGTGTGGGTGCGGCCCAGCCCGCTGGCGGTGACTTCGCTGCGCTCGGGGTTGTCGCTGAACGCGCTGGTGGGCACGTATTGCTTCACGTAGCCCCGGCAATAGTCAGCCGGGTTGTTCTCGACGTAGCGGCACGAGCAGTACTCCTTGGCCGTGTACGCCGCGATGATGTCGGGGAAGGCTTGCAGGTTGACGCGCTCGTGCCAGATCCAGCCCAGCAAAGCGAGCACCAGCAACAGAAACACACTGGTAAACGGCCGGCGACGGATCATGGTTGCACCGCCGCGAGCACGTGCTTGAGCAGGTCGTTGTGGCGGTAGCTGCCGTCGCGGTCATCGCCGTAGCGCACGATCACCAAGTGTTCGGCGGGCATCACGTACAGCGCCTGTCCCCAGTGGCCGAGGGCAGCGAGCGTGTCACCGGGAGCATCCGGCCAAGGCCGCGGCGCACCTTTATTGAGCCACCAATGGCCACCCGGCACGGCCTCATCCTGGCCCGCCCGGTAATTGGTGAAGGGTTGGCGATTGAAGGCGACCCAGTCCTTGGGCAGCAATTGCTGCTCGCCCCAGCGACCATCGCGCGCCATCAGCAGGCCGACGCGGGCCAGGTCGCGGGCGGTGAGGTAGGCGTAGGACGAGGCCACGAACGTCTCGTCGGCATCAGTTTCCCAGGTGGCGCTACGAATGCCCAATGGTTTGAACAGCGCGTCCCACGGGTAGCTCATATACGCCTTGTGGCCGAGCATGCCTTTAAGCGTGGCGGACAGGATGTTGGTGTCACCGCTGGAATAGCGGAACACCTGGCCGGGCGCGCTGGCGGCGTCCGTATCGGCGGCGAAGTCGGCCATGTCGGCGCGGCCGCGGGTGTAAAGCATCGCCACCACCGAGGATTTCAGCGGGGCGAATTCATAGTCTTCCTGCCAGTCCAGGCCCGACGCCCAGTGCAGCAAGTCGGCCATGGTGACTTTGGGATGCTGCTTCATCGGCGGGTAAAAGCGTGCGGCGGGGTCGGTCAGTTTGAAGCGATTTTCGCCGTAGGCCACGCCCAATACAGTCGCCATCAGGCTCTTGCTGACGGACCAGGTCAGGTGCGGCGTGCTGACGGTGGTGGGCGCTGCGTAGCGTTCGTAGATGACTTCGCCGTCGCGGATCACCAACAGCGCGTCGGTGCGGATGCCCTGGCGGGTGTTGTCGTCACGAGGGGGGAAAGCGTAGGCATTCAGGGCATCGACGGCGGGACCTGCGAGCGGCGTGCCCTTGGCCCAGTCCTTGTCTGGCCAGGTTTCGGCGTGGGCGGTAACGGTGACGGTGACTAGCAGGAGGGCGACGGATAGCAGGCCTCTGAACATGGATGCGGACTCACGGGGGGCATTCGTGGTCGCGAGGCTAGATGAGGGGGATGACGGTTTTGTGACCGGGGGGTTGGGGGCATATCCGTTATATGGGTGATGGCTGATATGGGTTCCGCCCTTACGGCGGGTCACTTTTGGAAAAGAGCCCGGAATGCCGGCCCAGCCAAAAGGGCTCTTGCCCCAACACTCGGCACCTCGCTTAGGCTCGGTGTGCCCTCACTCCGGCTTGAATCCGTGGGCCGCCGTCATGGGCCATCCATGGCCCAGGACGGCTAACCCGGCGTCCTGCCGGGTTACCCACGGATTCAAGCCTGCGTTCGGCCAGCGTGTTTGACGGGGCGCCTAAGATCAAAATCAAGATCAACAGCAAGAGCACGGCGGCCTGGTAGCCGACCTGAGTGGTTAGATCAAAGGCAGATACGTGTAGGAGCTGGCTTGCCGGCGATGCAGACACCTCGGTGAATCAGGCATACCCGGTTGATGCCATCGCAGGCAAGCCAGCTCCCACAATGAGGGCACCGGATTCTGCCTGGTTTTTAGTGTCATCGTTGACGACCATCGCCGGCAAGCCGGCTCCTACAGTGGACTGCGTTGGCCTTTGCTTTTGATCTACACCACTCAAGCCGGCTGTCAGGCCGCTGTGCTTTTGCTTTTGACTTTGATCTTAGGCGCCCCGTCAAACACGCTGGCCGGAATTCGGCAGGGATTTGGGGGGTAAACCGGCAGGGATGCCGGTTTAGCCGCCCCGCGCCATGGATGGCGCGTGGCGGCGGCCCCCCAAATCACTGTCGGATTACGGGCACACCGAGCCTAGGCGAGGTGCCGAGTGTTGGGGCAAGAGCGTTTTGCTTACTTTTGCGCTCTATCAAAAGTGAGCCGCTGTAAGAGCGGAACCGATATCAGCCATCACCGAAATAACGGATAACCCCCTGTCATCCAACCGTCACCGGAACTTCATGGAGATGACACCGAGCCTACATAGCCTGAGTTTGGACAAACAAGTCGACCGGCCGAAAGTGGCTGGCACTCGGAGATTCGCCATGACTCAGATCGCCCGCATCAGCGACACCGGCAATGAACGCCGTCTGCAAGCCGAACGCCTGATTGGCGCACAGGCTTTGCAGGAAGCCCAGGCCTTGCGTTTCAACGTGTTCAGCGGCGAGTTCAACGCCAAGCTGAAAGGTGCGGAACAGGGTCTGGACATGGATGACTATGATGTTCACTGCAGCCACATCGGCGTGCGGGACTTGAACACCGGCCGCTTGGTGGCGACCACCCGTTTGCTCGACCACCAGGCGGCCAGCACCCTGGGTCGTTTCTACAGCGAAGAAGAATTCAGCCTGCATGGCCTGCTGCACCTGCAAGGCCCGATCCTCGAAATCGGCCGTACTTGCGTCGACCCGGCTTACCGCAACGGCGGCACCATCGCGGTGTTGTGGGGCGAGTTGGCCGAGGTGCTGAACCAGGGCGGCTACAGCTACCTGATGGGCTGCGCGAGCATCCCGATGCACGACGGCGGCATCCAGGCCCACGCGATCATGCAGCGCCTGCGCGAACGCTACCTGTGCAACGAACACCTGCGCGCCGAACCGAAGAAGCCACTGCCGGCACTGGACCTGCCGTCCAACGTGATCGCCGAGATGCCGCCCTTGCTCAAGGCCTACATGCGCCTGGGCGCGAAGATCTGCGGCGAGCCGTGCTGGGATGAAGATTTCCAGGTGGCCGACGTGTTCATCCTGCTCAAGCGCGACGAGTTGTGCCCCCGCTATGCCCGTCACTTCAAGGCTGCAATGTGATGAGCCGCCTGCGGGTGTACGGGCGCATTGCCCGCGTGCTGCTGGTGGTGGCGCTGGGCTTGAGCATGGCCAGTGTGTTTGGTGTGTTCGAGCGTTTGGGCATTGCCAACTCGATGGTGCGTCGCCAGCGTTGGTCGCGGTTTTTCATGGCACGGCTGACCAACGCCCTGCCCTTTCGCGTGACGGTGCACGGTGAGTTGCCACAAACCCCGATGCTGTGGGTGAGCAATCACGTGTCCTGGACCGACATCCCGTTGCTGGGGATGGTCACGCCGATGTCGTTCCTGTCCAAGGCCGAAGTGCGCACCTGGCCGGTGGCCGGCTGGTTGGCGGCCAAGGCGGGCAGCTTGTTTATCCGCCGCGGTTCGGGCGACAGCCAGTTGATCCGCAAGCAGATGACCCGCCATCTGGAACAACAGCACCCGCTGCTGATGTTCCCCGAAGGCACGACTACCGACGGACGCAGCCTGCGCACCTTCCACGGGCGTTTGCTGGCCAGTGCCATCGATGCAGACGTGTCGCTGCAACCGGTGGCGATCCGGTATCTGCGTGATGGGCAGGTGGATTCGTTGGCTCCGTTTATTGGCGATGATGATTTGCTGTCGCACTTGATGCGACTGTTTGCCAATGATCAGGGCGATGTGGAAATCCATGTGCTCAAGCCAATTGCCTGTGCCGGGCAGGAGCGTGCAGCGCTGGCGTTCCAGGCGCAGCAGGCGGTGCAGAAGGCGTTGTTTGGGCCGGTGCCTGAAGCAGAGCAGATCGCGGTTCGACCGGCATTCGCGGCTTAAAGCGGGCACGGTTAAACATGTGGGAGCTGGCTTGCCTGCGATGGCGGTGTTGAATTCCAGTCTCTTATACACATCTCCGAGCCCACGAGACGATGAAGAATCTCGTA
>NZ_JBWKRS010000017.1:0-56418 GCF_059419385.1 Pseudomonas sp. GW821-FHT05H12 | reverse complement strand
CGATGGCGGTGTTGAATTCACCGACGCCATCGCAGGCAAGCCAGCTCCCACATTTAGATCTCGGTGGTCAGTTGATTTTGTGCAAAGGCCTGCAATTCGGGATAGAAGATCCGGAAGTCTTCACTCAGCGGCTCGTAGAGCTCGCGCAACTCCTGCATCGCAAACCCCAATTCCCCCGGCTGTGACAGCCGCCGCGAAATCCCGCGCAACACCTGCTCCATCACCGCAAACTCGCGATACGACCCCAACCAATCATCCGCCGCCATCCACGGTGCAATCTGCGCCAATCGCCCTGGCAATTGCGGCTCGGCCGCCAGCACGCGGTACACCTGCGACGTGAAATGCTCCAGCGGCTGGTCGGCGTAAAACGCCCAATCCCGCGCCAGGCAGTGGTCGAAAAACACATCGAGGACGATCCCGGCGTAGCGCTTGCGGGTCAGGGTGAAACGCGACAGCGCCTCCCCTACCAACGGGTGGCTGTCGGTGAAACGGTCGATGCTGCGGTGCAGCGCAATCGACGCTTCGATTTGCGGGCTGAACTGGCCCTGCAGGCGGCCCTTGACGAAGTCGCCATACAAACTCCCCAGCAGTTGCGCAGGAAGTTGGCCGCCCAGGTGCAGATGTGCGAGATAATTCATGGTGCGCAGTCTATCACTGCCATCAACGTATCGTTATAACCCGATATACCGATTTGAGCTGGACTCAGATCAAATTCATATTGGTATATCGGAATACAACGATTTAAAGTTCGCCTCATCGCGATATAACGCTGCACGACACCGAGCACCTGCCATGTCCATCGACCTCGACGAAATAATAAAAGCCCTGGCGCACCCAGTACGGCGAGACATCCTCAACTGGCTGAAAGACCCGAAAGTGCAATTCCCCGAGCAAGTGCACAACCACGAATACGGCATCTGCGCCGGGCAGATCGACCAGCGCTGCGGCCTGTCCCAGTCGACCGTGTCGGCCCACCTGGCCACGTTGCAACGGGCGGGTCTGATCAGCAGCCAGAAGGCCGGACAGTGGAATTTTTTCAAACGCAACGAGGACACCATTCGTGCGTTCCTCGATGCGCTCATCACTGAGCTAACCCCCGACATCAGCGAACCGCTGTAACCAAGGAAACGATAATGCCCCTCTCGCTACTCATACTGGCCCTGAGCGCCTTCGCCATCGGCACCACCGAGTTCGTCATCATGGGCCTGCTGCCCGATGTGGCGACGGACCTGGGCGTCTCGATCCCTGGCGCCGGCTGGCTGGTCACCGGTTACGCCCTCGGCGTGGCCATCGGTGCGCCCTTCATGGCACTGGCCACCGCCAAGCTGCCACGCAAGGCCGCTCTGGTAGCGTTGATGGGGATCTTCATTATCGGCAACCTGCTCTGCGCCCTGGCCAGTGACTACAACGTGCTGATGTTTGCCCGTGTGGTCACCGCGCTGTGCCACGGTGCGTTCTTTGGGATTGGTTCTGTGGTAGCGGCCAACCTGGTGCCGGCCAACAAGCGGGCTTCGGCCGTGGCCTTGATGTTCACCGGTTTGACCCTGGCCAACGTGCTGGGCGTGCCACTGGGTACCGCGCTGGGCCAGGAAGCCGGCTGGCGTTCGACCTTCTGGGCCGTGACCGTGATTGGCGTCGTGGCACTGATCGGCCTTATCCGCTTCCTGCCGGCCAAGCGTGACGAAGAAAAACTCGACATGCGCGCCGAACTCAAAGCCCTCAAGGGCGCAGGTATCTGGTTGTCGCTGACCATGACCGCGCTGTTCTCCGCGTCGATGTTCACCCTCTTCACCTACGTCGCGCCGCTGCTGGGCGATGTGACCGGCGTGTCGCCCAAAGGCGTGACCTGGACCCTGTTGCTGATCGGCCTGGGGCTCACCGTGGGCAACATCATCGGCGGCAAGCTGGCGGACAAACGCCTGGCAGCCACCCTGATCGGCGTGTTCGTCAGCATGGCGGTGGTCTCCACGCTGTTGACCTGGACCAGCGTTGCGGTGATCCCGACTGAAATCACCCTGTTCCTGTGGGCTGCCGCTTCGTTTGCCGCCGTACCGGCGCTGCAAATCAACGTGGTGACCTTCGGCAAGGCGGCACCGAACCTGGTGTCCACCCTGAACATCGGCGCGTTCAACATCGGCAACGCCCTCGGCGCCTGGGTCGGGGGCACGGTGATCGCCCACGGTTTCGGCCTGACCAGCGTGCCCTTGGCCGCGGCAGCCCTGGCGATCCTCGCGCTGCTGGTGACCCTGATTACCTTCCGTCAGAACGGCGATGCCGACCTGGCCCCTGCGACCCACTGATCAATCCACTTAAAGAGAAGGGTGTTATCCCATGACGACTATTTTCGATCCCATCAAACTGGGCGACCTGGAACTGTCGAACCGCATCATCATGGCACCGCTGACCCGCTGCCGCGCCGATGACGGTCGTGTACCCAACGCGCTGATGGCCGAGTACTACGTGCAACGCGCATCTGCTGGCTTGATCCTCAGCGAAGCCACCTCCGTGACGCCGCTGGGCGTGGGCTACCCGGACACCCCGGGCATCTGGTCCAACGACCAGGTGCGTGGCTGGGCCAATGTGACCAAGGCCATCCACGGCGCGGGCGGCAAGATCTTCCTGCAACTGTGGCACGTGGGCCGTATCTCCCATGAGTCGTACCTGAACGGCGAAAGCCCGGTGGCCCCGAGCGCGATCCAGCCCAAAGGCCACGTCAGCCTGGTTCGCCCACTCGCCGACTACCCAACCCCACGCGCCCTGGAAACCGCTGAAATCGCCGACATCGTCGACGCCTACCGCACCGGTGCCGAAAATGCCAAGGCTGCTGGCTTTGACGGCGTGGAAATCCACGGCGCCAACGGCTACCTGCTTGACCAGTTCCTGCAGAGCAGCACCAACAAGCGTACCGATAACTACGGTGGCTCCCTGGAAAACCGTGCGCGCCTGCTGCTGGAAGTGACTGACGCTGCCATTGAAGTCTGGGGCGCAGGCCGTGTGGGTGTGCACCTGGCACCACGCGCCGACTCCCACGACATGGGCGACGACAACCTGGCCGAAACCTTCACTTACGTGGCCAGCGAGCTGGGCAAGCGCGGCATCGCGTTCATCTGCTCCCGTGAAAAAGAAGGCGCCGACAGCCTCGGCCCACAACTGAAAAAAGCCTTCGGCGGCCCGTACATCGCCAACGAACGCTTCACCAAGGACAGCGCCAATGCGTGGCTGGCGGCGGGCAAGGCTGACGCAGTGGCCTTCGGCGTGCCGTTCATTGCCAACCCGGACCTGCCGGCTCGCTTGAAGGCCGATGCGCCGTTGAACGAACCGCACCCGGAAACCTTCTACGGCAAAGGCCCGGTCGGCTACATCGACTACCCGACCCTGGCGATCTGATGTAACTCGCTGAAACGAAAAAGCCCCGGTTCGCAGGAACCGGGGCTTTTTCATGGGGGCGAGGAAACATTCCTTCACAGCCTTGCAACAAAATCGCTACAAAATACTTAGGCGGCTACCTATCAACCGCCCGCCAGCCCGTATATAAAGTCACCCCACCTATCAGTCGAAGGGGCGATTGACTGCCTCTGGGCTTTACTGTTGACACAACTGGATGCAATTACGCATTTTGTCTTAATTGCGCAGGCTGGGGCTCAAGCGCAGCATGTCCAACCCTGCATCCACCCAGCGTTCGGCGTCCTGATGCAACTGGAAGCTGTCGGGCACCAGCAGCCACTGGCCGATCAGCCCGTGAATGTAGGCATGGATGCACACCGCGCCGCGGGTTGTGTCCAGGTTTTCCGGAAGCTGCCCGCGATGGACCGCGTTGCGCAATGTCAGCCCGATGCGCAGGTTGCACTCAAGACTGTGGGTTTGGCGTTGACGCCGCATGTCACACATTTCATCGGTGAACTCGCACTTATGAAACAGGATTTCGTTGATGCGCCGGGTTTTCGGGTCCAGTGCCACTTGATGATAGAGATGAATGAGCAACTTGCGCATACAGCCCAGCGGGTCGACTTCATCTTCGCTTTCACTCGCCCGGGCCAACTCGTCCAGCGGCTCGTGCAGCGTGTCGAGCAGCGCCTGGAGCAAGTCGGACTTGTTGCTGAAATGCCAGTAGATGGCTCCCCGCGTCACGCCCGCCAGCGCGGCGATGTCTGCCAGCGTAGTCCGCGCAACACCGCGTTGGTAAAAGGCTTGCTCGGCGGCATCGAGAATCTGGCTGCGCGTTTCCTGAGCTTCCTCTTTGGTGCGACGAACCATGGCAGTAAAACCTCTATCAGGACACTGTGGATGGTGCTGGACCATCATCTGAATAATTGTGGGACGACGCAGTCATGGGCGCCGAACGTACTAAAATCGAGGCTTTCGGAGCTGCTTTGTCAACATTTCGCAAAGCCTGTCAAGAGTTTACAAACAACCGTGAACGTAAGTATATTGCGTAGCAAGCTACTTATCTACTCACAGCTTGTTTTTTACCCTTCCACACTTCTTGTGCGCAGTCTGCGCGCCTGACCCGAGGATCTTCATGCAACTTAAGCCAGCTGTTACCGCTCTGGTTACTGCCGTCGCCCTGGCATCGCTGCTCAGCGGATGTAAAAAGGAAGAAGCGGCTCCGCCCGCTCAAACCCCTCAGGTCGGCGTGGTCACCATTCAACCGCAAGCCTTTACCCTGACGTCCGAACTGCCAGGCCGCACCACCGCCTACCGCATTGCGGAAGTTCGCCCACAGGTCAACGGCATCATTCTCAAGCGCCTGTTCAAGGAAGGCGGCGACGTGAAGGAAGGGCAACAGCTCTACCAGATCGACCCGTCGGTGTATGAAGCCACCCTGAAAAGCGCGCAAGCCAGCCTGACCCAGACCAAGTCCATCACCGACCGCTACAAGCAGTTGGTCGATGAACAAGCCGTCAGCCGTCAGGAATACGACACCGCCGTCGCCAACCGCATGACCGCAGAAGCAAACGTTCAAACCGCCCAGATCAACGTGCGCTACACCAAAGTGTTCGCGCCGATCTCCGGGCGTATTGGCCGTTCTTCGGTGACCGAAGGCGCACTGGTCAGCAATGGCCAGACCGACGCCATGGCCGTGATCCAGCAATTGGACCCGATCTACGTCGACGTCACGCAGTCCTCGGCCGAGATGCTGAAACTGCGCCGCGACCTGGAAAGCGGCCAGCTGCAGAAAGCCGGCGACAACGCGGCCAAGGTCAAGCTGACCCTGGAAGACGGCAGTTCCTACGCCCAGGACGGCAAGCTGGAATTCTCCGAAGTGTCGGTCGACCAGACCACCGGTTCCGTGACCCTGCGCGCCGTGTTCCCCAACCCTGACCACACCCTGCTGCCAGGCATGTTCGTACACGCCCAACTGCAAGCCGGCGTGAACAGCAAGGCCATCCTCGCACCGCAGCAAGGCGTGACCCGCGACCTCAAGGGCATCCCGACTGCGCTGATCGTGAACAAGGACAACAAGGTCGAGCAACGCGTACTGGTTGCCAACCGTACGGCCGGTGCTTACTGGCTGGTGGAAAAAGGCCTGGACGCCGGTGACCGCGTGATCACCGAAGGCTTGCAATTCATCAAGCCGGGCATCGAAGTCAAGGTCAAGGACGCCGACAACGCCAAACCTGCAGGTTCCGCTCCAGCTCCTGCTGCCGCAGCTGGCAAAGGGGAGTAACCCATGTCGAAATTTTTTATCGACCGTCCCATTTTCGCCTGGGTAATTGCCCTGGTGATCATGCTGGTCGGGGCACTGTCGATCCTGAAGTTGCCCATCAACCAGTACCCGGCCATTGCGCCAACCGCCATCGATATCCAGGTGACCTACCCGGGTGCCTCTGCACAAACCGTGCAGGACACCGTGGTGCAGGTGATCGAGCAACAGCTCAACGGTATCGACAACCTGCGTTACGTCGCCTCGGACAGTAACTCCGACGGCAGCATGACCATCACCGCGACGTTCAACCAGGGTACCAACCCGGACATCGCCCAGGTTCAGGTGCAGAACAAGCTGAACCTGGCGACCCCACTGCTGCCGCAAGAAGTGCAGCAGCAGGGTATCCGCGTGACCAAGTCGGTGAAGAACTTCCTGATGGTGATCGGTCTGGTGTCGGAAGACGGCAGCATGACCAAGGACGACCTGTCCAACTACATCGTGTCCAACATCCAGGACCCGATCTCCCGTACCGCAGGTGTGGGTGACTTCCAGGTGTTCGGTTCGCAGTACGCCATGCGTATCTGGCTCGACCCGGCTAAGCTGAACAACTACCAGCTCACGCCGGTGGATGTCAGTAACGCCATCGCGGCCCAGAACGTTCAGGTGGCCACCGGCCAACTCGGCGGCCTGCCTGCCCTGCCCGGTACCCAGCTGAACGCCACCATCATCGGCAAGACCCGTCTGCAAACCGCGGAAGCGTTCGGCAAGATCCTGATGAAGGTCAATGCCGACGGCTCGCAGGTTCGACTGGGCGATGTTGCCCGTATCGAACTGGGCGGCCAGAACTACAGCATCAGCGCACAGTTCAACGGCAAGCCGGCTTCCGGTATGGCGATCAAGCTGGCAGCAGGCGCCAACGCCCTGGACACCGGCAAGGCCATCCGCGCCACCGTGGCGTCCCTGGAACCGTTCTTCCCGCCAGGCATGAAGGCCGTGGTGCCGTACGACACCACGCCTGTGGTGACCGAATCGATCTCCGGTGTGGTTGACACCCTGGTCGAAGCGATCGTCCTGGTGTTCCTGGTGATGTTCCTGTTCCTGCAGAACTTCCGCGCCACCATCATCACCACCATGACCGTACCGGTGGTATTGCTGGGTACGTTCGGGATCCTCGCGGCCTTTGGCTTCACCATCAACACCCTGACCATGTTCGGCATGATCCTGGCCATCGGCTTGCTGGTGGACGACGCCATCGTTGTGGTGGAGAACGTCGAGCGGGTGATGGCCGAGGAGCATTTGTCGCCTAAAGAGGCGACGATCAAATCCATGGGCCAGATCCAGGGCGCCCTGGTGGGTATCGCACTGGTACTGTCGGCGGTACTGCTGCCGATGGCATTCTTCGGCGGCTCCACGGGTGTGATCTACCGACAGTTCTCCATCACCATTGTGTCGGCGATGGCGTTGTCGGTACTGGTTGCCCTGATCTTCACCCCGGCCTTGTGCGCCACCATGCTCAAGGACATCGATCCGGAAAAACACGGCCAACCCAAGCGCGGTTTCTTCGGCTGGTTCAACCGTACCTTCGACAGCGGCGTGCTGAAATACGAGCGTGGCGTCGGCGGCATGATCAAGCACAAGATCCCGGCGTTCCTGGTGTACGCGTTGATCCTGGCCGGCATGATCTGGATGTTCACCCGTATTCCGAGCGCGTTCCTGCCCGAGGAAGACCAGGGTGTGATCTTTGCCCAGGTGCAGACGCCAGTCGGTTCGTCGGCTGAACGTACGCAAAAAGTCATCGACGACATGCGTGCCTTCCTGCTCAACGACAAGGAAGGCGAGCCTGGCGAAGGCAAGGCCGTGAAGTCGGTGTTCACCGTGAACGGCTTCAACTTCGCCGGCCGTGGCCAGAGCTCGGGCCTTGCGTTCGTGATGCTCAAGCCGTGGGGCGAGCGGGATGCCACGCAATCGGTATTTGAAGTGGCCAAGCGTGCCCAGGGTTACTTCTTCGGGGCCTTCAAGGACGCCATGGTCTTCGCCATTGTGCCGCCTTCGGTTCTGGAACTGGGTAACGCCACCGGTTTCGACGTGTTCCTGCAAGACCAGGGTGGCGTCGGCCACGAGAAGCTGATGGCTGCACGTAACCAGTTCCTCGGTGCCGCAGCGCAAAGCAAGGTCCTGGCGGGCGTGCGCCCCAACGGCGTAAACGATGAGCCGCAATACGAACTCACCGTTGACGACGAAAAAGCCAGTGCCCAGGGCATCAGCCTGTCGGACATCCAGCAGACCCTGGCGATTGCCCTGGGTGGCAGCTACGTCAATGACTTCATCGACCGTGGTCGTGTGAAGAAGGTGTACGTGCAGGGTGACGCCGCCAGCCGTATGTCCCCGGAAGACCTGAACAAATGGTACGTGCGCAGCAACTCCGGGAAGATGGTGCCGCTGTCGGCCATCTCGTCGGGCAAGTGGATCTACGGCTCGCCGAAGCTCTCGCGTTACAACGGTGTAGCGGCGATGGAAATCCTCGGTACGCCAGCACCGGGCTACAGTACCGGTGACGCGATGGCCGAAGTCGAGCGTATTGCCAAGGACTTGCCAGCCGGCGTGGGCTACGCCTGGACCGGCCTGTCGTACGAAGAACGCCTGTCCGGCTCCCAGGCGCCAGCGTTGTACGCCCTGTCGCTGCTGGTGGTGTTCCTGTGCCTTGCGGCCCTGTACGAAAGCTGGTCGATCCCGATCGCGGTGATCCTGGTGGTGCCACTGGGTGTGATCGGTGCATTGATCGCCACCAGCCTGCGCGGCCTGTCCAACGACGTGTTCTTCCAGGTGGGCTTGTTGGTGACGGTGGGCCTGGCGGCGAAAAACGCCATCCTGATCGTCGAGTTCGCCAAGGAGCTGCATGAACAAGGCAAGGGCATCGTGGAGGCGGCCATCGAGGCGTCCCGCATGCGTCTGCGTCCGATCATCATGACCTCCATGGCGTTCATGCTCGGCGTACTGCCCCTGGCGATTTCCACTGGTGCCGGCTCGGGCAGCCAGCACGCCATCGGTACGGGCGTAATTGGCGGTATGATCACCGCCACCGTGCTGGCGATCTTCTGGGTGCCACTGTTCTATGCAACCGTGTCCTCGGCTGGCGAACGTAAAAAGAAAGACACCACTGAAACTCCTAAAGAGGCTGGCCAATGAGCAAGTCGCTACTCTCCTTAGCCGTCACGGCATTCGTGCTCAGTGGCTGCTCGCTGATACCTGACTATCAGCGCCCTGAGGCGCCGGTGGCCGCCCAGTTCCCGCAGGGGCCGGCGTATTCGTCGGCCCAGGCGCCGAACCAGGCCGCGGCGGAGCAAGGCTGGAAGCAGTTTTTCCATGACCCTGCCCTGCAACAGCTGATCCAGACGGCACTGGTGAACAACCGCGACCTGCGTGTCGCGGCCCTGAACATCGATGCCTACGCCGCGCAGTACCAGATCCAGCGCGCCGACCTGTTCCCGGCCGTCTCGGCCACGGGCAGCGGCAGCCGTTCGCGTACCCCGGCCAAGCTGTCGCAGACCGGCGAATCGACCATCAGCAGCCAATACTCGGCTGGCCTGGGTATCAGCTCCTATGAGCTGGACCTGTTCGGTCGCGTGCGCAGCTTGAGCGAAGAAGCCCTGCAGAAGTACTTCGCCACTGAAGAAGCACGGCGCAGTACCCAGATCAGCCTGGTGGCCAGCGTGGCGAATGCCTACCTGACCTGGCAGGCCGACAAAGAGCTGCTCAAGCTCACCCAGGACACCCTGGGCGCGTTCGAGCAGAGCTACAAGCTGACCTCGCGCAGCAATGAAGTCGGCGTGGCTTCGGCCCTCGACCTCAGCCAGGCGCGCACCTCGGTGGAAAACGCCCGTGTGCAACTGGCGCGTTATACGCGCCAGGTGGCCCAGGACGAAAACAGCCTGACCCTGCTGCTGGGCACCGGCTTGCCGGCCAACATCACCAGCAAGCCGCTGGCGGATGACCTGCTCAGCGAAGTGCCCGCCGGGTTGCCTTCGGACCTGCTGCAACGTCGTCCCGACATCGTGCAGGCCGAGTACAACCTCAAGGCCGCCAACGCCAATATCGGCGCAGCCCGGGCAGCGTTCTTCCCGAGCATCAGCCTGACGGCCAGCGCCGGCACCGCCAGCCCGACCCTGGGCGGCCTGTTCAAGGGCGGTTCGGGTACCTGGTCGTTTGCCCCGCAGATCAACATCCCGATCTTCAACGCCGGTAGCCTGCGCGCAAGCCTGGACTACTCGAAGATCCAGAAAGAGATCAACGTGGCCAACTACGAGAAGGCCATCCAGACCGGCTTCCAGGAAGTCTCCGACGGCCTCGCCGCGCGTGAGACCTACAAGCAGCAGCTGGATGCCCAACGTGGCTTCGTCGCGGCCAACCAGGATTACTACCGCCTGGCCGAGCGTCGCTACCGCATTGGTGTCGACAGCAACCTGACGTTCCTCGATGCCCAGCGCCAACTGTTCAGTGCCCAGCAATCGCTGATCACCGACCGCCTGGCGCAACTCACCAGCGAGGTCAACCTGTACAAGGCCCTCGGCGGTGGCTGGAACGAGCAGACGGCCAAAAACGAGCCTTTGAAAGAAGAAGCGCCGGCGCTGAAGTTGTTCTGATAGCCGCGCAATAAACAAAACCGCTTCCCTCACCGGAAGCGGTTTTTTTATGCCCGCCGCTCTCTGTAGGAGCTGGCTTGCCAGCGATGGCGATCTGTCAGCAACTACATTTTTAGCTGACACACCGCTATCGCCGGCAAGCCGGCTCCTACAGAGAGCGGCGTAGCGTTGTTGCCTTGCTTTTCGCCCAACCCTTCAGGGTAAAATTGGTAACAGATTCTTACAGACCACAGAGGGAGCTTGTCGTAATGATCGTAGGAATCGACCTGGGAACGACCAACAGCCTGGCCGCCGTCTGGCGCGGCGATGCCGCCGAAATGGTGCCCAATGCCCTTGGCCAGCTGCTGACCCCCAGTGTGGTCGGCCTGGATGATCAAGGCCGCGTCCTGGTGGGCCAAGCCGCCAAGGAACGCCTGCACACCCACCCGCACCTGACCACCTCACTGTTCAAGCGCTACATGGGCAGCGCCACCGAAGTGCGCCTGGGCGACCGCTCGTTCCGTCCCGAAGAACTCTCGGCGCTGGTGCTCAAGAGCCTCAAGGAAGACATCGAGCGCACCTACGGCCAGACCGTCACCGACGCCGTGATCAGCGTGCCCGCCTACTTCAGCGACGGCCAACGCAAGGCCACGCGCATCGCCGGCGAGCTGGCGGGTCTCAACGTTGAAAAACTGATCAACGAACCCACTGCCGCCGCCTTGGCCTACGGCCTGCACCAGCGGGACAAGGAAACCTCGTTCCTGGTGTTCGACCTGGGTGGCGGCACCTTCGACGTGTCGATCATCGAGCTGTTCGACGGTGTGATGGAAGTGCGTGCCAGCGCAGGCGACAACTTCCTTGGCGGCGAAGATTTCGACACCCTGCTGCTGGAACACTTCGTCGACAGCCAGCGCAACGCCCAAGGCTTCCCGCCCACCAGCAGCGTGCTGCAAGCCCTGCGCCGCGAAGCCGAGCGCGTGCGTAAAGCCCTGGGCCAGGACGACAGCGCCGAGTTCAGCCTGCGCGTCGACGGCCAGCAATGGGTCAAGACCATCACCCAGCAAGAACTCGCCAAGCTCTACACGCCCCTGCTGGAACGCCTGCGTGCCCCGATCGAACGGGCCCTGCGTGATGCGCGGATTCGCGTGGGCGACCTCGATGAAATCCTGCTGGTCGGCGGCACCACGCGCATGCCGCTGGTGCGCAAGCTCGCCGCCGGCCTGTTCGGGCGCTTCCCGTCCATCAGCCTCGATCCGGACCAGGTCGTCGCCCACGGCGCGGCGATTCAGGCAGCACTGAAGGCCCGCTCGGCGGCCCTGGAAGAAGTGGTGCTCACCGACGTCTGCCCCTACACCCTGGGCATCGAGACCTCGAACCAGTACGGAGGCCATATCGAAAGCGGGCACTACCTGCCGTTGATCGAACGCAACAGCAGCGTGCCGGTGAGCCGGGTCAAGTCAGTCGTGACCCTGCATGACAACCAGAGCCAGGTGCTGCTCAAGATCTTCCAGGGCGAAAGCCGCCTGGTCAAAGACAACATCGAACTCGGCCAACTGGACATCGCGGTGCCCAAGCGCAAGGCCGGCGAGGTGTCGCTGGACGTGCGCTTCACCTACGACAACAACGGCCTGCTGGAAGCCCAGGTGAAGATCCCGCTGACCGGCGAGCAACATTCGCTGGTCATCGAGAACAACCCTGGCGTGTTGAGTCCGGAGGAGATCCAGCAACGCCTGCAAGCCCTGGCGCAGTTGAAGGTTCACCCGCGTGACCAGCAGGTCAACACGGTACTGGTCGCCCGCCTCGAACGTCTCTACCAGGAAAGCCTGGGCGAGGTGCGCGAACAACTCGGCCACTGGGCCGCACAGTTCCAGCAAGTGCTCGACACCCAGGATGAACGCCGCATTCGCGAGGCGCGCAGTGAACTCACCCGTCACCTTGAGCAACTCGACAACGGGTTCTGGCGCTAAAGGAAAACAACATGGATTGTTGGACAGTGTTGCAACTGGCAGACGATGCCGACGAGCGCACGATCAAGCGCGCCTACGCGCGCCTGCTCAAGGGCTGCCGGCCGGACGATGATCCCGAAGGCTTCCAGCGCCTGCGCGAAGCCTACGAAGCAGCGTTGAATGAAGCGCGCTGGCGCACGGATGACGAGGCCGAGGAGACCGTTCACGCGCCTGTCGCCGAACCGGCCTACGCCAACCTCAGCGATCTGGCCGAACTGATGGACGTACGGCCTCTCAGCCCTGCGCCGTTTGACGCCCCAGCACCGAGCCCGGCCCAGGCCCTGCTCGCTGGCCTCAATGTGCACAACCTCGATGAACGCTGGGCTCACGCCCAACTTCAAGGGTGCGCCGACGCCTTCCAGGACGGCCTGTTGCGCCACTGCTTCGACGCGCCAGGCGAGCGCAGCGCCATCGCGCGCTGGGCGGTTCAGCACCTGGAATGGCTGACACCCTGGCAACAGGTGAGCATGACGCCCTGGCAGCACGAGACCCTGAGCGCCGAACTGTTGCAGGACTATCGCCTCACCTTGCAAGAAATGCTGGAGCAAAAGGCCGAGCGCGAATTCATCACCCAGCTCACGCAGTACAACAGCCAGCCCTGGCTGCGCGTGTTCGACCTGCAGCAACAGTGGCAGCGCATCGTCCTTCAACTACTGTACGACACCCAGTGGGGTGTGCCGCTGTTCGAGCGGGTGTGCCAGGCGTTTGGCTGGGACGACCAGAAAGGCGTGTTCCCGGAACCCGCGTGGATGTGGCGCCAACTGGTCTCGCGCTGCGAGCAGGAAAGCTTCTTCGCCAATCTGCAAGACAAGGCCCAGGACCCTCGGCGTACGTCTCCGGATGCCTTGGCGGCGCGGCTGTTGCTGACGCCAATGTCGGCCACCCAACACAAACGCATCATCGACACATTCGGCGAAAACGAGTGGAACGCGTGCCAGCACCTGGCCGAGACCCTGACCTGGCGTTACCCGCAACTGGCTGAGCGCGTGCCGCAAGACGACCTGTTTTTCTGGCGCAGATTTGTCCCCCGGCCGATCTACACCCAAGTATTTATCCGACTGTGGGCCGTCTTTGCATTAGGCCTCGGCCTGAGCATCGCCCACGACAAACCCGACCGCATGGACCTGATGTCGATCGTGATCTTCATGCTGATGGCGTTCGTACCGGCCGGGATTGGCTTTCGCGTCACGCAGCTGTGGGCAGGGATGAGTTCGACCTTCAAGGTCCCGGACCTGTGGCTGACTGAGCGCCTGGTGCCCAAGCGGTTCAACCCCAACAGTTATTGGCTGGTGATACGCCACGGCGTGCCGCAGGCCGTCATGCTGCTGGCCTGCGGGCTGATGCTCGGCGTGCTGGGCATGGTCACCTACGCCGGCATGGTGCTGATCAACCTGCTGCATAAAAAACGCATCGGCCACATCAGCCAGGCATTCAGCCACGGCTACCCGTGGCTCAACGGTTTGCACTGGGCGTTCTGGAGCCCGCTGCAAGTGGTGTTCCTGGTGGTGATGGTGAGCGCGATTGTTGCGGCCCAGCATTACTTGCCGGCGGTTCCCTGGACCCACTTCGACCTGCCCCGGCGTTAAGCCCAAAGGCGGGCCTGAGCGCAACGCACAGGCCCGCCAACTTGCGTTCGATCATCGCCCACAACCCGCCTTCCCCCACTTTCAACGCCCCTGCACCGCCCTTCACCATGGCCGGCACCTGCATAACCCCAATAACAACAGGTCCTACACCATGAGCATTTTCCACCCGCGCCAGTTCGTGCTGGCGACCGCTGTCGCGTGCGTTACCCTACCCGTCGTCGCCGAAGAACACGGCTTTCTCGAAGACGCCAGCGCCAACCTCAACCTACGCAATTTTTTCTTCAATCGTAACTACACCAACCCGACCAAAGCCCAGGGCGGCGCGCAGGAGTGGACGCAGAGTTTCATCCTCGACGCCAAGTCCGGCTTCACCCAGGGCACCGTGGGTTTTGGTATGGATGTACTCGGCTTGTACTCGCTCAAGCTCGACGGCGGGCGCGGCACGGGCGGTACGCAGTTGCTGCCGCTGGACCACGACGGCCGCCCTGCCGATGAATTCGGGCGCCTGGGCGTGGCGTTCAAGGCACGTATTTCGAAGACCGAAGTGAAGGTCGGCGAGTGGATGCCGGTGCTGCCAATCCTGCGCTCCGACGATGGCCGCTCCCTGCCGCAAACCCTGCGCGGCGGGCAGATCACCTCCAAGGAAATCAGCGGCCTGACGCTGTACGGCGGCCAGTTCCGCGCCAACAGCCCGCGTGACGACAGCAGCATGAGCGATATGTCGATGTTCGGTAAAACCGCCTTCACCTCCGACCGCTTCAACTTCCAGGGCCTGGAATACGCGTTCAACGACAAACGGACCCAGGTCGGCCTGTGGAATGCCCAGCTCAAGGACATCTACAGCCAGCAATACCTCAACCTCACCCACAGCCAACCCGTGGGCGACTGGACCCTGGGCGCCAACCTCGGGTTCTTCTACGGCAAGGATGACGGCAGCGCCCGCGCCGGGGAACTGGACAACAAGACCTGGTCCGGCCTGTTCTCGGCGCGCTACGGCGGCAACACCTTCTACGTCGGCCTGCAACGACTCGCCGGCAACAGCGCCTGGATGCGCGTCAACGGCACCAGCGGCGGCACCCTGGCCAACGACAGCTACAACGCCAGCTACGACAATGCCCAGGAAAAATCCTGGCAAGTGCGCCACGACTTCAACTTCGTCACCCTCGGCGTGCCGGGCCTGACCCTGATGAACCGCTACATCAGTGGCAGCAACGTGCACACCGGCACCGTCACCGATGGCAAGGAATGGGGCCGCGAGAGCGAGCTGGGTTACACCGTGCAAAGCGGGCCACTGCGCGACCTCAACGTACGCTGGCGCAATTCGAGCATGCGCCGCGACTACAGCAACAACGAGTTCGATGAAAACCGGTTGATCGTCAGTTACCCGCTCAGCCTGCTGTAAACCGGCGCGGCAGTTGCTGTATGGTGCGCGCCTGCCGCTGCTGATCCACCCAGCAGCGGCCTTTATTCGAGCCCGTGCACACCATGAAATCCCTCGCCTTAGCGTCTGCCCTCCTGGCCGTGGCACTGAGCCTCAGCGGCTGCATCGGCGCGCCCATCGCCCTGACGCCGCAGACCGAGCAACGCCTGCAAGCCCAGGCGCCGATCCGTTTTCTGCTGACTTTCGATGACGGCCCCAGCGCGTCGGGCTATAACAACCCAAGCCGCTCGGTGGTGGCAGACCTGGCAAACAACCCGATACTGCCGGGCATCAAGGCGGTGTTTTTCCTGCAGACCGAAGCCTCCCGCTCCGGTGGCAGCCCGCGCGGTCACAAGACCATGGAGCGCGAATATGCCGCCGGGCACATCCTGGCCTTTCACACCGCCACGGCGTTTCACACCAATCACCGTTGGCTGAACGATACCGAGCTGGAAAGCACCCTCACCCAGGGCGCGGTGGACATTGCCGCGATCACTGGCAGCCCGCCCAATCTGGTGCGCCCGCCCTTCTGGAACTACGACAAGCGCACCTTCGCCGCCTACCAGCGCCATGGCATGCACGTGCTGCTGACCGACCTGAGTGCCAACGACGGCAAGATCTGGGGTTTCAACGGCAGCCCGCGCCGCCGCGCCAACCTGTACCGGCAACTGTCGGTGTTGCGTGAGCACATTGCCTTGGGTGAGCTGCCGACGGTGGGCGGGGTGATCCCGGTGGTGGTGACCTTCCACGACATCAACCGCTACACCGCGCGGCATATGCAGGAGTACCTGCAGATCCTGCTGGACAGTGCGCGGATTAATGGCATGAAGACGGCCGCCGAGCCGTTCTATACCGACCATGACGCGTTGGAACGCGCTGCATTGGCACGTACGGTCAAGGACGTGAATGAGCCGGTGCACCTGCCCGGTGTGTGGAATTGGGTGTGGAGCGCCGATACCCGCTGACCCCACGGTTAAATGAGCTTTTCTGTGGGAGCTGGCTTGCCTGCGATGCAAGCACCTCGGTCTGTCAGGCAGACCAGGGTGATCCTATCGCAGGCAAGCCAGCTCCCACAGGCTGATCGCATTTCAATTCAGGCTTCGCGGGACTCAACGCCCAGCTCATCCCACACCGACTCAGCCAGATGAAAGGTGGCGTTCGCCGCCGGAATCCCGCAGTAGATCGCGCTCTGCATCAGCACTTCCTTGATCTCGGCCCGGGTCACGCCGTTGCTCGCGGCGGCGCGCAGGTGCAGCTTGAGTTCTTCGCTTCGGTTCATGCCGATCAGCATGGCGATGGTGATCAGGCTGCGGGTGTGTCGCGGCAAGCCGGGGCGGGTCCAGATGTCGCCCCAGGCGTGGCGGGTGATCATTTCCTGGAACTCGCTGTTGAACTCGGTCAGGGCATTGAGGCTGCGGTCGACGTGGGCATCGCCCAGCACTTCGCGGCGCACTTGCAGGCCCTCGGCATAACGTTGTTTCTCGTCCAAAAAAACTACTCCTCTACACCTGTAGTGAGCGGGCTTGCCCCGCGCCGCGGTATGTCAGGCACCTCATACGAAACTGACACACCGCCGCGCGGGGCAAGCCCGCTCACTCCATTATTGGGCTGACAGAAATTCCAGGACGCGCGTGCTGAACGCAGCGCCGGCCTGGACGTTGGACAGGTGCGCCGCATAGAACTCGGCGTACTCGGCGCCCCGCACATGGGCCTGGATAAAATGGCTGCCGGCAGGCGGTGTAACGGCGTCTTCAGTGCCGGCAATCACCAGGGTCGGCACCTGGATCGACGCCAGTTGCTCACGAAAATCCGCATCCCGCACCGCCGCGCAGTTCGCGGCGTAGCCCTCAGGCGAAGTGGCCGCCAGCATGTCGGTGATCTGCTTGGCCTGGTGCGGGTTGGCCGCCGCAAAATCAGCGGTAAACCAGCGCGCAATCGATGCATCACGCAGGGCAACCATCGCCGCCGCGCCATCGCGCAGTACCATTTCGATGCGTGGGTTCCACACCTCGGGCGTGCCGATCTTGGCGGCGGTGTTGCACACCACCAAGCGGTTCAAGCGATCGCCCGCGTTAATCCCCAGCCATTGGCCAATCAAACCGCCCATGGACAGGCCGCAAAAATGCGCACGCTGAATATCCAGCGCATCCAACAGCGCGATCACGTCGTTCCCCAGTTGCTCGATACTGTAAGGGCCCTCGGTGACCAGGGATTTGCCGTGGCCCCGGGTATCAAAGCGCAGCACACGGAAATGCTCGGTGAAGGCCGGAATCTGGATGTCCCACATATGCAGGTCGGTGCCCAGGGAGTTAGACAGCACCAACACCGGTGCCCCCTCAGGGCCATCCAGTTGGTAATGCAGTTCGCCCTCGGCGAGTTGTACAAAGGCCACGGTGGTCTCCTCAAGCAAAGTGTTCTGTCACGGCGCGGGTGACCCAGGTACGGGCCTGACCCAGGTAGTGGGCCGGGTCGAGCAGGCGGTCGAGTTCGGCCGCAGACAGCTCGGTGGTGATCTGTGCTTCGTCCACCAGCACTGCGCGCAAATGGCGACCTTCTGCGACGGCGCGCTTGCAGCACTGCTCCAGCACGTGGTGCGCGGTTTCCCGGCCCAGGCGCTGGGCGAGCACGATGCTGACGGCTTCGGCCAGCACCAGGCCCTGGGTCAGGTCAAGGTTTTTGCCCATGCGCTCAGCGTCGACCTCAAGCCCTTCGCTCACCAGCAGCGCCTGCTGCAACGCGCCAGACACCAAACGGCAGATCTCTGGCAGGGTTTCCCATTCGGCATGCCACAGGCCCAGGCTGCGCTCGTGCTCCTGGGGCATGGCGCTGAACATCGTCGACACCAACCCCGGCACGCGGGTGGCGGCGCTGATCAGCACAGCGGCGCCCACCGGGTTGCGTTTGTGCGGCATGGTCGACGAACCACCCTTGCCCGGCGCGGAAGGCTCGAACACCTCGGCCGCTTCGGTCTGCATCAGCAGGCTGATATCGCGGCCCAGTTTACCGAGACTGCCAGCGATCAGACCGAGCACGCTGGCGAACTCCACCAGGCGATCACGCTGGGTATGCCAGGGTTGCTCGGGCAACGCCAGTTGCAGCTCCGCCGCCAGGGCTTCGGCCACCGGCATGGCGTGCTCGCCCAACGCCGCCAAGGTCCCGGACGCGCCGCCGAATTGCAGCACCAGCAGGCGCGGTTTCAATTGGGCAAGACGCTGCCGGCTGCGGGTCAGCGCCCCCAGCCACCCGGCGATTTTCATCCCCAGGGTCACGGGCGTTGCGTGCTGCAACCAGGTGCGCCCCGCCAATGGCACGTCGGCATAACGCTGGGCCTGGGCCGCCAGGATGTCGCCCAGGCGCGCCAGGTCGGTCTCGATCAGTGCCACGGCCTGGCGCAGTTGCAGCACCAGGCCGGTGTCCATCACGTCCTGGCTGGTAGCGCCCAGGTGCACATAGCGCTCGGCGCCGGCATCTTCACTGGCAATCAACTTGCCCAGCGCCTTCACCAGCGGTATCGCCGAATTGCCCGCCGTGGCAATCGCCACACCCAGGGCATCCACGTCGTACAACGAAGCCAGGCACGCCTGGGCAATTGGCGCGACGGCAGCCTGGGGGATCAACCCCACCTGGGCCTCGGCCCGGGCCAGTGCGGCTTCGAAATCCAGCATGCCCTGCAGGCGCCCTGTGTCGCAGAACACCTCGGCCATGCTGCCCGCCGTGAAGTAAGCGTCGAACAATTGATTGCTCGTGCGCAGCGTCATAACACGTCCCTTACAAATCGTGGTGCAGGTACTCCGCCTGCTTCGGCAGGCGCAGGCTGAACAGGAAGGCCACCGCCATCATGCCGGTGACGTACCAGTAGAAGGTGTTTTCCATGCCCATGGACTTGAGGCCCAAGGCCACGTATTCCGCCGAACCACCGAAGATCGCGTTGGCCACGGCATAAGCCAGGCCCACACCCAAGGCACGCACATGCGGCGGGAACATCTCGGCTTTCACCAGGCCGCTGATGGAGGTGTAGAAACTCACGATGGCCAGGGCCAGGGAGATCAGCACAAACGCCAGGAACGGGCTGGTGACGGTTTTCAGGGTCAGCAGGATCGGCACGGTGCACAGGGTGCCGAGGGCGCCGAACCAGAGCATGGAATTACGACGGCCGATCTTGTCCGAGAGCATGCCGAACAGCGGCTGCATGCACATGTACACGAACAGCGCGCCGGTCATGATGTAGCTGGCGGTCTTGGCGTGCATGCCGGCGGTGTTCACCAGGTACTTCTGCATGTAGGTGGTAAAGGTGTAGAAAATCAGCGAACCGCCCGCGGTGTAGCCCAGCACGGTGATGAACGCCGCTTTGTGGTTACGGAACAGCGCAGCCATGCTGCCGGCGTCTTTGTCCTGGCGCGTTTCCTTGCTGGTGGTTTCCTTGAGGGTGCGACGCAGCAGCAGAGAGATCACTGCCGCAATGGCGCCGATCACGAACGGAATGCGCCAGCCCCAGGCGCGCAGTTCTTCCTCGGTGAGCAGTTGTTGCAGGATCACCACCACCAGCACCGCCAGCAGTTGCCCACCGATCAGGGTCACGTACTGGAACGAGGCGAAGAAGCCGCGCTGGCCCTTGAGCGCGACTTCACTCATGTACGTCGCGGTGGTGCCGTATTCGCCCCCCACCGACAAGCCCTGGAACAGCCGCGCCACCAGCAGCAACGCCGGGGCCCAGGCGCCGATGTCTTTGTAGGTCGGCAGGAAGGCGATGACCAGCGAGCCGGCGCACATCATCAGCACCGAGATCATCATCGAATTTTTACGCCCGTGCTTGTCGGCGACCCGGCCAAACAACCAGCCGCCGATGGGGCGCATCAGGAAGCCGGCGGCGAACACACCGGCGGTGTTGAGCAGTTGCACCGTCGGGTCGTCCGAGGGGAAAAACGCCGGGGCGAAATAGATGGCGCAGAAGGCATAGACGTAGAAGTCGAACCATTCGACAAGGTTGCCGGAGGACGCACCGACAATCGCAAAAATCCGTTTGCTGCGCTCTTCTCCGGTGTAGTGACTCGTTGTTGTTGTCATGTTTTTTTCACTCAGTGGGAACGGTTATAGCCTAGACATACTTTGCAACAACCATGTTCCGCAAGAAGACTTTTGGGTGAGTGTTGGCAGATAGGGCCTCATCGCCGGCAAGCCGGCTCCTACAATGGAACGCGATTCCCCGTGTAGGAGCCGGCTTGCCGGCGATAAATCTCAAGCCCACTCAATAATCAAAGAACACCGTTTCCTTATCAGTGCCCTGCAAAATCACATTCCACTGATACACACCCTCTGCATCAGGCTTGGCAATCAAGGTGCCGCGCCGCTCGGCAGGCACACACGCCAACAGTGGGTCATCCCCATTCAATGCCTCACCGTCAAAATAGATCCGCGTGAGCAGGTGCTTCACCAACCCACGGGCAAACACCAACACCACCAAATGCGGCGCTTGGGTCGTGCCCTTCAACCCCGGTACGGCACCGGGCTTGATGGTGGTAAAGCGAAACCGCCCTTCCCCATCCACCGGGACCCGGCCGAAGCCTTCGAAGTTAGGGTCGACGGCCTTGTCTTGTTCATCTTCCGGGTGGTCGTACTTGCCGGCGGCGTTGGCCTGCCAGACTTCAAGCATGGCGTCGTTGACGACATCACCGTTGCCATCCACCACTTGCCCGCTGATCGCCACGCGTTCGCCGAGGGTGGCGGCGGTGGTCAAATCTTCACGGTTCAGCCAGGTCAGGCCGATGTGGTAATACGGCCCGACGGTGTGGGACGTGGTCGCGTTGAGTGTCATCTCATTTCTCCATCGGCGTGGCGTCGCGGCCGCGCAGGACGATGTCCCAGCGGTAGCCGAGGGCATAGGAAGGAATGGTTTTTTCCAGGTCGAAGCGCGCGATCAGGCGCTCCTTGGCCGAGGTGTCCGGCACGCAGTTGTAGATCGGGTCGTATTCCAGCAGCGGGTCGCCGGGGAAATACATCTGCGTGACCAGGCGCGTCAGCACGCTGGGGCCGAACAGCGAAAAGTGGATATGCGCCGGGCGCCACGCGTTGTGGTGGTTGCCCCACGGGTAGGCGCCTGGCTTGATGGTCTGGAACTGGTACCAGCCGTCGGCATCGGTGACGGTGCGGCCGGTGCCGGTGAAGTTCGGGTCCAGGGGCGCATCGTGCAGATCGCGCTTGTGGTTGTAGCGGCCGGCCGCGTTGGCCTGCCAGATCTCCACCAGAATGCCCGGCACTGGCAAGCCGTTTTCATCCAGCACGCGGCCATGGATGATGATGCGTTCGCCTTGCGGCTCGCCGTCGTGCTGCGCGGTGAGGTCATTGTCCTTCTCGTTGACCCGTTCGGCACCGATGGTCGGGCCGGTGATTTCCGACAACGAATGGGGCAGGAACACCAACGGCTGGGACGGCGAACGCAGGTTCGTCGACTGATAGGCCGGGTGCAGGTAATCAGGTTGAGTGCCCGCTTGCGGGCGCCGGTAACCGGGCTTGTCACTCATGGAGCAATCCTCTCTTATTAGATGCGTTCAATCGCCAGCGCCAGGCCTTGGCCAACGCCCACACACATGGTTGCCAGGCCTTTGCTGCCACCCGTGTTCTCAAGCTGATGCAGGGCCGTCAACACCAGGCGCGCGCCGCTCATGCCCAGCGGGTGACCGAGGGCGATGGCGCCACCGTTCGGGTTGACCTGCGGCGCGTCGTCGGCAATGCCCAGCTCGCGCAACACCGCCAGGCCTTGGCTGGCGAAGGCTTCGTTGAGTTCGATCACGTCAAAATCAGTGACCGCCAAACCCAGGCGCTCCACCAGCTTGCGCACTGCAGGCACCGGGCCGATGCCCATCACCCGTGGCGCCACGCCAGCACTGGCCATGCCCAGTACCCGGGCGCGGGCGGTCAGGCCGTGTTTCTTGACGGCTTCGGCGGAGGCCAGAATCAGCGCCGCCGCACCGTCGTTCACACCCGAGGCATTGCCGGCGGTCACGGTTTTGTCCGGGCCGTTGACGGGTTTGAGTTTGGCCAGGGCTTCCAGGGTGGTGTCGGCGCGGGGGTGCTCATCGTGCTCCACCACGGTCTCGCCTTTTTTATGGGCGACGCGTACCGGCACGATTTCTTCGGCGAAGAAGCCGGCAGCCTGGGCGGCAGCGGTGCGTTGCTGGCTGCGCAAGGCAAACGCGTCCTGGTCGGCACGGGACACGCCGTAGTCATCGGCCACGTTGTCGGCGGTCTGCGGCATCGCATCCACGCCGTACTGGGCCTTCATTAACGGGTTGATGAAACGCCAGCCGATGGTGGTGTCTTCCAGCTTCATGTCACGCGAAAACGCCGCGCCCGCCTTGCCCATCACAAACGGGGCACGGGACATCGACTCGACACCACCGGCAATCGCCAGCTCCATTTCGCCGCTGGCAATGGCGCGAAACGCCGTGCCAATGGCGTCCATCCCCGAGGCGCACAAGCGGTTGAGGGTTACGCCAGGAATGCTCTCCGGCAGGCCCGCCAGCAACAGCGCCATGCGCGCGACGTTGCGGTTGTCTTCGCCGGCCTGGTTGGCGCAGCCGAGGAACACTTCATCGACCGCGTTCCAGTCCACCGACGGGTTGCGCTCGATCAGTGCCTTGATCGGCAACGCCGCCAGGTCATCGGCGCGCACGGTGGACAGGCCACCGCCAAAACGGCCGATGGGGGTACGAATGGCATCACAGATAAATACGTCGCGCATCAGGCTTCTCCCGGCGCTTGGCCATGGGCGGCGGCGGTGCGGGCTTCGAGGTCACGCAACGCGGTGAGTTCTACTTCGGTCGGTTCGTCGGTGGTGCTCACCTGCGGGGCAAACCGTATCGGCCAGCCCGTAGCGGCAACCACTTGCTCGCGGGTCACGCCTGGGTGCAAGGCGGTGACGACAAATTCATGGGTGCCGGCTTCGGGTTCCATGATGCACAAGTCAGTAATGATGCCGACGGGACCGGCGCCCGGCAGGCCCAGGCGTTTGCGCGAATCGCCGCCTTCGCCGTGGCCCACGGAGGTGATGAAGTCCAGCTTGTCGACAAACGAACGGGCCGACTGCTTGAGGATGATCAACACGCTCTTGGCCGAACCGGCGATCTCCGGCGCGCCACCGGCACCCGGCAGGCGCACTTTGGGCTGGTGATAGTCACCGACCACGGTGGTGTTGATGTTGCCGAAACGGTCGACCTGGGCCGCGCCGAGGAAGCCCACGTCGATGCGTCCGCCTTGCAGCCAGTAGCGGAAGATCTCGCCGGTCGGCACCACGGTGTCGGCGGTTTCTGCCAGTTCGCCGTCACCAATAGACAGCGGCAGTACCGACGGTTTGGCGCCAATCGGGCCGGACTCGTAGATCAGCACCACGTCTGGCGACGAGGTCAGGCGCGCCAGGTTGGCGGCCTTCGACGGCAGGCCAATGCCGACGAAGCAGACAGAGCCATTCTTGAGGCGTCGCGCGGCGGCGACGGTCATCATTTCATTGGTGGAGTAAGCCATTACTTGGCCTCCTGCGCGGTGGCCAACTTGGCCTGGAACTCGGTGAAATCGGCAGTGCCATGGATGTATTCGTCGATCCAGGCGGTAAAGGTCCCACGGTCACGGGCAATCGGATCCCACGCCTGGTAGAAGCGGTTATCCCGCTCGTTGTAGCCATGGGCGTAGGACGGGTGCGCGCCACCGGGTACATGGCATACCGCTGTCAGCGCCCAGGTCGGCAGCACGCAGCTGTTCATGGGGGCGTTGAGGTCATCGACGATTTCCTCGACGGTGACGATGCAGCGCTTGGCCGCCAGGGCCGCTTCTTTTTGCACACCGAGGATGCCCCAGAGCAGTACGTTGCCCTTGCGATCGGCTTTTTGCGCGTGGATCACGGTGACATCCGGACGCACCGACGGCACCGCCGCCAGCACTTCGCCGGTGAATGGGCAGGTGACGGTCTTGATCAGCGGGTTGACCTTGGGCAGGTCGGAACCGGCGTAGGCACGCAGCACCGCGAACGGCAGGCCCGACGCCCCGGCCACGTAGGCATTGGCCAGGTCGGCATGGCTGTGTTCTTCGATTTCCAGCGGTTGCGGCCATTGTTTCTCCACCGCGTCACGCAGGCGGTGCAAGGAGCCCACGCCCGGGTTGCCGCCCCAGGAGAAAATCAGCTTCCTGGCGCAACCGGCCCCGATCAACTGGTCGTAGATCAGGTCAGGCGTCATACGCACCAGTGTCAGGTCTTTCTTGCCCTGACGAATGATTTCATGACCCGCTGCTGTGGGGATCAGGTGGGTGAAGCCTTCCAGTGCGACGGTATCGCCGTCGTTCACGAATCGCTTCACCGCGTCGCGCAGCGCAAGAATTTCAGCCATGGGGTTCGGGCTCCCGGTGTGGATCGAAAAAGGCGCTGAGGTGGCGCCGGAGTGCTTGAAGATTAAGCCGGGGAAATGACCCGAACAATCCGATAATCGACGCAGTGTTCGATTATCGAACGGATTGTTGTCTAGCTAATCTTTTGTGCTGACTCGGTCCTCTGTGGGAGCTGGCTTGCCTGCGATGCGGGCACCTCGGTCAATCAGGCTTATCGAGGTGATGCCATCGCCGGCAAGCCGGCTCCTACAAAGGCCTATTTCAACAGGGGCGATCATCAGCCTCAGGTAGCGTCGGCGTGGCTGACCATGCCTTTGATCACGACGGCAGTGGTGGCCAGTGCGGCGGGGATGACCAGCGCAGTGAGCACTTGCTCGAAGTTCCAGCCCAGGCCCAGCAAGGTCGCCCCCATCCAGGCGCCGAGGATCGCGCCAAAGCGGCCGATGCCGAGCATCCACGACACGCCAGTGGCACGCCCTTGGGTCGGGTAGAAACGCGCCGCCAGTGACGGCATCGCCGACTGCGCGCCGTTCACACACATCCCCGCAATCAACACCAGGGTCGCCAGCAGCGTGATGTTGCCCAGGCTCTGCCCTACCGCGTAGGCAAACACCCCTGCCAGCAGGTAGAAAGTGCCGATGACCTTGTGGGGGTTGAACCGGTCCATCGCCCAGCCCACGCCCACGGCACTGAGGACCCCGCCAAACTGGAACAGCGCGCCGATGAAGGCGGCCTGCTCCAGGCTCGCGCCGCTGTCACGCATCAGCGTCGGCAGCCAACTGGTCAACAGGTAAACAATCACCAGCCCCATGAAGTAGGTAAGCCACAACAGCAAGGTGCCAGCGCTGTAGGTGCCGGAGAAAATCACCGCGAAGACATTGCGTGCCTTGACGCTCTTCTGTTCGGGAACACTGAAACTGGTGGCCTGCGCCACCACATGGGGCTCGATGGGCGACAGGGTCTTGCGCACTTTGTCGGTGCCACGGTTGCGCACCACCAGGTAGCGCGCCGACTCCGGCAGCCACAGCATCAGGACCACCACCAGGATCAAGGGCAGGATGCCGCCGATCATCAACAACGCGTGCCAGCCGAACGCCGGAATCAGCTTGGCCGAGATAAACCCGCCACCGGCCATGCCCAGGTTGAAGCCGCAGAACATGCTGGTCACCAGCAGCGACTTGTGGCGTTCAGGGGTGTATTCGGAGAGCAGCGTGGTGGCGTTCGGCATGCCTGCCCCGAGGCCCAGCCCGGTGAGGAAGCGCAGCACCAGCAACTGGTCGACATTGGTGCTGTAGGCCGAGGCCAGGCTGAATGCACCGAACACCAGCACCGCACCCACCAGTACCACCTTGCGCCCGAAGCGGTCGGCCAACGGGCCGGAACCCAGTGCGCCGAATACCATGCCGATCAACGCGGCGCTCATCACCGGGCCCAGGCTGGCGCGGTCGATGCCCCAATCCTGGGACAGGGCGGGCGCGATAAAGCCCATGGCGGCCGTATCGAGGCCGTCGAGGAAGACGATCAGGAAACACAGGATGACTACGCGCCACTGATAGCGTGACAGCGGCTGGGCGTTGATAAAGGACTGCACGTCCAGGTTGGTACCGACAGAAGGCTGATTCATTATTCTTATTTCCACACCGATGGGCGGGCCAACGACCTGGGGTCGTCATTATTATTGGGCGGCGCACAGAGCGCTGCCGCACCTTAATAAGCCAGGGGAAACATCGTCAATTCATCGAACCGGGATCTGTGCGGTCACCGCACACTTAGGCAAACAACTGCGCACTCAACTCACGGCTGGCACTGAGCATGCTCGGTAAAAAACGCTGTTCCAGCTCGCTGCGGCTGACCCGTGCCGCGTGGGTGCTGACGTTGAGCGCAGCCAGCACCTGGCCGGATGCGTCATACACCGGCACGGCGATGGAGCGCAGGCCCTGCTCCAGTTCCTGGTCGACGATGCACCAGCCCTGCTGACGCACCTGTTGCAGGCATTCGAGCAAGGCGTCCGGGGTGGTGAGGGTGCGGCTGGTCTTGGTTTGCAGGTCGGCGTGGTCGAGGTAGTCACGCAGCGAGGCGTCATCCAGCGCCGCCAGCAGGATGCGGCCCATGGAGGTGCAATACGCCGGCAGCCGCCCGCCCACCGACAGGTCCACGGAAATCAGGCGCTGGGTCGTCGCTGAACGGGCAATGTAGAGGATGTCATCGCCTTCCAGGGTCGCCATGTTGCAGGCTTCGTGGAGCTGCTCGCTCATGCGGTCCAGGTAGGGTTGGGCCGACACCGCCAAGGGTGTCGAGGATAAATAGGCATGGCCCAGGGTCAGCACCTTGGGCAGCAGCGAGTAGGTACGCCCGTCGGTGGTGGCGTAGCCGAGTTTGATCAAGGTGTGCAGGCAACGGCGCACGGCGGCGCGGGGGATTTCCGTGCGGTGGCTGATCTGGGCGATGGTCAGGTGGCGCTTGCGCTCCTGGAAGGCCTGCACCACCGCCAGGCCACGGGCCAACGAGGTCATGAAATCCGGATCGCCGGTAAACGCCTGGATGCGCTTGGCCGGCGAGGCCACGATCGGCGGCGCCACTGACGCGAAGGAGTTGCGCAATTGATCGTTCATTTCAAGGGTCCTTTCTCTTGTTTTCAACCGCTGGGAGGGTTGGCCGCTATTACAAGCCGCGCCGCTTGGGATGCACAAGGCGGGGCCGGCAAGATTGGGCGATTATCGGACGATCATTCGATTATCGCAATTTGGCCGACCCGCGCCGGCGACGGGCAGATAGGCCAAGTTGGGGCGTTACCCAATAACGCGATAAAAAGCGCGCATACCATGGTAGTTAGAACGTGTGGGGAATTTATGACGCCAGAATTGTGCAACTACTGACGCAGCCATGTAACAAAACGCTCACACAACGCTGGCACCTTTTAACTTCATGGAGATAGTGTTATTCAAACACGCCGCTATAATGCAACCTGTGCAGAGGTCAGCCCGGTATCATAATCGGGATCGGAGCTCGCCGGACGATGCAGGCTATGTGCATCACCGACCACAAGTACCGGCTTAAAAGAAATCACGTTCGGCAGCCTTTCAAACTTGAACCGCTCAATCGTTCAACTTGAAACACCCCGAGGGCGACTTTCAGGCAAGACGCTGCACGGTAATTAAACTCAACTCAATTAGGTAACACTGTGACGAAAGATGAACTGCGCGCGGAACTTGAGCGCCAGGAGCAACGTTACAAGGACGTTTACGGCGGGGAAGTCACCACCTACGCCGCCCAGCCTGAACCTGAGCGCAAGCCATGGCGCAAACGAGCCAGCCTGTTGGATCAGGCATTTGCCCAGGAAATCCAAAAGATTGAACAGGAGCTCAAAGCCGAAGAGCCATAAGCGCTTCGATTCGAGCCTCCAGGGTTTGCTGTCTCTGCCGGTCCACCACCGGCGGAGGGCACCTCGCTTACACCTGATTATTCAATATCCTGCTGCCGGCAGCGAAATTTCATACAAATGTTTCACGCAGGCCATTTGCCTGGCAAAACCCCACCTTTTCAGCCCCGTGCTTTAAAAATCAAAGACTTGCCAAAGCCCCGAAAACCCTGGGATGCGCCTCTTTTCGGCGTACCTTTGGGTCGAGAAATGTTACCGATGAGCAGCTAATGCATCGATTACTGAGGTTTTCTGGCATAATCGCGCCCCCTTACGACCGGGTCAGAAAACCTTCATGATCGATTTATTCAGCGGACTGGATGCTTGGGTTCTAGTGAGCCTGTTGCTCGCCCTGGCCTTTGTCCTCGCCTTCGAGTTCATCAATGGCTTTCATGACACCGCTAACGCGGTGGCCACAGTCATCTATACCAAAGCCATGCCGCCGCACCTGGCCGTGTTCTTCTCCGGGGTGTTCAACTTCCTCGGCGTGTTGCTCGGCGGTGTGGGCGTCGCCTACGCCATCGTGCACTTGCTGCCGGTGGAGTTGCTGATCAATGTGAACACTGGCCACGGCCTGGCCATGGTCTTCTCTTTATTGGCAGCCGCGATCACCTGGAACCTGGGCACCTGGTACTTCGGTATCCCGGCGTCCAGCTCCCACACCCTGATCGGCTCGATCCTCGGTGTCGGCCTGGCCAACGCCTTGATCAACGACATCCCCCTGGCGGACGGTGTGAACTGGCAGAAAGCGATCGATATCGGCGCTTCCCTGGTGTTCTCGCCGATGGCCGGTTTCCTGGTCGCAGCTCTGGTGCTGATCGGCCTGAAATGGTGGCGCCCACTGTCGAAGATGCACAAGACCCCGGACCAGCGCCGCAAGCTCGACGACAAGAAACACCCGCCGTTCTGGAACCGCCTAGTCCTGGTGATTTCCGCCATGGCCGTGAGCTTCGTGCACGGCTCCAACGATGGCCAGAAAGGCATCGGCCTGATCATGCTGGTGCTCATCGGTATCGTGCCGGCGCAGTTCGTGCTCGACCTGGGCAGCACCACCTACCAGATCGAACGCACCCGTGATGCCACCGTGCACCTGAGCCAGTTCTACCAGCGCAACAATGCCACCCTCGGCGAGTTCCTGGCCCTGGGCAAGAGCGTGAAGAACGACCTGCCGGGCAAGTTCCAGTGCAACCCGCAGCAGACCGAGCCGACCATCAGCGCGCTGATGGAGACCCTCAAAGGTGTGTCCGACTATCACTCGCTGACCGCCGAGCACCGCATTGAAGTGCGTCGCTACCTGCTCTGCCTGGACGACACCGCGAAGAAAGTCGGCAAGCTACCGGGCCTGGATGCGCGTGAGAAGTCCGACCTGGACAAGCTGCGCAAAGACCTGACCGCCACCACCGAGTACGCGCCGTTCTGGGTGATCCTGGCCGTTGCACTGGCCCTGGGCCTGGGCACCATGGTCGGCTGGAAACGCGTGGTACTGACCATCGGTGAGAAGATCGGCAAGCAGGGCATGACCTACGCCCAGGGCATGTCGGCACAGATCACCACCGCCAGCATGATCGGCCTGGCCAACATCTTCAGCCTGCCGGTGTCGACCACTCACGTGCTGTCGTCCGGTGTGGCCGGCACCATGGTTGCCAACAAGAGCGGCCTGCAAGGTGGCACCGTCAAGACCATCCTGATGGCCTGGGTGTTGACCCTGCCCGCCACGGTTGGCCTGTCGGCCGGTTTGTTCTGGCTGGCGTCGAAGGCGCTGGGCAGTTGATCGTTTCCCGGTAATGAAAAAAGGTGCGAACCGCGAGGTTCGTACCTTTTTTTATGGCTGCCCGTTAACCGTTTTTACCTGTTCAACCCAAACTTGTAGGAGCCGGCTTGCCGGCGATGGCGCCCTAACCATCACCGCAACTTTCAAGATCGCTATCGCCGGCAAGCCGGCTCCTACAGTGGGACAGCGTTATTCCTGGCACAAAAAAAAGGGCGACCGAAGTCGCCCAAAATGCCTTGCGTGCTCATGTAACCTGGAAAGAACTAAGGTTTTTTCCGCTTGTTCGCGTCTTTCCAGATAAAAATTCCAAACCCTACAAAAAACAGCACCATGAGGCTGACCGTCAGCACTCCGGCGAATACCACATTATCGATAAACATGACCGGCCTCCCGTGCTTGCCCTGTTGCGATAGGGCTAAGTTAATGGAGAAGGCACTTGGGAAAATTGACGGGGATCAATGTCGCCCGCAACGGGGCGTAAAGAAGGGCAATAACTGACCTGCATCAATAGATGCAGGGAGTTTCAACGCTTTTTCGGTTTGTTCTTTGGTTTTTTCTTAACTTTGCCGAGGGGCATCGCCTGTTCAAACGCCTGGCGCACTTCATTCAGGCGCTTATCGTTGAGGTCATGAACCCGCTTGGCGCGTTCGGCATTCAGGTCGATCAGCTTGTCGTCATCACTCATGGCTTGGCTTACGTCGTGGCGGGAATGGCCCAATAATGCGGCCTCCTCCTCTCGACGGCAAATCAGCGGGCGACAAAAGGCGGGCCATCGCACAAAATCGGCCTATCTCCCCGGCTCAAGAGGCACATTCAGGTGGCACTGCACAAGGACCTTCCCCCGCTGCTGGCCCTGCGCGCGTTCGAAGCCGTGGCGCGGCACTTGAGCTTTATCAAGGCGGCGAACGAGTTGTCAGTGACCCAAAGTGCCCTGAGCCATCAGGTGCAAAAACTGGAACAGCACCTGGGCAAAGCGCTGTTTATCCGACGCACCCGTGCGATCGATCTGACCACCGACGGCCAACACTACTACGACGAAATCCGCCCTGCCCTCGATGCCATCGCCGCCGCCACCCGCGCCCAGAAAACAGCCCCCAGCAGCACCGTGCTGCGCGTCGGCTTGCTCGCATCCTTTGCCACCCTGTGGCTGGCCCCACGCCTGGCCGTGTTTCTCAACCGCTACCCGCATATCCAGGTGGAGTTGCTGCCGGCGATTCAACTGGCAGACGTCGCGGCAGCCGAGGTCGACCTGGCGATTCGCTACGGCAAGGGCGACTGGCCCGACGTGCAGGCCACACGACTGATGCCCGAAGTGATCTCCCCGGTGTGCAGCCCGGCGTTCAAGGCCAGCCACCTGCGCAACGGCCCGCTGTTGATGGCCACCTCGCACCGCCCGTTTGAATGGACAGACTGGTCCGCCCATTATCAAGTCGACCTGGAGCGCCACCCCCGCGTGATGCTGCATGACTACAACATCGTGGTCGAAGCCGCCGTGGCCGGCCAAGGCATCGCCATGGGCCGACATCGCTTGATCGAGCGCAGGCTCCAGGACGGCAGTTTGGTCGAGGCATTCGACTGGCCGCCCTACCACAGTGAAATCGGCTACTGGCTGATCGCCCCGCAAGGCCCGTCCAGCGAAGCGGCGGCCTGCTTCGGCGCATGGTTGAAGGAAGCCTGCAGCGACGTGTGAGTTATTTCGATACGTCAGGTGAGATCTATCCGTTTGTCGCCCATCGGTGCAGCCAACATGCTGGAACCTCTCAACCCAGGAGGATTCACCATGAGCAACTCCATCCGCGAACGCGTACAAGCCCTCGGCCTGACCCTGCCCACGCCCGGCCAGCCGATCGCCAACTACATCAACTACGTGGTCAGCGGGAATCAGCTGTTCGTTTCCGGGCAGATTCCGCTGGTCGAGGGTAACCCGGCCTACGTAGGCCGTTTGGGCGAATCCCTCAGCGATGAAGAAGGCGCCCAGGCCGCAGAGTTGGCCGCATTGGGCCTGCTGGGGCAATTGAGCCACGCCTTGGGCGATGACCTCACGCGTCTTGTGCGCACCGTGCGCCTGGGCGTCTTCATCGCCAGCAGCGGCGACTTCCAGCGTCAGAGCGTGGTCGCCAATGGCGCTTCGAACCTGGTGGTCAACGCCCTGGGCGACAAGGGCCGTCATGTGCGCACCGCCGTGGGGGTGTCCAGCCTGCCGGCCGGTGTTGCCGTGGAGGTGGACGGGATTTTCGAGTTGCTGCCGTGAGCCCGCTGGAAGTCCAACACCTGCGCGACGACACGCCCGGCTGCCAATCCGGCATCGTGCATTTCAACCACGCCGGTGCGTCCCTGCCGAGCCAGGCAACCCTCGACGCCATCATCGACCAACTGCAACGCGAAGCCCGCGACGGCCCGATGGAAGCCGGTGAACATGGCGCCGTGCTGGTGGAAAAAGCCCGCCGCGCAGCCGGGCAATTGCTCAACGCGCCAGCGTCCTCGATTGCCTTCACCAGCAGCGGCTCGACCGCCTGGAGCATGGCGTTCCAGGCCTTGGGCCCGTGGCAACCTGGCGACCGCATTCTGGTGGGTCGCCATGAATGGGGCGGCAACCTGGCGAGCATGCAGGTGGCATTGCAAGCCGGCGCGCGGGTGGAGGTGATCCCCTGCGATGAGACTGGCGCGGTGTGCCCACAGGCGCTGGAAACCATGATCGACGCGCGCGTAAAGCTGATCGACCTGACCTGGCTGCCGGCCAACGGCGGCCTGATCAACCCGGCCCAGGCCATTGGCGAAGTGGCCCGGCGCCACGGCATCGCCTACTTCATCGACGCCGGCCAGGCCGTCGGCCAGTTGCCGGTGGATGTACAAGCCTTGCACTGCGATGTGCTCAAGTCGGCCGGTCGCAAACACCTGCGCGGGCCACGCGGTACGGCGCTGTTGTATGTGCGGCCGGATTTTCTCCCGCGCATGAACCCGGCCCAGCGTGATGTGCTCTCGGCGCCTTGGACCGAGGAAGGTTTCGACCTGCGCGACGACGCCCGACGCTTTGAAACCAGCGAAGCCTCCTACGCCCTGCTGGCCGGATTGGGCAATGCGTTACAGGAAGCCAATCGACTGGGGGTGGAGCGGACGTGGGAAAGGGTTTTGCAAATCAGTGGGCACTTTCGCGAAGCGTTGCGTGAGATGCCAGGGATTTCCCTGCATGACCTGGGCACGCAGCATTCAGGGCTGATCGCCTTCAACCTGGACGGCTGGGACGCCTTTGAACTCAAGCGAAGATTGGGGCTCAAGCGCATCAACATTGGCGCCAACGGTGTGGCCTACACCCCGCTGGACATGCAGGCGCGCGGCCTTGAGAGTATTGCGCGGATTTCGGTGAGCCCGCTCAACACCGAGCACGATGTCGAATTACTGATGGCGGCGCTGCGAGAACTGCGCAGCTAGATCTCGATGTCCACCCACAACCCCTGGCGCGGCGCATCTTCAATCAGCGGCACCACCGGCACGGTGTTGTCGGCGTTGAGCACATCGCCGGGGATTGCCTGGTGCGCCTCGGGGTCTTCATCGGCCTCACGCCGGCGTTTCTGCTGCTCTTGCTGGCGGCGTTGCTCTTCGCGCAGCAGAAAGGTCGACTGCTCGGCATCGCCCTTTTTCAGGTCGATCGTGCTTTCGTTGGAGCCCGCCTGGACTGGCACCACGGGCGGGATATCCGGCTTCTGGCGGACCGGATCGAGTTGTGACGTGACCGGCACAACGCTGACGGGCAGCATGGGTGGCAGCATAAGGTTTGTTCTCCTGATCAACAGGCTGTCGGCGGGTTGCAGGGTGACTTGAGCACAGGCTTGCCAACCTGTGACTCAGTCGACACTTGCAAGTGCCCGCCACCCGTCGATTCGACTCCCGATCCTCCCCCCAAACAGAGTAGTTTTTGCCAGAGTCCTTTGGATGAGGGCCTTGTTCCGTTAAGATAGTCGGCTTTTTCACGGCGGGAGTCAGGCAGCATGGCGCAGCAGTATCAACCGGGGCAACGCTGGATTAGTGACAGCGAAGCAGAGCTGGGGTTAGGCACCGTTCTGGCACAGGACGGCCGCTTGTTGACCGTGCTCTATCCGGCCACTGGCGACACGCGCCAGTACGCGCTACGGAATGCGCCCCTCACCCGCGTGCGGTTCTCGCCGGGTGACACCATTACCCATTTCGAAGGCTGGAAAATGACCGTACAGGAAGTCGACGACGTCGACGGCCTGCTGGTGTACCACGGCCTCAATGGGCAGAACGAGCAGGTCACCCTGCCGGAAACCCAACTCTCCAACTTCATCCAGTTCCGCCTGGCCAGCGACCGCCTGTTCGCCGGGCAGATCGACCCGTTGGCCTGGTTCTCCCTGCGCTACCACACCCTGGAACACACCAGCCGCCAATTGCAGTCCTCGCTGTGGGGCCTGGGTGGCGTGCGTGCGCAACCCATCGCTCACCAACTGCACATTGCCCGTGAAGTCGCTGACCGTATCGCGCCACGGGTATTGCTGGCCGACGAAGTGGGCCTGGGCAAGACCATCGAAGCCGGCCTGGTGATCCATCGCCAGCTGCTGTCGGGCCGCGCCAACCGCGTGCTGATCCTGGTGCCGGAAAACCTGCAGCACCAGTGGCTGGTGGAAATGCGCCGCCGCTTCAACCTGCAAGTGGCCTTGTTCGACGAAGAACGCTTCATCGAAAGCGATGCGACCAACCCATTCGAAGACACCCAGCTCGCCCTCGTGGCCCTGGAGTGGCTGGTGGACGACGAGAAGGCCCAGGATGCGCTGTTCGCCGCCGGCTGGGACCTGCTGGTAGTCGACGAAGCCCACCACCTGGTGTGGCATGAAGATAAAGTCAGCCCGGAATACGCGTTGGTCGAGCAACTGGCTGAGGTGATTCCCGGCGTCCTGTTGCTCACCGCCACCCCGGAACAACTGGGCCAGGACAGCCACTTCGCGCGCCTGCGCCTGCTGGACCCGAACCGCTTCCACGACCTGGCCGCCTTCCGCGCCGAGAGCGAGAACTATCGCCCGGTGGCCGAAGCCGTGCAGGAGCTGCTGGACAAGGGCCGCCTGTCACCGGCCGCCCACAAGACCATCCAGGGTTTCCTCGGTGACGAAGGTGAAGCCCTGCTCACCGCCGTCAACGATGGCGACACCGAAGCCAGCGCACGCCTGGTGCGCGAGCTGCTCGACCGCCACGGCACCGGCCGCGTGCTGTTCCGCAACACCCGCGCCGCGGTGCAAGGTTTCCCGGAGCGCAAGCTGCACGCCTACCCGCTGCCAAACCCGGACGAATACCTCGAGTTGCCGCTGGGCGAACACGCCGAGCTGTACCCGGAGGTGAGCTTCCAGTCGCAACCGGACATCGAGGAAGAGAACCGCTGGTGGCGCTTCGACCCACGCGTCGAGTGGCTGATCGACCAGCTGAAAATGCTCAAGCGCACCAAGGTCCTGGTGATCTGCGCCCACGCCGAAACCGCCATGGACCTGGAAGACGCCCTGCGCGTGCGCTCCGGCATTCCGGCCACGGTGTTCCACGAGGGCATGAACATCCTTGAGCGTGACCGCGCGGCTGCTTACTTCGCGGATGAAGAGTTCGGCGCCCAGGTGCTGATCTGCTCCGAGATCGGCAGTGAAGGTCGCAACTTCCAGTTCTCCCACCACCTGGTGCTGTTCGACCTGCCGTCCCACCCGGACCTGCTGGAACAACGCATCGGTCGCCTGGACCGGATCGGCCAGAAGCACGTGATCGAACTGCACGTACCGTACCTGGAAACCAGCCCGCAGGAGCGTCTGTTCCAGTGGTACAACGAGGCACTCAACGCCTTCCTCAACACCTGCCCGACCGGCAACGCCCTGCAGCACCAGTTCGGCCCGCGCCTGCTGCCGCTGCTGGAAAACGCCGACGACGGCGAGTGGCAAGCCCTGATCGACGAGGCCCGTGCCGAGCGCGAGCGCCTGGAAGAAGAGCTGCACACCGGCCGCGACCGCCTGCTGGAGCTCAACTCCGGTGGCGCCGGTGAAGGCGATGCGCTGGTGGAAGACATCCTTGAGCAAGACGACCAGTTCGCCCTGCCGATCTACATGGAAACCCTGTTCGACGCCTTTGGCATCGACAGCGAAGACCACTCGGAAAACGCGCTGATCCTCAAGCCAAGCGAAAAAATGCTCGACGCCAGCTTCCCCCTGGGCGACGACGAAGGCGTGACCATCACCTACGACCGCAACCAGGCGCTGTCGCGCGAAGACATGCAGTTCATCACCTGGGAACACCCGATGGTGCAAGGCGGCATGGACCTGGTGCTGTCCGGCTCCATGGGCAACACCGCTGTGGCGCTGATCAAGAACAAGGCGCTCAAGCCGGGCACCGTGTTGCTGGAGCTGCTCTACGTGAGTGAAGTGGTTGCGCCGCGCTCGCTGCAACTGGGTCGCTACCTGCCACCGGCCGCCCTGCGCTGCCTGTTGGATACCAATGGCAACGACCTGTCGAGCCGTGTGTCATTCGTGACCCTCAACGACCAGTTGGAGAGCGTGCCGCGGGCCAGCGCCAACAAGTTCATCCAGGCCCAGCGCGACCAGCTGACGCCGCGGATCAACGCCGGTGAAGACAAGATCACCCCGCAACACGCCGAGCGCGTGGCCGAGGCCAAGCGTCGCCTGGCGGCAGACACCGACGAAGAACTGGCGCGCTTGACCGCGTTGCAAGCGGTCAACCCGACCGTGCGTGACAGCGAGCTGGTGGCGCTGCGTCACCAGCGCGAGCAAGGTTTGGCGATGCTGGATAAGGCGGCGTTGCGTCTGGAAGCGATTCGGGTGTTGGTCGCAGGTTGATCGCTGCTTGAAAAAAAAGGCCCGCGCAATGCGGGCCTTTTTTATTGGGCTTCAGGGCCTCATCGCCGGCAAGCCGGCTCCTACAGGTATACGCAATTCCTTGTGGGAGCTGGCTTGCCTGCGATGGCGTCGCCTCGGTTCTAAGCCGTCACCGCCGAAGCCGGCACCTCCACCGCACTCAATCCCTCTTTCATCTTCTTGGCATCGCGCACAAAGCTGCGCGACGCCTGGAACAGGAACAGCATGGTCAAGAACAGCGCCACCGGAATCAGGTACATGGCGTCGTGCAGGCCCACCGCCTTGTATGCCTCGGTCATCTGATCAGCGCCCGCCGCATACATCGCCGAGTGGGCAAAATGATCGGACAAGCCGCCCACCACGATCGGCCCCATGCCACCGCCCAACAGGTACAACCCGGCAAAGAACAGTGCCATCGCCGTCGCCCGCAGGCGCGGTTCCACCACGTCCTGGATCGCCGTGTACACGCAGGTGTAGAAGTTATAGGCAAACAGCCAGCCCACGCTGAACAGCGCCACAAACACACCAATCTCGATGCGCCCGGCGTGCAATGCCCAAGCAGTGGTGACGGTAGAGATGATCAGGCTACACGCGGCAAACAACAGCCGGCCGTTGGCCACCCGCTGGTGGATCTTGTCGGCGATCCAGCCGCCCAAGGTCAGGCCCACCAGGCCGGTGATGCCGACGATGACACCGGTGGCGACGGCCGCGTCCTGCAACGGCAGCAGGAAATAACGTTGCAGCATCGGCACCAGGAACGAGTTGCACGCATAGGTCGCGAAGTTGAAGCACAACCCGGCCAGCACCAGCCAGAGGAACGTCGGCACCGCCAGCACGCGGCGGATCGGGCGGTCGACGCGCTCTTGGGAAACCTGCACGGTTTCGGCCGCGCCACGCTTGGGTTCCTTGATATAGAACATGAACACCGCGAGGATCAGCCCCGGCACGGCCGCGATAAAGAACGGCGCGCGCCAGCTGTCGAACGCCTTGACCATCGCGCCGATGGTGAAGAACGCCAGCAACAGACCCAGGGGCAGGCCGAGCATGAAAATCCCCATGGCCCGGGCGCGACGGTGGGCCGGGAACAGGTCGCCGATCAGCGAGTTGGCAGCCGGCGCATAACTGGCCTCGCCAATGCCGATGCCCATGCGCACCAGCAGGAATGTCCAGAAACTGCCGACCAAGCCGTTGACCGCCGTCAGCCCGCTCCAGGCGAACAGGCCCCAGCCCATCAGCTTGCTGCGCGAGCCGGTGTCGGCCAGGCGCCCAAGGGGCAAGCCGGCAATGGCGTAGACGATGGTGAAAGCGGTGCCGATGATGCCGAGCTGGAAGTCGCTCAAGTGCCATTCCATGCGAATGGGCTCGATGATGATCGCCGGGATGGTGCGGTCGAAGAAATTGAACAGGTTGGCGAGGAACAACAGGAACAGAATGCGCCAGGCATTCGCCGCTTGGGTCGAGTTCTGCATGGGTCCGTCTCTTTTATTGTTATGAGAGCTGCGATGCCCGATGCATCCTGCCCGGTACCTGCAACATAGTCAGGCGGGCTCCGGTTGTCTGTAATGATTCGTAAAGCTGATAGGGCATGATTTCACCCGGCAGCGCGGGACTTCGCCTACAAAAATATAAGTTCCTGCCCCCCTTCCCAACGGCCATGGCCCGGATAGAATGGCGAGCCTTCCGTATCACCCCAATCCTACTTTTCTTATCGATGACGCCCATGTCCGAAGCCAGTCCGTGTCTGAATTGCGGTGCCTGCTGTTCACACTTTCGTGTGTCTTTCTTCTGGGGTGAGTGCGCCTCGTCAGGGGGCACGGTGCCCGATGACCTGGTGGTGCAGATCAACCCCACCCGTGTGGCAATGATCGGCACCGACCAGAAGCCCGCGCGTTGCTGCAGCCTTGAAGGCGAAGTGGGCAAAAGCACCAGCTGCTCGATTTACGAGCTGCGCTCAAGCCCTTGCCGCGAATTTGATGCGTCCTGGAGCCAGGGCGAACAGAACGTCGACTGCGATGCAGCCCGCGCCGCCTTTGGCCTGGCGCCCCTGGAAGCACCCTTCGAGATGGAGCTGCCCATCAGCGCTTAGCATCAAACGCTATGGCCGGCATGCCAAAATCGTTGAGAGCAAAGTGCCATTATCCATGGCAAACCCCGTGAGGCTTCTATACTCGATGTCGTAGGTCATCGCCGTAGGCAATGACGTAATGACGCTATGACGGGACATGCTATGGAATGGCTTGGTCTGCATTTTTTTACCGACCTTCCAGACAACGGGCACTTATTACTCAATTGCAGTCATAACCCCTTTCTGGTGCTACTGGCTTACCTGGTCGCGTGTGCGGCCGGGTTCGGCACGCTGGACATGGCCGAACGTGTTGGCCATGTGGAAGACCCCACCGCCCGCCGCCATTGGCGCTGGCTGGGTGCGGGGTGCCTCGCCGGAGGTATCTGGTCGACTCACTTCATCAGCATGCTGGCCTTCCAGGCACCGATTGCCATTCATTACGAATTGCTCATCACGTTTGCCTCGCTGCTGATCGCCCTGATCGCATCGCTGTTTGCCATGCAAACCCTCAGTCACGCCCAGCTCAAGTTCCATCAATACCTGTTGGCCTCGGTATGGATGGGCCTTGGCATCGCGCTGATGCACTACGTCGGCATGTCGGCAATGCGCTCCCAGGCCCAGGTGTATTTCGAGTCGGGACTGTTCATGGCCTCGGTCGGCATTGCGATTGGCGCGAGCCTGGCGGCGTTACTGCTGTCCAGCTACCTGCGCAACGGCTCTGGCGTGTTTCATCAGTTGCTCAAATACGCCGCCAGCCTGGTGTTGGGCGCGGGCATCCTGAGCATGCACTTCACCGGCATGGCCGCCATGCAGATGCTGGTGCCCAATGGCGCGGACCTGTCATTGCCAGTGGATAACAACCCGATTCAGCTGGGCTTGTCGGTGGCGGTCATTACGTTATTGGTGATCGGTAGCAGCATCAGCGCAGCCTTGGCGGATAAAAAATTGCAGCACAAGGAGCGCGACCTGCGCCGGGTAAATGCCCTGCTCAGTGAACTCGACCAGGCGCGAGCCTCGCTGCAACAGGTGGCGCACTTCGATGCGCTGACCAGCCTGCTCAACCGTCGCGGTTTCAATCAGATCTTCGCTGAGAAACTCGCCGAAAAAACCGCTTCACACGGCATGATGGCGGTGATCTTCCTGGATATCGACCATTTCAAGCGCATCAACGACAGCCTTGGCCACGATGCCGGTGACCAACTGCTCACCGTGCTAGCCGGGCATATCAAGGGCTCGGTGCGCAGCCATGAAGACGTGGTCGCCCGCTTTGGCGGGGATGAGTTCTGCATCCTGATCAGCATCCATCACCGCGATGAAGCGCGGCACATGGCCCAGCGCATCATGCAAAGGATGAAAGACCCGATCGAACTGGCCGGCCGGCGCATGGTAATGACCACCAGCATCGGTATCAGCCTGTTTCCCGATGACGGCCTGACCTGCGAAGAGCTGTTGAAAACTGCAGACCTGGCGCTGTATCAATCCAAGGACACCGGGCGCAACAGCCTGAACTTCTTCAGCTCCAACCTGAAAACCCGCGCCTTTCTCGAACTGCAACTGGAAGAAGAGTTGCGCGCCGCCCTGCGCACGCGCAACGAACTGGTGCTGTTCTACCAGCCGATCTTTGACATGAAGCTGGGCAAGGTGACCCGCCTGGAAGCCCTGGTGCGCTGGCAGCACCCGCAACACGGCTTGCTGGCCCCGGACCGCTTCATCGGCATCGCCGAAAGCAACGGGCTGATCGCCGAACTGGATCACTGGGTATTGCGCCAGGCCTGCCACGACTTGAGCCTGCTGTCGGATCGCGGTTACACCGAACTGACCATGGCGGTGAACTGCTCGGCCCTGAACCTGGCCCGCGACGAATTGGCCGATGAAATCGAAGACGCCCTGCGCTTCGCCGGTGTGGCCGCCAACCGCCTGGAACTGGAGGTCACCGAAAACGCGTTGATGGGCAATATCAGCAGCACCCTGGCGTTGTTGCGGCAAATTCGCTCGCTGGGCGTGTCTTTGGCCATCGACGACTTCGGCACGGGTTATTCCTCCCTGGCCTACCTCAAGCGCCTGCCCCTCAATACCTTGAAGATCGACCGCTCGTTTATCCAGGACATCCCCAAGTCCACCGCCGACATCGAAATTGTCCAGGCCATTATCGGCATGGCCCACACCCTGCACCTGCAAGTCGTCACCGAAGGCGTGGAAACCCAAGCGCAATTCGACCTGCTGCTCAAGCACGGTTGCGACTACATTCAGGGGTACTTGCTGAGCCCGGCCGTACCCGCCAGTGACATCATCGGCGTGATGCAAGGCATCCAGATGCGCAACCCGCTCTACCCTTTTAGCGTGGAGGGCAACAAGGACGTCCCCTCCCCCAAAGACCCCTCCCCCACACGGGTAGGCCCCGCCTCTATCGTCAGGCCAATTCGCTGACGCCTAAACTTTGGCATTTCGCCATCATTTGGCTAAAGAACGCCGACGAACGGCCGATTCATCAGAGTCCGGCCAGGATTTCCCGTGAAAAATCAGGGTTGAACCCGACTGTCCCGGACTAAGACGCACTGTAAAAGTCGCGAACTCTCATTCAGTGATGGCTTCTTGATTCTTTTTGGCCATCCGTCCAGGTACATGGCGCCCAATGACTTCCAACAATAACTCTGCCACCGTAATCTCCGACGTGTTGCCGACAGCTCCTGCGGAAAAACCCTCAGGTTCCAAGTCATTGAGCAGCGCCCGCCCGCTGGCCACCCAGCAATACCTGTACTTCACCGAAACCAACACCGACCGCATCCTCGACAACCTCGACGGCCTGCGCGACATGGTGTTCCCGCGCCTGCCTCACCTGGAAGGTGACAACGATCCGCGCAACGAGCAGGAATTCCCCTCGGTGTGCCTGATCGGCCTGGGCCGTTGCGGCTCCAATATCGCGCTGGACGTGGCGGAACTGGTGTACAACGCGCGCAAGTTCTACCTGAACGAGTTCAGCAACGAAGATAAGTCGCAGGACAAGGGCTACAGCCCGGCCCAGTGGATCCGCAATAACCTGCGCCTGGGCGGCGGCAAGGCCAGTAAACCGGTATTCCTGGTGGAACCGCTGGTGATGTTGGGCGACCTGGACAAGGACATCGCCGGGCGTATCCGTTTCTCGCGCAAGGGCGAAAAAAGCGGCTTTTTGCGCGACTACAGCAAAATGAAAATCATGGACCTCTCGGAAGTCCATGCCGGTGGTGCCGGTAACGCACCGATCCTCGGCCAGTACCTGGCCAAGATTATCCTGAATAAAGACACCCAGCGTTTTTCCAGCCCCGACTGGAAGATGATCCACTCGTACCTGATCGACTCCTGCGGCATCAAGGCCAACCAGTCGCGCCTGTACTTCTCGATCTTCAGCGCCGGCGGCGGTACCGGTTCGGGCATGGCCTCGGAGTTCGGTCTGGCCCAGCAGCACTCGTACATGAACAAGACGTTCGACACCAAGCCCGCCGACGAGCATGACAGCAAGAGCGGCCACGCGTTTGTGTTCGAGCCGATCTTCACCAGTGGTATCTGCGTATTGCCGAATATTTCCGATCACCGCAGTGAAATGTCCGAGGCGCTGCACATCAACGCCGGGCGACTGCTGTGCAAATACCTGTCGGAAGAATGGGATTTCTCGTACAACTTTGCCAATGAAGACAGCAGCGAAGCCAGCGTGAAGGGGCGTATCCGGCCGTGGAACGCCATGATGCTGATTTCCAACGACATCATGCGTTACGCCGAAGAAAGCGATGACGGCAACATCCAGAACATTGACGTCAATGCCATGGAAAAACACGCCAACCAGTACATCTCGCAGCAGATCTTCAACATCCTCACGGCCCAGGCCGTGACCACCGACTACGACCAGAACTACTTCAGGCGTGCGGGCATCGACATTGGCGAGACCATCCGCCTGGACGCCAACGACCTGTTCATGAGCCTGGCCGGCCCGGTCGCGATTGCCTACGCCGAGTCTGTGGTGCCGGAAACCCCGGCACCGTCCAACGACAAGTTCAAGGTGTTCGACAAAGAGCCACAGCGCCTGAACATCGATGACCTGTTCTTCCGCTCCATCGACCTGCCGCACTTCAACAAGGTCACCCAGGCTATCGAGGGCATCAGCCTGTTGCCGATCGAGTCCAAGCGCTACAAGGCGTCCCTGGAGCAATACAAGAATTCCGGCTACGACGCCGCCGCGCTGCACGACCTGCACTTCTTCAAGAATTGCTCGTCGGTGGTCTCGATCGTCTCGCTGCCCAAGGACTACAAGCTGTCCTACATGGACCTGAACCGGCTCAAGACCCACCTCAACAGCCTGTTCCCCAACACCACGCTCAAGCGTTATGCGTTAGTGATCGGTGCGTCGGCCAACCTGTCGCTGACCACGTTGATCGCTAAAAGCCCGTGCCTGTCGGATGATTTCCTGACCTTGATCGTGGCGTTCATCAAACGCTGCTTTGCGCGCAACCCGTACCGTTTCGACGACACGCTGGACAACTCGATCCTGGATTTCATCATCCACGAGGACTTCGACGAAGACCGTATCGACGAATTGCTCAACGAGTTTGAAAACCCGGCGAAGATCCTCGACACCAACTGGTATGCGATCAAGCCGATGTACGAGAAGAAGTACCGCGAGCTGATCAACGACAAAGAGAAGTTCGTGTCGATCAATGACATTCGCCTGTCACGGGATTGCGTGAAGAAGTCGATCAAGTACCTGCGCGAGATTTACCGTCACCGGATTGGCAAGACCAAGGTTATCTCGTTGAACAACCATACCGGCAAGACCGCCTAGACCGAGGCGCGCCCTTCGCAGGCAAGCCAGCTCCCACACTTGGAATGCATTTCAAATGTGGGAGCTGGCTTGCCTGCGATGACGGTCTGTATTGCAACAAAAATGTATAGCCTTGCCACACCAAGAAACAATTCCGCAGCCGTTTAGCCGCCCGCCCAACTGTTCCCGTGACGCGCACGTCACCCTCGGCTGTGACCTTTCTCTACGGCAAGATGCCATCACCGCCTCAGCGGTTACTCCGCTACACACTTAGGGCGACAAAAAAGACGCACCTTTTCAGTGCGAGCCTTTCTTACGCCGCCCTTTCCTGGATCAGAATCCACGGCGACACAACCACTGCCCACAGGCTTGGATCGCGCTCCACCAGGTCCAATGCCCGCGTCGCAGACACTTCGCCAAGGCTGCCGGAAGCCAGCCACGCAGCGACTTTGTCACGGTTATCCTCAGCCATTCCCTCGGCCGCTTCGATCAAATCCAGGCCGGCGTCGACCCACAATAGGGCACCCTTGGCGAAGAACGGTTCAAGCTCCTTCCAGGAAATTTCGGCGGTTTCACCGAGCAGCTTGGCATAGAGGGTGCTAGGTTCTTGCGTCATGGGAATTCACCTGAGTAAAAAATCGGCGCAATCATAACGTCGTGGCTCTTGCGGAAAAACCCAGTTGCAAATGAGGCATCGATCGAAAGTGTCAGGAAAGCCAAGGATTGCCCGAAACTCTGGCATCACCCCGCCGCAATTCTGTCTTTTTCTTTCATTTAAGCGACATACCCGGCTTTTGCCCCCAGCAGCCAGCTTTTCAAGCGATCAACCGGCGCTCTACACTGTACCGGTACAGTTGCCAGGGCACTGCCGGGGGGATATCCGAGATATCTGATCCGGTTCTGCAGCTCACAAGGCCGCTAGAACTATAAAAAATACAACAGTAAGAGTGGAGCACTATGAATAAGGCTACTAAGCAGATTTCCAAACTGTTTGCCGCTATGGTCCTGGCTGGGGTTGCCGGCCATTCGTTCGCAGCCGACACCATCAAGATCGGTATCGCAGGCCCTAAAACCGGTCCTGTGACGCAATACGGCGACATGCAATTCATGGGTGCCAAGCAAGCCATCGCCGACATCAACGCCAAAGGCGGCGTAGACGGCAAGATGCTTGAAGCCAAGGAATACGACGACGCTTGCGATCCAAAACAAGCCGTTGCCGTAGCCAACAAAGTGGTCAACGACGGCGTCAAGTTCGTAGTCGGTCACCTGTGCTCCAGCTCCACTCAGCCTGCGTCGGATATCTATGAAGACGAAGGCGTCATCATGATTACCCCGGCTGCCACCAGCCCGGAAATCACTTCCCGTGGTTACAAACTGGTGTTCCGTACCATCGGTCTGGACAGCGCCCAGGGCCCTGCAGCCGGTAACTACATCGCCGACCACGTGAAGCCAAAAGTCGTTGCGGTCATTCACGACAAGCAGCAGTACGGTGAAGGCATCGCCACCGCCGTTAAACAGACCCTTGAGAAGAAAGGCGTGAAAGTTGCCCTCTTCGAAGGCATCAACGCTGGCGACAAAGACTTCGGCTCGCTCATCCAGAAGCTCAAGCAAGCCAACGTCGACTTCGTCTACTACGGCGGCTACCACCCTGAGCTGGGCCTGATCCTGCGCCAAGCCAAGGAAAAAGGCGTGAACGCCAAGTTCATGGGCCCGGAAGGCGTCGGCAACGACTCCATCTCGCAAATCGCCCAGAACGCCTCCGAAGGCCTGCTGGTGACCCTGCCGAAATCCTTCGACGCAGACCCGGCGAACAAAGCCATCGTTGATGCGCTCGTAGCAGACAAGAAAGACCCAAGCGGCCCGTTCGTGTTCCCGGCCTACTCGGCTGTTGAAGTCATCGCTGGCGGTATCGCTGCCGCGAAGAGCGAAGACACCGCCAAAGTGGCTGCTGCCATCCACGCAGGCACCTTCAAGACCCCGACTGGCGACCTGAGCTTCGACGCCAAGGGCGACCTGAAGGACTTCAAGTTCGTGGTCTACGAATGGCACTTCGGTAAACCAAAAACCGAAGTTTCCCCTCAGTAAGCCAGGCGTTACTGGTCCAACAAGCCCACTGTGAGAGCAGTGGGCTTTGTTTTACGAGGTTTATGGGCCTGACACCCGCGATCCGGGCGCTGGCTCACCTGAAAATCTTAAAACCGTCACCAGCGGTTCGCTGGCAAACGCTTTGTGCAAATGTGCTCATAGAACACAGCGCAGGGCCGGAACATGACTCCACCAGTGAAATGCGTATCGGGTTTTTAGGAGCGCTGTAATGCCTGAGATCTATCATTTTTTCCAAACGCTGGTTAACGGGATGACCGTTGGCAGCACCTATGCCTTGATAGCCATTGGCTACACAATGGTTTACGGCATCATTGGAATGATTAACTTCGCCCATGGCGAGGTGTACATGATTGGCTCCTACGTGGCCTTCATCGCCCTTGCCGGGCTGGCCATGCTGGGTATCCACTCCCTGCCGCTGTTGATGACCGCTGCGTTCCTGGCGTCGATCATCGTGACCAGTGCCTATGGCTACAGTATCGAGCGCGTTGCCTACCGTCCCTTGCGTGGCAGCAACCGTTTGATCCCGCTGATTTCCGCCATCGGCATGTCGATCTTCCTGCAGAACACTGTATTGCTGTCCCAGGACTCCAAGGACAAGTCCATTCCCAACCTGATCCCGGGGAGCTTCTCCTTCGGCCCAGGTGGCGCACAAGAAGTGCTGATTTCGTACATGCAGGTCCTCGTTTTCGTCGTCACCCTGGTGGCGATGCTGGGCCTGACCCTGTTCATCTCCCGCTCCCGTCTGGGGCGCGCCTGCCGGGCCTGCGCCGAAGACATCAAGATGGCCAACCTGTTGGGCATCAACACCAACAACATCATCGCCCTGACCTTCGTGATCGGTGCTGCGCTGGCCGCCGTCGCGGCGGTGCTGCTGAGCATGCAGTACGGCGTGATCAACCCCAACGCCGGTTTCCTGGTAGGCCTCAAGGCCTTTACCGCAGCCGTGTTGGGCGGCATCGGCAGTATCCCGGGCGCGATGCTCGGTGGCCTGGTGCTGGGTGTGGCCGAAGCGTTCGGCGCCGATATTTTCGGCGACCAGTACAAGGACGTCGTGGCGTTCGGCCTGTTGGTTCTGGTGCTGTTGTTCCGTCCGACCGGCATTTTGGGCCGTCCGGAGGTTGAGAAAGTATGAGCAGATATCTTAAATCGGCGTTTTTCAGCGCCTTGCTGGTATGGGCCGTGGCCTTCCCGGTACTCGGCCTCAAGCTGAGCATTGTCGGCATCAACCTGGAAGTGCATGGCACCGGTCCCGTGACCCTGACCGTCATCGCCCTGTGTTCGGTGCTGATGTTCCTGCGCGTGTTGTTCAGCGATCAGTTCAATGCCTTGCTCAAGGGCAACCGTGGCCCGCTGGTATCGCCCAAGGTCAGCCAATTCCTGACCCTGCCGCGCACCCAGCGCTACATCATCATTGCGCTGATCATCGCGGCGTTGATCTGGCCGTTCTTCGGTTCGCGCGGTGCGGTCGATATCGCCACCCTGATCCTGATCTACGTGTTGCTGGGCCTGGGCCTGAATATCGTGGTAGGCCTGGCTGGCCTATTGGACTTGGGTTATGTGGGCTTCTACGCCGTGGGTGCCTACACCTACGCGTTGCTGTCGCACTACCTGGGCTGGAGCTTCTGGATCTGCCTGCCGCTGGCCGGCATGGCGGCGGCCACGTTCGGCTTCCTGCTGGGCTTCCCGGTACTGCGCCTGCGCGGTGACTACCTGGCGATCGTGACCCTGGGCTTCGGTGAAATCATCCGACTGTTCCTGCGTAACCTCACCGATATCACCGGCGGCCCCAACGGTATCAGCAGCATCCCCAAGCCAACGTTCTTCGGGCTGTCGTTCGACCGCAGCGCTGCCGAGGGCATGCAGACTTTCCACGAGTACTTCGGGATCGACTACAACCCGGTGAGCAAAGTGGTGTTCCTGTACCTGGTGGCGCTGTTGCTGGCGCTGGCGGCCCTGTTCGTGATCAACCGCCTGCTGCGCATGCCGATCGGCCGTGCGTGGGAAGCGCTGCGCGAAGATGAAATCGCCTGCCGTGCCCTGGGCCTGAACCCGACCATCATCAAGCTCTCCGCGTTCACCCTGGGCGCCGCGTTCGCCGGTTTCGCCGGCAGCTTCTTCGCGGCTCGCCAAGGCCTGGTAACGCCAGAGTCGTTCACCTTCATCGAGTCGGCGATCATCCTCGCCATCGTGGTACTGGGTGGCATGGGCTCGCAGCTGGGTGTGATCCTGGCGGCCATCGTGATGATCCTGCTGCCGGAAATGATGCGTGAGTTCAGCGAATACCGCATGTTGATGTTCGGCGCCATGATGGTGCTGATGATGATCTGGCGCCCTCAAGGCCTGCTGCCCATGCAACGTCCACACATGGAGCTGCGCAAATGAGCCGCGAGATCCTGAAAGTCGAAAACTTGAGCATGCGCTTCGGCGGCTTGCTGGCGGTCAATGGCGTGGCCCTGACCGTGAAAGAGAAACAAGTGGTTGCCCTGATCGGCCCTAACGGCGCCGGCAAGACCACGGTGTTCAACTGCCTCACCGGTTTCTACAAGCCGAGCGGTGGCAGCATCCTGCTGGACGGCCAGCCGATCCAGGGCCTGGCCGGTCACGAGATCGCCCGCAAGGGCGTCGTGCGGACCTTCCAGAACGTGCGGCTGTTCAAGGACATGACGGCGGTCGAGAACCTGCTGATCGCCCAGCACCGTCACCTGAACACCAACTTCTTTGCCGGCCTGTTCAAGACCCCGTCGTTCCGCAAAAGCGAGCGCGAGGCCATGGAATATGCAGCGTACTGGCTCGACAAGGTCAACCTGACCGAGTTCGCCAACCGCCCTGCTGGCACCCTGGCCTACGGTCAGCAACGTCGCCTGGAAATCGCCCGCTGCATGATGACCCGCCCGCGGATCCTCATGCTCGACGAACCGGCTGCCGGCCTGAACCCCAAGGAAACCGAAGACCTCAAGGCGCTGATCAGCGTGTTGCGTGAGGAAAACAACGCCACGGTGTTGTTGATCGAACACGACATGAAACTGGTCATGAGCATTTCCGACCACATCGTGGTGATCAACCAGGGCACGCCGCTCGCCGACGGGACCCCGGAGCAGATCCGCGACAATCCTGAAGTGATCAAAGCCTATTTGGGGGAAGCGTAAAATGCTGCAATTCGAAAACGTTTCCACTTTCTACGGCAAGATCCAGGCCTTGCACAGCGTCAACGTGGAAGTGCGCCAGGGTGAGATCGTCACGCTGATCGGTGCCAACGGTGCCGGCAAATCGACCTTGCTGATGACCCTGTGCGGTTCACCCCAGGCTCACAGTGGCAGCATCCGCTACATGGGTGAAGAACTGGTCGGCAAGCATTCCGCTGAAATCATGCGCAAGAGCATTGCCGTGGTGCCCGAAGGCCGCCGCGTGTTCTCGCGCCTGACTGTGGAAGAGAACCTGGCCATGGGCGGGTTCTTCACCGACAAGGGCGACTACCAGGAGCAGATGGACAAGGTGCTGCACCTGTTCCCTCGGCTCAAGGAGCGCTTCAGCCAACGTGGCGGCACCATGTCCGGCGGCGAACAGCAAATGCTCGCCATCGGCCGGGCGCTGATGAGCAAACCCAAGCTGCTGCTGCTGGACGAGCCGTCCCTGGGCCTGGCACCGATCATCATCCAGCAGATCTTCGACATCATCGAACAGCTGCGCAAAGACGGTGTAACGGTGTTCTTGGTGGAGCAGAACGCCAACCAGGCGCTGAAAATCGCTGACCGTGCCTATGTGCTGGAAAACGGCCGGGTGGTAATGCAGGGCACGGGTGAGCAGTTGCTGACCGATCCGAAAGTGCGCGAGGCGTACCTCGGGGGCTAAATAGCCGGTAGCGGTATGAACCGGATCTAAAATGTGGGAGCGGGCTTGTGTGGGAGCTGGCTTGCCTGCGATGGCATCACTGCGGTGTGACTGACACACCGAGGTGGCTGCATCGCGGGCAAGCCCCGCTCCCACACGCGCCCGCTCCCACATTTTTTTGTGTGCCCCAGATTTTTTTAATTATTTTCGATGAGTGTGTAACGAAACCCAGCCTGCTGCCTCTAGTGGAGTAAGCAGGCAAACAAGCCTGATACCTCAACCCACTGCTGGAGATACACCATGACCACCAAACTGTCCGCCGCTACCCTCGTCCTGGCCCTGGGTTCCGCCCTGAGCCTGTCCGCCCTGACCACCACCGCCCACGCCGCCGACGACATGCAGAAGTGCTTCGGCGTCGCTGAAGCCGGCAAGAACGATTGCGCCGCTGGCGCTGGCACTTCCTGCGCCGGCACCTCGAAAGTCAAAGACCAGGCCAATGCCTGGAAACTGGTCCCGGCCGGCACCTGCGCCAAGACGCCAAGCTCCACCTCGCCGACCGGTTTCGGCCAGGAAGCCGCCTTCACCGCCAAGTCCTGATTCAACCCGCAACCTGAGTACTGATGATGACGCTTTCACCCCAACACACCGTCTCACCGGCTCAGGTGCCCGGCCTCCCCTACAGGGCCGGGCTGGGGCTGAAGAACGAGCACTTCAGCGAAGTGCTCGAGACCTCACCCGACATCGGTTTTTTTGAAGTGCACGCCGAAAACTACATGGTGGCCGGCGGCCCGTTCCATCACTACCTGGGGCTGATTCGCGAGCAGTACCCGCTGTCGCTGCACGGCGTGGGGCTGTCCATCGGCGGTGAAGGCCCGTTGAACCGTGAGCACCTGGGGCGGCTGGCCACGTTGATCGAGCGCTATCAACCCCACTCTTTTTCCGAACACCTGGCCTGGTCCAGCCATGGCCCGGTGTTTCTCAATGACTTGCTGCCCCTGGCGTATGACGCGTCGACCCTGAACCGGGTGTGCGAACACATCGACCAGGTGCAAAGCACCCTCAAGCGGCCAATGCTGCTGGAGAATCCGTCGACTTACCTGCAGTTCGAGCGCTCGACCCTGGATGAGACTGACTTCATCAGCGAGATCATCCGTCGCACCGGCTGCGGCCTGTTGCTGGACGTCAATAACGTCTACGTGTCGTGCATCAACCATCAGCGCGATCCGCTGGCCTACATCAATGCGTTGCCTTTGCACGCTGTGGGTGAGATTCATCTGGCAGGCTTTGCCGAAGATACCGACAGCCTGGGCGACCGACTGTTGATTGATGACCATGGCGCGCCCATCGACAACGCCGTATGGCAGCTGTACGAGCAGGTACTGGCACGGACCGGCCCGGTGGCCACGTTAATCGAAAGGGACAACCAGGTGCCGGCGTTCAGCGTGTTGCTGGCTGAAGCCCAACACGCCGAATGGCACCTGGCGCAGGTGAACCCATGAGCCTGCATGAAGCGTTTGCCAATGCGTTGATATCGCCTGACCTGCCCTGCCCCGACGGCCTGTTCAGCAGCAACGGCGCCGACCCGGCCAGCCGTTTTGCGGTGTATCGCAACAACGTTCACAGCTCGTTGATCAATGCACTGGTGACGGCCTACCCCGTGACCGTTCAATTGGTCGGCGAGGCGTTTTTCCGCGCGATGGCCGGCCTGTTTGTACAGGCATGCCCGCCCACCCAACCGCTGATCAGTGAGTATGGCAGCGCCTTCCCGGCGTTTATCCAGGACTTTGAACCGGCCGCCAGCGTGCCCTACCTGGCTGACGTGGCGAGGCTTGAGCGCCTGCGGGTGCGTGCTTATCACGCGGCCGATACACCATCGCTGGATCAGCAGGCCGTGCTTCAAGCCCTGCAAGGTCAAACCGACCTGGGAAAACTGCGCCTGCAACTGCATCCGTCCCTGGCCACCTTGAATTCTGCCTATGCGGTCGTGGCGGTGTGGGCTGCCCACCAGACCGAGGGTGCCATGGCCACGCTGAACCCCTGGCACGCTCAAGGAGCGCTGGTGCTACGCCAGGGCCTGGCGGTCAAGGTGTTCACGATTGACGCGGGTTCGGTCGCGTTTATCGACAGCCTCAGCCACGGCACCGAATTGGAAATGGCCGTGACACACGCCTTGGAAGCCTCGGCCGAATTCGACCTGCACCAGTGCCTCACGGTGCTGATCAGCCACGACGCCATCACTCATTTGCACCTGGAAGAAAAGGTATCGCCATGAACGCATCCCCAACGTGCCTGATCAAACGGGCCATCGCATTGTTTGAAAAAATCCCCTACAGCCTGATCGCCTTTCTCGCACGCTTTTCGATTGCGGCGGTGTTCTGGAAGTCCGGGCAGACCAAAGTTGAAGGCTTTGCCATCGATCTGATCAGCGGCACCTTCCAACTCGGAGAACCGCGGCTGGCCGCGTCGACACTGCCGCTGTTTCGCAGCGAATACCATGTGCCGTTGCTGTCGCCAGAAGTGGCCGCGCACATGGCGGCGTTTGCCGAGCACTTTTTCCCGGTGCTTATCCTGGTGGGCTTTGCCACCCGCTTCTCAGCCTTGGCGCTGATCGGCATGACCCTGACCATTCAGTTGTTCGTGTACCCGGACGCCTACCCGACCCACGGCACTTGGATCGCCTTATTGTTGCTGTTGGTTGCCAAGGGCCCGGGCTGCCTGTCCATCGATCAGCTGATCGCACGTCGCTACCGTTAAAGACGGTCGAGGGCCTCGCCGCTGCGCTTGAACCAGTCCACCAGGTAATCGGCCAGGACCTGGGTGCGGCGCGGCAGCCCTCCCTGGTAGGGGTGAACGAGGTACATCGGCAGGCTCCGCGTCTGATAGTCGCGCAGGAGCCAGCGCAGTCGACCGTCAGCCAGTTCGGCAGGTAATACGTAGGACGGCAGGCGCGCAATACCCGCCCCCACCAGTGCAGCTTTCTTCAACAAGTTGTAGTGGTTGGACGCGAATGTTCCGCTGACCCGCACCCGTAGCAGTTCATGTTGCTGGTGATACAGCCATTCTTCACGCCCGCTGTAATGGCTGTTGAGCAGGCAGGTGTGGGCGGCCAGGTCCGCCGGGGTCTGCGGCTCGCCATGCTGTTCCAGGTAGGCCGGGCTGGCGCAGGTCATCTCATGCCAGGCCAGCAGCGGCTTGGCCACCAGTCGCTCGTTTTCGATCGCCCCCGAACGTACCCCCAAATCGAACCCATCCCGCGCCAGGTCGCGATAGTTGTTGTTCAACTCCAGTTCGATCTGCACCTGGGGATAGCGCTTGGTGAACTCCAGTAGCAAGCCATCAAAGAAGGTTTCGCCCAATGACACCGGAACCGTCATACGCACCGGCCCGGCCAAATCGTCCTTGAGCCGCGCCAATGCCTGACGGGCTCGATCCACCTGAACCACCAGCGCCTGGGCCTGGGGCAACAAGGCAGCACCGGCGGCGGTGAGGCTGAGCTTGCGGGTGGTGCGGTGCAGCAACACCACGGAATACTGTGCTTCCAATTGGCTGATGCGCTTGGACAACTGGCCCTTGCTGCACCCCAGTTGCTCGGCCGCCACGGTGAAACTGCCGGCCTCGATCAGAACGGCAAAGGCGGCCAGGTCATCCATCTCGCTCATCGATTGTTTCCATTTGAAAACCAAAGGTTGCCTATTAGCACGTTTATCCACCTAAAAAGCCACACTAGACTGAACCTTCACTTACCCCCTGGAGGAACAGCACGATGAAAATCCTATTGATTGGTGCCAGCGGCACGGTTGGTTCAGCGGTCAAGGCAGAGCTGGCGCAGCGCCACGAAGTGATCAGCATCGGCCGCAGCAGCGGCGACTTCCAAGTGGATATCAGCGACAGCGCCTCGATCCGCACGCTGTTCGAACAGACCGGCAAGTTCGACGCGCTGGTCTGCGCAGCGGGCAGCGTCAACTTCGTGCCACTGGGTGACATGAGCGAGACTGACTTTGAACTGGGCCTGCGCGACAAGCTGATGGGCCAGGTCAACCTGCTGTTGATCGGCCGCGAGTACGCCAACGATGGCGCTTCTTTCACCTTCACCAGCGGTATCTTGAACCGAGACCCGATTCGTACCGGCGCCTCGGCGGCACTGGTCAATGGCGCACTGGATGCCTTCGTCAAAGCGGCGGCGATCGAATTGCCGCGTGGGCTGCGAGTCAACTCGGTGAGCCCGACGGTCCTGCTGGAAGCCATGGGCAGCTATGCGCCGTACTTCCGAGGCTTCAAACCGGCGACAGGTGCCGATGTGGCGCTGGCCTACGCAAAAAGTGTCGAAGGCTTGCAAACCGGCCAGACCTTTATTGTCGGTTGACCTTTTGCGACTGTAAGAAACGCCTGAAGCTGGGCGGCGGGCTTGTGATGCAGCGCCAGCCTGCGTAACGTGGCGGCACTTGTTTGGAGACCGATCAATGCGTGCCGTCCGTACCCTCGCCCTGTTTGCCCTGCTGCCCTTGTTCACCGCTTGCCAGATGTTCGAGAGCGAGCCGGCTAAACCCTCTACCGCCGGAATGACCCGCATGCAGGGTGAACTGACAGCGGTCGGCGGCAAGCTGCTGTTCCAGCCGTGCGGCGACCAGCGTAACTACGTCGTCAACGATACGGGCGGCACCAGCGTGCTGCAGGAAGCCGCGTCCCTGGCCGGCCAGCAAGGCGCACTGTTCGCCGACCTGCGTGGCAAGTTCTCTGGCGTGGCGGCCGGCACCCAGGGCTCGGTGGAGCTGCAACAACTCTACCGCGTCGAACGCTCGACCTCGGCCTGCAACGACCCGGACTTCAAGCGCATGATCCTGCGGGCCAACGGCCATAAACCGGCCTGGGCGATGAACGTCACGGCCAAGGGCATGGTGCTCGAACGCGAAGGCCAACCACCGTTGGCGGTGCCCTACGTGGAAGAGCAGATCGGCGACGGCCGCTTCAACCTGATGACCGAAGCCAACAACCAGCACGTCGAGCTGTGGGTGGCGCCGCAGCGTTGCGTCGACCCGGTCAGCGGCAGCCTGCAGCACATGACCGCCGAATTGCGCGTGAACGGCCAGGTGCAGCGCGGTTGCGCGGCGTTCGGCGGCTCCCGGGACGACTGATTCGGCCCGGTGCTGTTTTAACCTGACCGAAATCCGCCATTGGGGCTTATAATCGCCGGTTTGCAAAACAGCCGGCCTCTTTGCCCGCCGCCTACCCGGACCCTGTCATGTTACGAATCACCGAACTCAAGCTGCCCATCGACCATCCCGAAGAAGACCTGCGCCCTGCCATCGTGCAGCGCTTGGGCATCGCCAGTGATGACCTGCTCGATTTCACCCTGTTCAAACGCAGCTACGACGCTCGCAAGAAGTCATCGGAGCTGTGCTTCATCTACACCATCGATTTGAACGTGAAGAGCGAAGCCGCCCTGCTGCTCAAGTTTGCCGATGACCGCAACGTCAACCCGGCGCCGGATGTCAGCTACAAAGTGGTAGGCCAGGCGCCGGAAGGCCTGGCAGAGCGTCCAATCGTGGTGGGCTTTGGCCCATGCGGGATTTTCGCTGGGCTGTTGCTGGCCCAGATGGGCTTCAAGCCGATCATCCTCGAGCGCGGCAAGGAAGTGCGCCAGCGCACCAAGGACACCTGGGGCCTGTGGCGCAAAAGCGTGCTCAACCCCGAGTCCAACGTGCAGTTCGGTGAAGGCGGTGCCGGGACCTTCTCCGACGGCAAGCTCTACAGCCAGATCAAGGACCCGAAATTCCACGGTCGCAAAGTGCTGCACGAGTTCGTCAAGGCCGGCGCACCGGAAGAGATCCTCTACGTCAGCAAACCGCACATCGGTACCTTCCGCCTGACGGGCGTGGTGGAAAACATGCGCGAGCAGATCATCGCCCTGGGCGGTGAAGTGCGTTTTGAGCAGCGTGTGACCGATGTGCTGATCGAAGACGGCCAACTGAACGGCGTTGTGGTGGATGGCGGCGAGCAGATCCTCTCCAAACACGTGATCCTGGCCCTGGGCCACAGTGCCCGCGACACCTTCCGCATGCTCCACGGCCGCGGTGTGTACATGGAGGCCAAGCCGTTCTCGGTGGGCTTCCGTATCGAACACCCGCAATCGTTGATCGACGCCGCGCGCCTGGGCAAGTACGCCGGGCACCCGAAACTCGGCGCGGCCGACTACAAACTGGTGCACCACGCCAAGAACGGCCGTTCGGTCTACAGCTTCTGCATGTGCCCGGGCGGTACCGTGGTGGCAGCCACTTCCGAGCCGAACCGCGTCGTCACCAACGGCATGAGCCAATACTCGCGTAACGAGCGCAATGCCAACTCGGGCATCGTGGTGGGCATCACCCCTGAGGTGGACTACCCGGGCGGCCCGCTGGCCGGTATCGAGTTGCAGGAGCGCCTGGAGTCCCACGCCTACATCCTCGGTGGCAGCAACTACGAGGCACCAGCACAGTTGGTGGGTGACTTCATCGCCGGCAAGCCGTCCACGGCCCTCGGCAGTGTGGAACCTTCCTACAAGCCAGGGGTGTCCCTGGGTGACTTGGCGCTCGCGCTGCCGGACTTTGCCATCGAAGCCATTCGTGAAGCGTTGCCAGCGTTCGAGAAACAGATCAAGGGCTATTCGCTGCACGACGCGGTATTGACCGGGATCGAGACGCGCACGTCGTCGCCGCTGCGGATTACCCGTAACGAATCGATGCAGAGCCTGAACGTCAAAGGGCTGTTCCCGGCCGGTGAAGGCGCCGGTTACGCCGGTGGGATCCTGTCGGCTGGTGTGGACGGCATCCGTATTGCCGAAGCCTTGGCCCGGGATATGTTGGGCCTGGAGGCCTGACCCATCACTTTGTAGGAGCGCGGGGGGGGGGGGGGGGGGGGGGGGGGGGGGGGGGGGGGGGGGGGGGGGGGGGGGGGGGGGGGGGGG
>NZ_JBWKRS010000016.1:150032-155891 GCF_059419385.1 Pseudomonas sp. GW821-FHT05H12 | reverse complement strand
CCCCCCCCCCCCCCCCCCCCCCCCCCCCCCCCCCCCCCCCCCCCCCCCCCCCCCCCCCCCCCCCCCCCGCTCCCACAATAAGTCCGAGTACGTCGGGTAGTTTTTTCCAGCCAATAAAAAGGGCTCCATAAAGGAGCCCCTGGGCCGAAGCCCGCCGCCCGGATGGGGCGTGCGTGGTAAGTCGTTACAAATCCAAAGGTGGTGTGTCGGAATTAAGTGCCCTGATTAGCCGACGGCGTGAAGTTCGTTGAGTCTGTGGATGCCCGCAGTGCCAGTCATACCGTCCCAGTTGTCGCCGCGTCCTTCTCGCCAGCCGTTGATCCAGGCTTGGCGTACCGACGGTAGAGTAAATGGGCAAAGCTCACGGGATTTTCCATGAACGCCATATTGATATCCGCGTAAAAATGCTCTTTCCAACGGATCACGCTTAAGTCTTCTCATAGGGTGTTTCCCTCACTTGTTGACTGTCTAGATATCCTTCGGCCTCGTCCGAGGCCGGGCAGAGTTTTTCTGCCGTTGGTGGGCTCGCTGCCGGCGTGGCGAGCCAATGTGTCGGCGTCGTTACGGCGCCAACCTGTGTTGAGTTCTAACCAATAGGTCACATGGATTCAATGACCGTTTTGTCATAAGCACGTAACGATAACGATGCTATAGCCATAAGCTGGGCTGGCTTTTCGCCCCATTTGTCTGGCAAAGCCAGCTATGATGCACCCTGCATAGAGGATGGGTTTAATCCTTTAGTGAGAATGCCCGCTCGTTGCAGTCGGTTATTATTCGACGAAGGGTCGGAATATTTCTTTTTGTTGCAACTATTTATTTATCTGCCCCGGCAATCACGGCCAAAAGGCCCGGCAGCCGGGGTGGGACGGTACATTCGTGCCACGCGAGCGCTCTTCAAGAAAAGTGCTTGATTGAAAACCGAACCGGCGATGCGTCGCCCGTTCATTTATTGCTGAAAAGCCTGGAATGCCCCATGTCGGACCGTTTTGAACTCTTCCTCACCTGCCCCAAGGGCCTCGAAGGCCTGCTGATCGAGGAAGCCGTCGGGCTTGGCCTTGAGGAAGCCCGCGAGCACACCTCGGCCGTGCGCGGCATGGCCGACATGGAAACCGCCTACCGCCTGTGCCTCTGGTCACGCCTGGCCAACCGCGTGTTGCTGGTCCTCAAGCGCTTCCCGATGAAGGATGCCGAAGACCTCTACCACGGCGTGCTGGATATCGAATGGGCCGACCACATGGTCCCTGACGGCACCCTCGCGGTGGAATTCAGCGGCCACGGTTCGGGCATCGACAACACCCACTTCGGCGCCTTGAAGGTCAAGGACGCCATCGTCGACAAGCTGCGCACGCCGACCGGTGAGCGCCCGTCCATCGACAAGATCAACCCGGACCTGCGCATCCACCTGCGCCTGGACCGTGGCGAAGCCATCCTCTCCCTCGACCTGTCCGGGCACAGCCTGCACCAGCGCGGCTATCGCCTGCAGCAGGGCGCGGCACCGCTGAAGGAAAACCTGGCCGCCGCGATCCTGATCCGTGCCGGCTGGCCGCGCATTGCTGCTGAAGGCGGCGCGCTGAGCGACCCGATGTGCGGCGTGGGCACCTTCCTGGTCGAAGGCGCGATGATCGCCGCCGACATGGCGCCCAACCTGAATCGTGAACTGTGGGGCTTCACCACCTGGCTGGGCCACGTCCCGGCGTTGTGGAAGAAGCTGCACGCCGAGGCCACCGAACGTGCCGCCATCGGCATGAACAAGCCGCCGCTGTGGATCCGTGGCTACGAAGCCGACCCGCGCCTGATCCAGCCCGCGCGCAACAACATCGAACGTGCCGGCCTGAGCCACTGGATCAAGGTGTACCAGGGCGAAGTCGGTACTTTTGAGCCGCGCCCGGACCAGAACCAGAAAGGCCTGGTCATCTGCAACCCGCCGTACGGCGAGCGCCTGGGTGACGAAGCCAGCCTGTTGTACCTCTACCAGAACCTCGGCGAGCGTCTGCGCCAGGCGTGCATGGGCTGGGAAGCCGCGGTGTTCACCGGCGCGCCGGACCTGGGCAAGCGCATGGGCATCCGCAGCCACAAGCAGTATTCATTCTGGAACGGTGCGTTGCCGTGCAAGTTGCTGCTGATCAAAGTCAACCCGGATCAGTTCGTCACCGGCGAGCGCCGTACCCCGGAACAGCGTCAGGCCGAGCGTGAGCAAGCCGCTTATGATCAAGCCCCGACCGAGCCGGTCGAGCGCCAGTACAACAAGAACGGCAACCCGATCAAACCTGCCCCGGCGCCAGCGCCGGTGGTTGAGCAGGCGCGCCTGAGCGAAGGCGGGCAGATGTTCGCCAACCGCCTGCAGAAGAACCTCAAGTTGCTGGGCAAGTGGGCCAAGCGTGAAGGCGTGGATTGCTACCGTGTGTACGACGCCGATATGCCGGAATACTCCATGGCCATCGACCTGTACCACGATTGGGTCCACGTGCAGGAATATGCGGCGCCGAAGTCCATCGACCCGGAAAAAGCCTCCGCACGCATGTTCGATGCCCTGGCCGCCATTCCCCAGGCGCTGAACATCGACAAGAGCCGTGTGGTGGTCAAGCGCCGCGAGCGTCAGAGCGGCACCAAGCAGTACGAGCGCCAGAGCGCCCAGGGCAAGTTCACCGAAGTCAGCGAAGGCGGCGTGAAGCTGCTGGTCAACCTCACCGACTACCTGGACACCGGCCTGTTCCTCGACCACCGCCCGATGCGCCTGCGCATCCAGAAAGAAGCGGCCGGTAAGCGCTTCCTCAACCTGTACTGCTACACCGCGACCGCCAGTGTGCACGCAGCCAAGGGCGGCGCACGCAGCACCACCAGCGTCGACCTGTCCAAGACCTACCTGGACTGGGCCCGCCGCAACTTCTCCCTCAACGGTTTCTCCGACAAGAACCGCCTGGAGCAGGGTGATGTGATGGCCTGGCTGGAGGCCAGCCGCGATGAGTTCGACCTGATCTTCATCGACCCGCCGACCTTCTCCAACTCCAAGCGCATGGAAGGCATCTTCGACGTGCAGCGCGATCACGTGCAGTTGCTCGACCTGGCCATGGCGCGCCTGGCGCCGGGCGGCGTGCTGTACTTCTCGAACAACTTCCGCAAGTTCGCGCTGGAGGACAACCTCAGCGAACGCTACGCGGTCGAGGAAATCAGCGACAAGACCATCGACCCGGATTTTGCGCGCAACGCCAAGATCCATCGCGCGTGGAAAATCACCGCGCGCTGATCGCCGTGACACAAAAGCCGCACGCCTGATAATTCCGGGTTTGCGGCTTTTTTACGCTGGTCAAACCCTGGGCCGCTCGCTATAACTAAGGCCTAGCCAAAGTGACACCCCCCGCACGCTGGCGTTGTGAGTGTTGCCTATGCCGATGCAAGCCGTCCGCCCGAAAATCCTTGGCTTTATCAGTGAGCAGGCGTCGGCTTGGCTGGTGGCATTGGTGGTGTTATTGGCCGGTTGCGCGCTGACGGCCATCATCGCCTGGGCGGCTGCCGACCTCTATCAACAGCAAGTTCGCCAGCGTTTCCAGCTGCTCGTCAACGAACGCTACACCCGCCTTCAAGAGCGCTTCGAGGACCAGGAACAACGCCTGGGCAGCCTGCGGCGTTTCTTCGTCAACTCCGATGATGTCTCCCGCGAAGAGTTTGACGGCTTCGCCCAGCCCCTATTGTTGCGCGCCCGGGCCTACGCCTGGGCCCCTCGGATTTTTCGCGACCAGCGCAGCCAGTTTGAACAGGAAATCTCCCGTCAGCGCGGCACGCCCTTCAGCATTCGGGAGCTGAATTCGTCGGGCGACCTGGCTCCCGCTGCCGAACGGGATGAATACGTGCCGGTGCTGTACAGCCAGACCCAGAGCTTGCTCGGCTCGCCCCTGGGCTTTGACCTGCTGGCCCAGCCCCTGCGGCGTTCGGCCCTTGAACGTGCACAGAAGACCGGCAAGCCTGCGGTGTCCCAACCCATGCAACTGGTGGGCGTTGAGCCCGCTTATGCTGCCGGCGTGTTGCTGGTGGCGCCGGTCAGCAAGCTGTCGGAAACCGAACCCTTCGGTTTTGTGATGGCGGTGATCAGCATGCGCCAACTGGTCGCCGACGGCTTGCCCAAGCCGAACCGCGACAACCTGGTGATGCAGATCATCGACACCTCCGACACCCAGCAACGGGTGCTGTACGCCTCCAGCAATGCAGTGGGTGACAGCGACCTTGCTGCTGCGCGTCGTCTCAGCCTGGGCGACCATGTCTACGCGCTGAACCTGCGGGCAAGCAAGGTTTTTGACCTGGCCAACCATTCTTCCCTGAGCACCATCTTGACCATGGGCGGGCTGCTCAGCCTGTTGCTCAGCGCCTTGCTCTATGTGTTGGTGAGCCAGCGCCAGCGTGCACTGAAAATGGTCGAGCAGCGTACCGAGCAGTTGCGTTTGCGTGAGCAGGAATTGCGCGGCGCCCACGGGCAATTGCGCAGTGTGCTGAATGCCGCCACCCAGGTCGCGATCATCGCCACGGACTTGCGCGGGGTCATCAACACCTTTAACGCCGGTGCCGAGCAGATGCTGGGGTTCAAGGCTGACGCGGTGCTGGGGCGCATGACCCTGGAAAGCCTGCACCTGGCATCGGAGCTGGACGCACGCGCCGCCAGCTTGAGCGTGACCTTGGGCAAGCGTATTCCCCCCAGCCAGGCGATGCTGGTGGAAAGCCCGGACAACCTGCACGAGGCCCGGGAGTGGACCCTGCTGCGCCAGGACGGCAGCCCGTTGACCGTGAACATGCTTGGCACCGTGTTGCTGGATGACCATGGCCTGTGGATCGGGCACTTGGCGATCTACCTGGATGTCACCGAGCAAAAGCGCGCCTACGAAGCCTTGGCCGCACGCGATCGCTTGCTGAAAAAGCTCAGCGCCCATGTGCCCGGCGGGATCTTCCAGTTCACCCTCGAACCTCAGGACCAGTGGCGTTTCATCTACGCCAGTGATGGCATGCGCGATATCTATGAAATCGAGCCGGGCGTGCTGCAGCAGGACGCGAGCAAGGTGTTCGAGCGCATTCACCCGCTGGACGCAGAGCGGGTGCGGGTGTCGATTCGCCTGTCAGCGTTGCAGTTGAGCCATTGGCGCGAAGAGTATCGCGTGCTGTTGCCGCAACGCGGCCTGCGCTGGATTCGGGGTGAAGCGACGCCAGAAGAACTGCCGGGCGGCGGTACGTTGTGGCATGGCTATGTGTCGGACATTTCCGACCTCAAGCGGGTGGAGGAGGAGCTGCGTGCGCTCTCGATTACCGACGCCCTGACCGGCATCCATAACCGGCGCTATTTCCAGGATCGGCTCAAGGCCGAGATGATCCGGCTCAACCGCACGTCGGGGGCGCTGTCGTTGATCATGCTCGATATCGATCACTTCAAGCGCATCAACGATCAGCACGGCCACGGTGTGGGCGACGGCGTGTTGCAGGAAGTGTGCAAGCGCATCAGCCAGCGCCTGCGCCGCACCGACGTGTTCTGCCGCCTGGGGGGCGAAGAGTTTGTGGTGCTGTGCCCCAACACCGATGCAGGCCAGGCCTACAGCCTGGCGATGGAGCTGTGGCAAGCGTTGCGCGGTGCGCCGATGGAGTCGGTGGGGGTGGTGACCGCCAGCTTTGGCGTGGCCAGTTGGCGTATCGATGAAGGCATCGATGGGCTGCTGCTGCGTGCGGACTCGGCGGTGTATGTGGCCAAGCAGGCGGGCCGGGACCGTGTGGAGGCCGAACGCCTAAGCGCCTGATTCTCCCTGTAGGAGCGGGGGGGGGGGGGGGGGGGGGGGAGGGGGGGGGGGGGGGGGGGGGGGGGGGGGGGGGGGGGGGGAGGGGGGGGGT
>NZ_JBWKRS010000016.1:131365-150023 GCF_059419385.1 Pseudomonas sp. GW821-FHT05H12 | reverse complement strand
GCCCGAAAGTTCAAGGGTGATCTTTCGGGTGCCATCGCCGGCAAGCCGGCTCCTACAAAGGCCTACAGGACCGGGGCGGCAGCCACGGCTTTGGGCTGGCGATACAGGTCCAGCAACACCTGATCCAACACAGACGAAGCGCCCCACGGTTTCGAGTCGTTGAGGATCGCCACCACCACCCAGCTGTTGCCGTTGTTGTCGCGGCTGAACCCGGCGATGGCGCGCACGGTATTCAAGGTGCCGGTCTTCACGTGGGCTTCACCGCGCATGGCCGTGGTTTTCAGGCGTTTACGCATGGTGCCGTCGGTGCCGGCAATCGGCAGCGAACTGATGTATTCCGCCGCGTAAGGTCCTTTCCAGGCCGCTTGCAGCATGGCCGCCATCTCACGGGCGCTGACCCGTTCGGCGCGGGACAGGCCGGAGCCGTTCTCCATCACCAGGTGCGGCGCGGTGATGCCTTTCTTGGCCAGCCATTGACGAACCACGCGTTGCGCAGCCTTGGCATCGTCGCCGTCGGCATCGTTGCGGAACTGCGCGCCCAGGCTCAGGAACAGCTGCTGGGCCATGGTGTTGTTACTGTATTTGTTGATGTCGCGGATGATCTCCGCCAGGTCCGGCGAGAATGCGCGGGCCAGCACCTTGGCGTCTTTGGGCACCGGCGCCTGGATATCACGGCCCTGGATGGTGCCGCCCAGTTCCTGCCAGATCGCACGCACGGCGCCGGCGGTGTAGGTGGCGTGGTCGAGCAGCGACAGGTAGGTCTGCGAGCTGCAGCCATCGCCCAACTGGCCGCTGACGGTGACGGTCACGCTGCCATCAGCCGCCGTGACCGGGTTGTAGCGCACGTCGCCGGTGCACTGCTTGGCGTTGGAGACTTTCACTTGGTTGTCGATGCGAATGCTGGCAATCGGCGGTTCGACCGACACGATCACCCGGCCCGAATCGTTGCGGGTCACGAAGCGCAAGGCCTTGAGGTTGACCAACAGGGCGTCCGGCTTGACCAGGAACGGCTTGTTCTCGTCGTTGCCGTCGTCGTTGAACTCGGGCAATTGCGGTTGGTTGAAGAAGCTGCGGTCCAGCACCAGGTCGCCGGTGACTTGCTGCACGCCATTGGCACGCAGGTCACGCATCAGCAGCCAGAGCTTTTCCATGTTTAGCTTGGGGTCGCCGCCGCCCTTGAGGTACAGGTTGCCGTGCAACACGCCACCGCTGAGGGTGCCGTCGGTGTAGAACTCGGTTTTCCACTGGTGGTTGGGGCCGAGCATTTCCAGGGCGGCGTAGGTGGTGACCAGCTTCATGGTGGAGGCGGGGTTGACCGACACGTCGGCGTTGAACACGGTCGGTGTACCGGGGCCGTTGAGCGGCAGCATCACCAGGGACAGCGAGGTATTGGGAATCTTGGCTTTCTGCAGGGCCTGTTGGACATTCGGCGGCAGGGTGTTGTTGATCGGGGCGGCGGTGACGGAAAAGGCCAGGGGCAGGAGAACGCTGGCAAGCAGAAATGGACGCAAAGATTTGATCATAAGAAGTAAAACCCTACTGCTGAGGAGGGTGAAAAAGGCGAGGGGTAAATAGGAAAAATCCCTCAATGGTCATGAAAGTGTCGGCATTATGCCCCAAGGTGGATCCACTTGTAGCTGAACGATAGCTGGTATTAGGCGTTTTTTTTGCGGGCCAATGGCCGCCTGTCCCAGAGAGTCGGGCAATCGCCGCCTTAAACTGCTAAAGTGCCGCCCGTTATTACTTAAGAGGATTGTTCCAATGGCGACTAACCGTTCCCAGCGTCTGCGCAAAAAACTGTGCGTTGATGAATTTCAAGAGCTGGGTTTCGAACTGAACCTGGACTTCAACGAAGGCCTGAGTGAAGAAGCTATCGACGCTTTCCTCGAAGCATTCATCAAAGAAGCCATGGAAGCCAACGGCCTGGGCTACGTGGGCGGCGACGACTTCGGTCTGGTTTGCCTGCAGAAGCGCGGCTCGGTGTCCGAAGAGCAACGTGCTGCTGTTGAAGCCTGGCTGAAAACCCGTTCCGAGCTGACCAAGGCTGAAGTCAGCCCGCTGCTCGACGTGTGGTATCCGGAAAAGCCGATCAACGCGGCTAAGTGATACTCAAAAAAACGGCGACCTGAGGGTCGCCGTTTTTTTATGCCTTGCGCCAGTTCAGAATCAATAGCGTCAACACTCCCGCCACAATCCCCCAGAACGCCGAGCCGATGGAAAACAGCGTCAAGCCAGACGCGGTGACCATAAAGGTGATCAGCGCCGCTTCCCGTTCCTTCGGCTCATTCATGGCAATGCTCAAGCCATTGATGATCGAGCCAAACAGCGCCAAGGCTGCAATCGACAGCACCAGTTCCTTGGGCAGGGCTGCGAACAGTGCCGCCAAGGTAGCGCCAAACACCCCGGCAATCCCGTAGAACACACCGCACCACACCGCCGCGGTGTAGCGTTTGTTGCGGTCTTCATGGGCATGGGGGCCGGTGCAGATGGCCGCGCTGATCGCCGCCAGGTTGATGCCGTGGGAACCGAAGGGCGACAGCACCAGGGAAGCCAGGCCGGTGGCCGTGATCAGCGGCGAGGCCGGCACGTTGTAACCATCGGCACGTAGCACGGCAACACCCGGCATGTTCTGTGAGGTCATCGCCACCACAAACAGCGGGATGCCGATGCTGATGGTGGCGGCCAGGGAGAAGTGCGGGGTGGTCCACACCGGCGTGGCCACTTCCAGGTGAAAGCCGCTGAAATCCAGCAATCCCATCAGCCCTGACAACGCGGTGCCAATCACCAATGCGGCCAGCACCGCGTAGCGCGGCGACAGGCGCTTGATCACCAGGTAGGTGAAAAACATCCCCAGCACCAGGCCGGTGCGATGCTGCGCGGCGACGAAGATCTCGCTGCCGATCTTGAACAGGATGCCGGCGAGCAAGGCCGCCGCCAGCGATGCCGGGATGCGCTTGACCAGTTTTTCAAAGCTGCCGGTCAGCCCGCAAATTGTCACCAGCACCGCGCAGGTGATGTAGGCACCAATGGCTTCGCCATAACTCACGCCGCCCAGGCTGGTGATCAACAGCGCCGCGCCGGGGGTGGACCAGGCAATGGTGATCGGCGTGCGATAGCGCAGGGACAGGCCGATGCTGCACACCGCCATGCCGATGGAGATCGCCCAGATCCACGAGGAAATCTGCGCCGTGGTCAAGCCGGCGGCCTGGCCGGCCTGGAACATCAGCACCAGGGAGCTGGTGTAGCCGGTCATCATGGCGATGAAACCGGCGACGACCGCGGACGGCGAAGTGTCGGCCAACGGGCGCAACGGCGCTTGGGTGGCGTGTGTCATGGCGAGGTGTTCCTTTTACCTGAGGCTTTTTACCGATGAAGGCGTGAATTCAAGCCTAAACTCAAACGTAACCACTCATTGCAATACAGCCGACACCGCAAACAGCCGTACAGTGTGTTGGCGCAACCGGTTGTGTACAATGTGCCCTGTTTTTAGGTGATACTTGCCAGCGACACGCTGTTGCCGTATTACCGTTAATTCGCCGCCGTTCTCCAAACCCGAGTGCCCATGAACGAACAGTTGCAACCTCTCAAGAAACAACCGCGAGCTGGCAAGGCCGGTCGCAGCGGAACCCAGGACGATATCGTCTACGCGCATATCTTCGAGGCGATCCTCGAACAACGCCTGGCACCCGGTACCAAATTGAGTGAAGAGGCACTGGGCGAAATCTTTGGCGTCAGCCGCACCATCATTCGCCGTGCGCTGTCGCGCCTGGCCCATGAAGGCGTGGTGCTGCTGCGGCCCAATCGTGGCGCCGTGGTTGCCAGCCCGAGTGTCGAAGAGGCCCGCCAGGTGTTCATGGCGCGGCGTCTGGTGGAGCGGGCGATCACCGAACTGGCGGTACAGCACGCCACGGCCGAACAACTGGCCGAACTGCGCCAGATGGTCAACGATGAGCGCGACAGTTTCTCCCGGGGCGATCGCGGTGCGGGCATCCGCCTTTCCGGTGAATTCCACCTCAAGCTGGCCGAAGCGGCGAAGAACGCGCCGTTGATCAGCTTCCAGCGCAGCCTGGTGTCCCAGACGTCGTTGATCATCGCCCAGTACGAAAGCGGCAACCGCTCGCACTGCTCCTACGATGAACACACCCAGTTGATCGATGCGATCGAAGCGCGGGACGCGGTGCTGGCGGTGGATTTGATGATGCATCACATGGATCACATCGACAGCAAGCTCAACCTCGATGAAGAGAGCGCGTCGGATGATTTGCATGCGGTGTTTTCGCACCTTTTGCAGACCAAGAAGCCAGGGCGCTCCTCGATCAAACTCTGATCCCAAAAAAAATGTGGGGGCCGGCTTGTGTGGGAGCTGGCTTGCCTGCGATGGCATCACCTGGGTCTAACAGAAAGACCGAGGTGTCTGCATCGCAGGCAAGCCAGCTCCCACATAAACCCGCTCCCGCATTTGGTTTTGTGGTGTACCTGAACTTAGCGTTGGTGCACGAGCTGCCCCGCCGCATACGTCTGCAACACCGTCCGATCATCCCCCAGCGTCATCAGCACAAACAACGTCTCGGCAATGGTGTTCGCCTGCTTCAAGCGATAACTCAGCAGTGGCGTGGCGTTGTAGTCCAGCACCAGGAAGTCCGCATCGGTGCCTGGCTGCAGCGTGCCGATCTTGTCTTCCAGGCGCAGCGCACGCGCACCGCCCAGGGTTGCCAGGTACAGCGACTTGAACGGGCTCAACCGCGCGCCCTGCAACTGCATCACCTTGTAGGCTTCGTTCAGGGTTTGCAGCAGCGAGAAGCTGGTGCCGCCGCCCACGTCGGTGCCCAGGCCTACGTTCAATTTGTGTTTTTCCGCCATTGGCAGGTTAAACAAGCCACTGCCGAGGAAGAAGTTTGACGTAGGGCAGAACGCAACCGCCGAGCCGGTTTCTGCCAGGCGCGCGCACTCGTCATCACACAAATGCACACCATGGGCAAACACCGAGCGTTCGCCGAGCAGCTTGTAGTGGTCGTACACATCCAGGTAGCCGTTGCGCTCCGGGAACAGCTCTTTCACCCACTCCACTTCCTGCTTGTTCTCACTGATGTGAGTCTGCATGTACAGGTCCGGGTATTCGCCCAGCAATTGCCCGGCGAGTGCCAGTTGTTCCGGCGTACTGGTCGGTGCAAAGCGTGGGGTGACCGCGTAGTGCAGGCGGCCTTTGCCGTGCCAGCGCTCGATCAGCGCCTTGCTTTCCTGGTAGCCGCTTTCGGCGGTGTCGGTGAGGTAGTCCGGCGCGTTGCGGTCCATCATCACCTTGCCGGCGATCATACGCAGGTCGAGCTTCTCGGCCGCTTCGAAAAAGGCATTCACCGACTGCGGGTGCACGCTGCCGAACACCAGTGCGGTGGTGGTGCCGTTGCGCAGCAGTTCCTTGATGAAAATATCCGCGACTTCTTCGGCATGGGCCTTGTCGGCGAACTGGCTTTCACACGGGAAGGTGTAGGTGTTGAGCCAATCCAGCAACTGCTCGCCGTAGGCGCCGACCATGCCGGTTTGCGGCAGGTGGATGTGGGTGTCGATCAGGCCGGGGGTAATCAGCGCATCTTGGTAATGGGTGACTTCGATGTCGGCGGGCAGCGTCGGCAACAAGTCACCTGCATGGCCGATGGCGCTGATCTGGCCGTTTTCGATCACCAGCAGGCCGTCTTCAAAGTACTCATAGGAGGCTTCGATCCCCACTTGCGCAGGGTCGGCGATGCTGTGCAGAAGGGCGGCACGGTAGGCTTTGCGAGTCAAAGGCATGGTGATCTCAATTCAAATGGCTTGGCTGCGACGTGACGCCGGCAGCAGTTTGGCAATAGGTTCGGCGCTGGCTGTGTGCTGGCCGAAATTGGCGTTATAGGTGGCGATGATTTCGCCGGCGATGGAGATCGCGATTTCCACCGGCAATTTGCCCTTCACCTCGGTGAGGCCCATGGGGCAGCGCATGCGTTGCAGTTGCGCGGCGTCGAAGCCGCGATCACGCAGGCGGTGTTCGAACTTGACACGTTTGGTCTTCGAACCGATCAGGCCGAAGTAGGCGAAGTCGTTGCGCTTGAGCAGGGCAGCGGTGAGTTCCAGGTCCAGCGCGTGATTGTGGGTCATCACGATGCAGTAACTGCCCACCGGCAGGTCGGCAATTTCGTCGACCGGCTCTTCGCTGACGATTTTACGCACGCCTTGTGGGATATGTTCTGGAAACTCCTGGTCACGGGAATCGATCCAGCGCACCCGGCACGGCAGGCTGGCCAGCAACGGCACCAGTGCGCGGCCCACGTGGCCGGCGCCAAACACAGCGATCTGCGCCTGCACCTGGCCCATGGGTTCGAACAGCAACACGGTCACACCACCGCAGCACTGGCCCAGGCTGGCACCGAGGCTAAAGCGCTCCAGGTGGGTGTTCTGCTGGCCACGAACGAGCATGTCCCGGGCGATCTGCATCGCCTTGTATTCCAGGTGGCCGCCGCCGATGGTGTCGAAGGTTTGCGCGGCGCTGATCACCATCTTGGAACCGGCGTTGCGTGGCGTGGAGCCGAGTTCTTCGATGATGGTGACGAGTACGCAGGGTTCACCGCGGTTTTGCAGGTCGGCGAGGGCGCTGATCCAATAATTCATAGTCACCTCTTGTGGTGTCTGTCAGGCCGCCATCGCGGGCAAGCCCGCTCCCACATTTTGATTTGTGAACACCGTCAAATGTGGGAGCTGGCTTGCCTGCGATAGCAGCTCCTCGGTCCTAAAGCGAAGCCAGCTCGGTTTCAGTCTCAACAGCCTTCGCCGCACTCAACTGCCGCATCTGCTCACATCCCCACAACACCCGCTCCGGCGTCGCCGGCGCATCGATCTTCGGCTGATGGCGATAGTCACCCAGGCTCGCCACCGCATCCTTGATCGCGCACCACGAGGCAATCCCGAGCATGAACGGCGGCTCGCCCACGGCCTTGGAATGGAACACCGTGTCTTCCGGGTTCTTGCGGTTCTCCACCAGCTTCACCCGCAGGTCCAGTGGCATGTCGGCCACGGCCGGGATCTTGTAGCTGGCCGGGCCGTTGGTCATCAGCTTGCCCTTGTTGTTCCACACCAGTTCTTCCATGGTCAGCCAGCCCATGCCCTGGATGAAACCGCCTTCCACCTGGCCAATGTCGATGGCCGGGTTCAGCGAGGCGCCCACGTCGTGCAGGATGTCGGTGCGCAGCATCTTGTATTCGCCGGTCAGGGTGTCGACGATCACTTCGCAACAGGCGGCGCCAAAGGCGAAGTAGTAGAACGGCCGACCCCGTGACTGGCTGCGGTCGTAGTAGATTTTCGGGGTCTTGTAGAAGCCGGTGCTCGACAGCGAGACCTGGGCGAAATACGCCTGCTGGATCAACGCCTCAAACGTCAGGATCTGATCGCGCACACGCACGTGGCCGTTGTGGAACTCCACGTCCGCTTCGCTCACGTCGTACTTGCGTGCGGCGAATTCCACCAGGCGCTGCTTGATGGTTTCGGCAGCATTCTGTGCGGCCTTGCCGTTCAGGTCGGCACCGCTGGAAGCGGCAGTTGGCGAAGTGTTGGGCACCTTGTCAGTGTTGGTCGCGGTGATCTGCACGCGGTCGATTTCCACCTGGAACACTTCGGCGACCACTTGTGCGACCTTGGTGTTCAAGCCCTGGCCCATCTCGGTGCCGCCGTGGTTCAGGTGGATGCTGCCGTCGGTGTAGATGTGAATCAGCGCACCGGCCTGGTTGAGGAAGCTGGCGGTAAACGAAATGCCGAACTTCACCGGGGTCAGCGCCAGGCCTTTTTTCAGGATCGGGCTGTGGGCGTTGTACAGGCGGATCGCTTCGCGGCGCTCGGCGTATTGGCTGCTGGCTTCCAGCTCGGCGGTCATCTCTTCGAGCATGTTGTGCTCGACAGTCTGGTAGTAGTGAGTGACGTTGCGCTCGGTCTTGCCGTAGTAGTTGGCCTTGCGCACCGCCAGCGGGTCCAGCGCCAGGTGGCGGGCGATGGCGTCCATCACTTCTTCGATGGCAACCATGCCCTGCGGGCCGCCGAAGCCGCGATACGCGGTATTGGACGCGGTGTTGGTCTTGCAGCGATGGCCGTTGACCGTGGCGTCGCCCAGGTAATACGAGTTGTCGGAGTGGAACATGGCGCGGTCGACAATCGAGTTGGACAGGTCTGGTGAGCAGCCGCAGTTGCCCGCCAATTCCAGGTTGATCCCGTGCAGGCGGCCGCTGTCGTCAAAGCCCACGTCGTATTCGATATAGAAGGGGTGGCGCTTGCCGGTCATCAGCATGTCTTCGACGCGCGGCAGGCGCATCTTGGTCGGCTGGCCGGTGATGCGTGCAACCACTGCGCACAGGCACGCGGGGCTGGCGGCCTGGGTTTCCTTGCCGCCAAAGCCGCCGCCCATGCGGCGCATGTCCACGACGATCTTGTTCATCGACACGTCCAGCACTTCGGCCACCAGCTTCTGCACTTCGGTGGGGTTCTGCGTGGAGCAGTAGACGATCATGCCGCCGTCTTCAGTGGGCATCACCGAAGAGATCTGGGTTTCCAGGTAGAAGTGTTCCTGGCCGCCGATGTGCAAGGTGCCCTGGATACGGTGTTTCGCCGTGGCCAATGCGCCCGCTGAGTCGCCGCGCTGGTGGGTGTGGCTGTCGAGCACAAAGTGCTTCTTGCGAAACGCCTCGACCACGTCCAGCACCGGCTCCAGGTCTTCGTATTCGATCACGGCGGCCATCGCCGCTTTGCGTGCGGTTTCCAGGTCGCGGGCCGCCACTGCCAGCACCACCTGGCCAACGAACTGCACGGTGTCGATGGCCAGCAACGGGTCGCCGGGCATCAGCGGGCCGATGTCTTTCAGGCCCGGCACGTCTTCGTGGGTGATGGCGATGCGCACGCCTTCAAAGGCGTAGCAGGGCGCGGTGTCGATGCTGATGATGCGCGCATGGGCGCGGTCGGACATGCGTGCATACAGGTGCAACTGGTTGGGGAATTCCAGGCGGTCATCGATGTACTGCGCTTCACCGGACACATGCTTGGCGGCGCTGTCATGCTTGACGCTGCGGCCCACACCTGAGGTGAGGTCCTGGGCGAACAGCTCGGCCAGTTCAGCCTGGGTTTTAACGACGGCGTGATGGTTAGACATAAGCGGTCACCCGAGTCTCGATGTGTGGCGTTTGCAGCTCGATGAAGTATTTGCGCAGCAGGTTCTGGGCGCTGAGCAGGCGGTATTCCTTGCTGGCGCGGAAGTCAGAAAGCGGGGTGAAGTCTTCGGCCAGGGCGGCGCAGGCTTTTTCCACGGTGGCAGCGTTCCAGGTCGCGCCGATCAGCACGGTTTCGCAGTGCTTCGCACGTTTGGGGATGGTGGCCATGCCGCCAAAGGCCACGCGGGCATCGCTGATTACACCGTTGTCGAGCTTCAGGTTGAACGCGGCGCAGACAGCGGAAATGTCATCGTCCAGGCGCTTGGAAACCTTGTACGCGCGAAACAGCGTGTGGCCCTTGGGCACGATGATCTTCTCGATGAACTCGCTGTCTTGGCGGGCGGTGACGCGGTAGTCGATGAAGTAGTCTTCCAGCGCCAGGGTACGGCGGGTGTTGCCTTTGCACAGCACGATCTGCGCGCCCAGGGCGATCAGCAGCGGCGGCGAATCGCCGATGGGCGAAGCGTTGCCGATGTTGCCGCCCAGGGTGCCCTGGTTGCGGATCTGCAGGGAGGCGAAGCGGTGCAGCAAGTCGCCGAAGTCCGGATAGGCGTGGTGCAGCGCGGCGTAGCAGTCGGAGAGGGCGGTGGCGGCGCCGATTTCCAGGCGATCGTCGAAGTCTTCGATGCGCTTCATCTCGTCGATATTGCCGACGTAGATCATCACCGGCAGTGTGCGGTGGAACTGGGTGACTTCCAGCGCCAGGTCGGTGCCGCCGGCCAGCAGGCGGGCTTGGGGGTAGGCGTCATAGAGGTCAGCCAGGTCGGCGACGGTCAGCGGCACCAGGCAGCGCTTGTCGCCGCTGTTGAGTTCACCGGTTTGCGTTGGCGCGATGGCTTTGAGCTGGGCGATGGTCTCGGCTTGGCGGCTGTCGAACTGGTCTTGGGGTTTGTTGCAGCACGCCTGTTCGGCGGCGGCTAGGATTGGGCGGTAGCCGGTGCAGCGGCACAGGTTGCCGGCCAGGGCTTCGTGGGCTTTTTGGCTGTCGGGGGCATCGCTGTTCTTTTGCAGGGCGAACAGCGACATCACGAAACCCGGGGTGCAAAAGCCGCATTGCGAGCCGTGGCACTCGACCATGGCCTGTTGCACGCTGTGCAGTTGGCCCTGGTGCTTGAGGTCTTCGACGCTGATCAGTTGCTTGCCGTGCAGGGAAGACACAAAGGTCAGGCACGAGTTGAGGCTGCGATAACGGATCTGCTCGACGCCTTGTGCATCGGTATGCAGCTCGCCGACCACCACGGTGCACGCACCGCAATCGCCGCTGGCGCAGCCTTCCTTGGTACCGGATTTGCCCAGGTGCTCACGCAGGTAGTTGAGCACGGTCAGGTTGGGGTCCAGGGCGTGCTCGCTACGGAGTTCCCTGTTAAGTAAAAACTGGATCACGGAAGGCCTCGCAGACTCATTATTGTTGTTAACCGCTTTGCGCCGAATCTAGTCATCTCTGACTTTTCGGTCAATGATTTTCTGACCAGAAGGTCAAGAAAATGCAGTCGCAACACTTTCAATTATGGTCCAGTCTTCTGGAACCGGCGTTTTCAGGGGCTTTTGGCTTTTCAGCGCTGCTTATTTCATGCCAAATTCGCCACGGTGGGCGTAGCGCCATCAGCGGGCCAATGCGCTACACTGCCGCGCTTGTACCGATAGAAGATTTTGAAGGGAAAACATGACGTTCAAGGCGCCGGACAGTCTCGCCGAGCAAATTGCTCACCACCTCGCCGAACGTATCATTCGCGGCGATCTCAAGCCTGGGGAGCGGATCCAGGAACAGAAGGTCACGCTGGCACTCAATGTCAGCCGTGGTTCCGTGCGTGAAGCCTTGCTGATCCTCGAACGCCGCCACCTGATCGCGATCCTGCCGCGCCGTGGTGCCCACGTCACCGAGCTCACCGCGCACAAGGTGCAGAGCCTGTGCACCTTGATGGGCGAGCTGTACATCCTGCTGGGCAACGCCGTGGCCCAAGGCTGGCAGACCCAGGCTGACATGGGCCCGTTCCTGCAGATCCAACAGCGCCTGGTGGCGAGTTTCGAGCGCCAGGACATCCGCGCCTTCGTCGAAGAAAGCTTCAACGTGATGCGCGCCGCGTACCCCTTCGCCAATAACCCGTACCTGCAGGAAACCGTCGAGAACCTGCAACCGGCGATGAACCGCGCTTATTACCTGGCGCTGGATCAGCGCAAGGCGTCGATGAGCGAGTACCTGGCGCTGTTCGAGCAACTGCTCGCCGCCGTGCTCGCCCGTGACCTGGTGCAGATCCGCCAAGTACTCTCGGCCTATGGCCAGCGCAGTTGCTCGCTGGTCATCGCTGCGTTGGCGGACGCCTAAACGTGCGGCTCAAGTGCATCAAACTGGCGGGGTTCAAATCCTTCGTCGACCCGACCACGGTGAACTTCCCCAGTAACATGGCGGCGGTGGTCGGGCCCAATGGTTGCGGCAAGTCGAACATCATCGACGCCGTCCGTTGGGTGATGGGCGAGAGCTCGGCGAAAAACCTGCGTGGCGAGTCGATGACCGACGTCATCTTCAACGGCTCCACCAGCCGTAAGCCGGTGAGCCAGGCCAGCATCGAATTGGTGTTCGATAACTCCGATGGCACCTTGATCGGCGAATACGCAGCTTATGCGGAAATTTCCATCCGCCGCAAAGTGACCCGCGACAGCCAGAACAGCTACTTCCTCAACGGCACCAAGTGTCGCCGTCGGGACATTACCGATATTTTCCTCGGCACAGGCCTGGGCCCGCGCAGCTACTCGATCATCGAACAGGGCATGATCTCCAAGCTGATCGAAGCCAAGCCCGAAGACCTGCGCAACTTTATCGAGGAAGCGGCCGGCATCTCCAAGTACAAGGAGCGCCGTCGCGAGACTGAAAACCGCATTCGCCGTACCCACGAAAACCTCGCCCGCCTCACCGACCTGCGCGAAGAGCTGGAGCGCCAGTTGGAGCGCCTGCACCGCCAGGCCCAGGCCGCCGAGAAGTATCAGGAATACAAGGGCGAAGAGCGCCAGCTCAAGGCTCAGCTGTCGGCCCTGCGCTGGCAGGCGTTGAATGACCAGGTGGGCCAGCGCGAAGCGATCATCGGCACCCAGGAAATCAGCTTTGAGGCCCTGGTGGCCGAGCAGCGCAATGCCGACGCCAGCATCGAGCGCCTGCGTGACGGTCACCATGACCTGTCCGAACGCTTCAATCTGGTGCAGGGCCGCTTTTATTCGGTGGGCGGCGACATTGCCCGCGTCGAGCAAAGCATCCAGCACGGCCAGCAGCGCCTGCGCCAGTTGCAGGATGACTTGAAGGAAGCCGAGCGCGCGCGCCTGGAGACCGAATCCCACCTGGGCCATGACCGCACCTTGCTGCTGACCCTCGGCGAAGAGCTGGACATGCTCACCCCCGAGCAGGAAGTCACCAGCGCCGCCGCCGAAGAGGCCGCCGCCGCCCTGGAAGAATCCGAAACCACTATGCACGGCTGGCAGGAGCAGTGGGACACCTTCAACCTGCAATCCGCCGAGCCGCGCCGTCAGGCTGAGGTGCAACAGTCGCGCATCCAGCAACTGGAAACCAGCATGGAGCGCCTGGCCGAGCGCCAGCGCCGCATGCAGGAAGAGCGCGCGTTGCTCTCCGCCGACCCGGAAGACGCGGCGATCATGGAGTTGAGCGAGCAACTGGCCGAAAGCGAAATGACGCTGGAAGAGCTGGAAGCCAGCGAAGAACAACAAGTGGAGCGCCTGGAGCAATTGCGTCAGCAACTGCAACAGGCGACCCAGGCGCAACAGCAGGCCCAGGGTGATTTACAGCGCTTGAACGGGCGTCTGGCGTCCCTGGAAGCCTTGCAGCAAGCCGCGCTGGACCCGGGCACTGGCACCGCCGAATGGTTGCGCGACCAGCACCTGGCCGAGCGCCCGCGTTTGGCCGAAGGCTTGAAAGTGGAAGCCGGTTGGGAGCTGGCGGTGGAAACCGTGCTGGGCGCTGACCTGCAAGCGGTGCTGGTGGATGATTTTGGCGCGTTCGACCTGTCGGGTTTTGCCCAGGGTGACTTGCGTTTGCTCAGCCCGGCAGCGGACGGCACGCGAGTACCGGGCAGCTTGCTGGATAAAGTCGAGGCGGCGATTGACCTGTCGCCGTGGCTGGGCCAGGTCAAACCGGTGGATTCGCTGGAGCAGGCGCTGGCCCAGCGCGGTCAACTGGGTGCTGGTGAAAGCCTGATCAGCCGCGACGGCTATTGGGTCGGTCGGCACTTCTTGCGGGTGCGTCGCGCCAGTGAAGCGGAAAGCGGCGTGTTGGCCCGAGGCCAGGAAATCGTCAACCTGATCGCCGAGCGTGAAGAGCGCGAAGCCACCCTTGAAGGCCTGGAAACCCAGCTGCAAACCTTGCGCGCCACCCAGCGCCAGCAAGAGACCGGCCGCGAACACCTGCGCCGCCTGTTGCAGGACGAAGCGCGCCAGCAAGGCGAGCTGAAAGCCCAGCTTTCCGCGAGCAAAGCCAAGGTCGAGCAACTGACCCTGCGCCGTACCCGTCTTGACGAGGAAGTCGCCGAGATGGGCGAGCAGCGCGCCCTGGAACACGAACAGATTGGCGAGGCGCGCCTGCATTTGCAGGAAGCCCTCGACAGCATGGCGCTGGACACCGAGCAGCGCGAACTGCTGCTGGCCCAGCGCGACAGCCTGCGCGAGCGCCTTGACCGCGTGCGCCAGGAAGCCCGTCAGCATAAAGATCACGCCCACCAGTTGGCGGTGCGTTTGGGTTCGCTCAAGGCTCAGCACGCGTCCACGGCCCAGGCCCTCGAGCGTTTGGAGATGCAGTCCGAACGCCTCACCGAAAAGCGCGAGCAACTGAGCCTCAACTTGGAAGAGGGCGAAGCGCCACTGGAAGAGTTGCGCCTCAAGCTCGAAGAGCTGCTCGACAAGCGCATGACCGTCGATGAAGAACTCAAGACCGCGCAAATCGCCCTGGAAGACGCCGACCGCGAACTGCGTGATGCCGAAAAGCGCCGCACCCAGGCCGAGCAACAATCCCAACTGATCCGCGGCCAGCTCGAGCAACAGCGCATGGAATGGCAAGCCCTGACCGTGCGCCGCAAGACCTTGCAGGACCAGTTGCTCGAAGACGGCTACGACCTGCACGGCGTGCTCAATACCCTGACCGCCCAGGCCAACGAGAAAGACGCCGAAGAAGAACTTGAGCGCATTGCTGCACGTATCCAACGCCTCGGCGCGATCAACCTCGCGGCTATCGACGAATACCAGCAACAGTCCGAGCGTAAGCGTTACCTGGACGCCCAGGACGCCGACCTGGTCGAGGCCCTGGACACCTTGGAAAACGTGATCCGCAAGATCGACAAGGAAACCCGTAATCGTTTCAAAGATACCTTTGATCAGATTAATGGCGGTTTACAGGCCTTATTCCCGAAAGTTTTCGGTGGAGGCAGCGCTTACTTGGAACTGACGGGCGAAGATCTACTCGATACTGGGGTAACGATCATGGCGCGGCCTCCGGGCAAGAAGAACAGCACCATCCATTTGTTGTCCGGCGGCGAGAAGGCCCTGACCGCATTGGCCCTGGTATTTGCCATCTTCAAGTTGAACCCGGCGCCGTTCTGCATGCTCGATGAAGTTGACGCCCCGCTGGATGACGCTAACGTTGGACGGTACGCACGCTTGGTTAAAGAGATGTCCCAGACGGTGCAGTTCATCTATATCACCCACAACAAGATCGCCATGGAAATGGCTGATCAACTGATGGGTGTGACGATGCACGAACCGGGCTGTTCGCGCCTGGTGGCGGTGGACGTGGAAGAAGCGATGGCGATGGTGGAATCCTGAACCACGCTGTGAAAGAGAATTTTCAGCAGGATGTAAGGTGATGGAACCGGCTGTGAAATATGGCAAATGGACATATTTGTTCAAGGCATTTTGACAGACGGTGTAAAGTTATCTTTGGTCGTGCTAGTTTAATGTCAATTTTTCGTGTGCGTGGGCAAAACGTCAGTCAGAACATAGAGTTGGCGCCACGTTTTAAAGCGGTTTGCACGGTGCTAAACCCCTTATTTTTCAGCATTTTTTATTAGAGGCACGGGATTACATGGAAATCGGTCTGCGCGAGTGGCTGATCGTCATCGGCATTATTGTCATTGCCGGTATTCTTTTTGATGGCTGGCGCCGGATGCGCGGCGGCAAGGGCAAGCTCAAGTTCCGCCTGGACCGAAACCTGTCCAACCTGCCGGACGACGACGGCAGTGCCGAGCTGCTGGGGCCGCCCCGTGTTCTGGATACCCATAAAGAACCGCAACTGGACGAGCACGACCTGCCGTCGATGAGCGCGCCACTGCGTGAAGCCCGTGAGCCGTCTTCCAAGCGAGGCAAGCGCAACAGCGCGCCGGTCGCCGAGCCGCATCAGGGCGACCTGAACCTCGACGTCGATGAAGGCCCGAGCTTCAGCAGCCGAGACGATGATTTCCCGGACGAGAACATTGGCAAGAGCACCGCGCCGCGCCAGTCGGTAAACGACCAGCCGGCCGCTGAAGAAGTGCTGGTGATCAGCGTGATTTGCCGCGACGCGGCCGGCTTCAAGGGCCCGGCGCTGTTGCAGAACATCCTGGAAAGCGGCCTGCGTTTTGGCGAGATGGACATCTTCCACCGTCACGAAAGCATGGCGGGTAACGGCGAAGTGCTGTTCTCCATGGCCAACGCGGTCAAGCCGGGCACGTTCGATCTGGACGACATCGACCTGTTCAGCACCCCGGCCGTGAGCTTCTTCCTCGGTTTGCCAGGCCCGCGTCACCCGAAACAAGCGTTCGACGTGATGGTGGCGGCAGCCCGCAAGCTGTCCCAGGAGCTCAATGGCGAACTCAAGGACGATCAACGCAGCGTCCTGACCGCCCAGACCATCGAACACTACCGTCAGCGCATCGTCGAGTTCGAGCGTCGCGCCCTGACACAGAAACGCTGAGGTTCGATCTTAAGCGTTGTCTGTAGAATCCGTGCACTAACATATTGAGCAGCTTCGGCTGCTCTTTTGCTTTATGAGAGAACACCCATGACCGCCGCCCACACCCGCATCCTCGAACTGCGCGCTGAACTGGATCAGCACAACTACCGCTACCACGTCCTCGACGAGCCGAGCATCCCGGACGCCGAGTACGACCGGCTGTTCCACGAGCTCAAGGCCCTGGAGGCCGAGCATCCGGAGCTGGTCACGCGGGATTCACCGACGCAGCGGGTGGGCAGTGCGGCGCTGTCGGCGTTCACCCAGGTCAAGCATGAGATCCCCATGCTCAGCCTTGGCAACGCATTCGATGAAACCACTATGCTGGAATTCGATCGTCGGGTTACCGAAGGTCTCGACCTGCCGGTGGGCGACCTGTTCGGCGGTGGCGCGGCGGTGGAATACAGCTGCGAGCCGAAACTGGACGGCCTGGCGGTCAGCCTGTTGTACCAGGATGGCGAGTTGGTACGCGGCGCCACCCGTGGCGACGGCACCACTGGCGAGGACATCAGCGTCAACGTGCGCACCGTGCGCAATATTCCGTTAAAACTGCACGGCAGCGGCTGGCCGGCGACCCTGGAAGTGCGTGGCGAAGTGTTCATGTCCAAGGCCGGGTTCGAGCGGCTCAATGCTTCGCAGCTGGAAGTTGGCGGCAAGACCTTCGCCAACCCGCGCAACGCCGCTGCGGGCAGCCTGCGCCAGCTGGATTCAAAGATCACCGCCAGCCGCCCGCTGGAATTCTGCTGCTATGGCGTGACCACGGACATCAGCGACACCCACATCGGCAACCTGCAACAGCTGCAGAAGTGGGGCATGCCCATCAGTCGCGAGCTGAAGCTGGCCAAGGGCATCCAGGACTGCCTCGAGTACTACCGCGATATCGGCGAACGGCGTAACAGCCTGCCGTACGAGATCGACGGCGTGGTGTTCAAGGTCAACAGCATTGCTTCCCAGCGTGAGCTGGGCTTTCGTGCCCGCGAGCCGCGTTGGGCCATCGCCCATAAATTCCCGGCCCTGGAAGAACTCACCGAACTGCTCGACGTGGAGTTCCAGGTTGGCCGCACGGGCGCCGTCACCCCGGTGGCGCGCCTCAAGCCGGTCAAGGTCGCGGGTGTCACTGTGTCCAATGCCACCTTGCACAACATGGACGAAGTGGCGCGCCTGGGTGTGATGATCGGCGACACGGTGATCATCCGCCGCGCCGGTGATGTGATCCCGCAAGTCGTCTCCGTGGTGCTTGAGCGCCGTCCGGAAAACGCCCGCGCGGTGCCTATTCCCGAGAGCTGCCCGGTGTGCGGTTCCCACGTGGAGCGCACCCAACTGGTCAAGCGCAGCAAGGGCAAGGAAACCGTCAGTGAAGGCGCGGTGTACCGCTGCGTCGGGCGCCTGGCGTGTGGGGCGCAGCTCAAGCAGGCGATCATTCATTTCGTCTCGCGTCGCGCCATGGACATCGACGGCCTGGGCGACAAGACCATCGAGCAGTTGGTGGACGAGAAACTCATCGGCTCGCCGGCGGATCTCTACAAACTCAAGTACGAACAGATCATCGACCTGGAGGGCTTTGCCGATATCTCCAGCAAGAAGCTGATCGCCGCCATCGAAAACAGCAAGACGCCGACCCTGGCGCGGTTTATCTACGCCCTGGGTATTCCCGATGTGGGCGAGGAGACCGCCAAAGTGCTGGCAAGGTCCCTGGCGTCGCTGGAGCGCGTGCAGAAGGCCTTGCCGGAAGTGCTGACGTACTTGCCTGACGTGGGCCTGGAAGTGGCGCATGAGATTCACAGCTTCTTTGAAGACAGCCATAACCAGGAAGTGATCGGTGCATTGCTGTCGCCTGAAGTATGCGGGCTTCAATTGCAGGATCAGGGCGACTTGAGCGCCGAGTTCGCTGCCAGCGCCACGTTGGGTGGCTTGCTCGACAAGCTGCACGTGCCGAGCGTTGGCCCGGGTGCTGCGCAGAAACTGGCGGACAAATTTGGCAGCCTCGAAGGCGTGATCAAAGCCGACTGGCTCGACATGCGTCAGGCGCTGCCCGAGAAGCAGGCCAAGGCCGTGCGCGAGTTCTTCGATAATGCCGACAACGCCAACCGCGCCCTGGCCATCGAGCAGCAGCTCCGCGACTTCGGCATGCATTGGCAGAGCGAGAAAAAAGTCGTCGAAGGCTTGCCCGAAGCAGGGCATACCTGGGTGCTTACTGGCTCCCTGGAGTTGATGAGCCGTGACGTGGCCAAGGACAAGCTGGAAAGTCTCGGCGCCAAGGTGGCCGGTTCCGTTTCGGCGAAAACCCACTGCGTGGTCGCCGGGCCGGGCGCGGGCTCCAAGTTGGCCAAGGCCAGCGAGCTGGGTCTGAAGGTGCTGGACGAAGAAGCCTTCGTCGCCTTCCTCGCCAAGCACAACATCACCGTCGACTAACCCTGTAGGAGCCCGGCTTGCCGGCGATGGCGATCTCAAGGGCCCCATCGCCGGC